>JAKOXM010000109.1 GCA_029781095.1 Bacteroidota bacterium
CCCCGACTTTTGTATCGTCAATAAATGAAGACATAAAATGCAAACAACAACCAGTTATCAACGTCTTACCGGTCTGCTGACGATGTTTTCTGCACTGCTTGCGCTCGGCAGTATGGTGATCGGTGCATTTGCCGTCGAATTCAACTTCGATGCCTTTTCGGACCCCACGATTTTGTTGAATTATTCAAGCCATTACGAGGCAGGCAAGTGGTCCATGCTGCTCGATATGCTGGGTTATTACCTGCTGCTCCTGCCCGTCATTTTTTATCTGCACGAGCGGTTAATGGCCAAAACTCCCTGGGCTAATGTTTTCACTTTCTGCGGATTAGCCTATGTGCTCGTTGGGGCTATCGGCGCAGCGATCCTTGCTTCCGTGTGGCCGCAACAAATGCAGCGATATCTGGTCGCTGACCCCGCCGGGCGCGCTGTGCTGCAATCAGGACTCGAGAACGTCTCCTGGATTGTTTACGGCGGCATGTGGAATATCCTGGAAGTGCTGCTTTGCGGCGTATGGTGGCTCGGGCTTGGTTTCGTCCTCAAAAAGGATTTCAGGGCTTTGGGCATCGTAACCATCTTGCTCGGCGGCGCTACGCTGGCCGACGGCGCCGGCAACATGGCGGGACTGAAATCTGTCGCTGAAACGGGGCTCAACCTGTACCTGGTACTGGCCATCGTATGGCCCGCATGGATTGGATGGCTGATCTATAAGAAGCGATTGTAAGCGTTCCTGACTTTCCTTTATCACGTGTCATTATTGCTGTAAGGTCGCCCGGTTTTGTCTGGTTGGCACAGGATATGGCTTGTCTGCCATAGACATGGCTACTGCCCCCTATCCATTGCATTCCCTGGTTCATGTGATGTCAAATTCCAAAACACATTGTCTGCAAGGCATTTGATCGCACATTCGTGTGATTGCCGCGGCCTGGCGGGCGCCGCACCTTTGCGTGCTAAATCGGGAGATACCCGAATGAAAAATGCTTTGAAAACAATCAAATAACAGAATTCATGAAAAAAGTAATGAAAATTTTCGGTTACTTCCTCAGCGGGGTAGTAGTGCTTGCAGGCTTGTTTGCCGCCTATATCGAGTTTAAAGGAATACCAAATTACCCGGTCGAAATACCGGCAGAGGTAAAAAGCCTGAAAGTCGACCTCGACTCGGTACACATCGCCGAAGGCAAGCGCATCGCTTCCATGCTTTGCAGCGCGTGTCACTATTCAACGGAAACCGGAAAACTGACCGGTTCGCATCGCACCGATATTCCGAAGGAATTCGGCGAGATCTATTCGCTGAATATTACGCAGGATAAAGTTCATGGTATCGGCAACTGGACCGACGGCGAACTGTACTACTTCCTTCGCACGGGTATACGCCCGCAAACCGGCCAATACGTGCCGCCTTTTATGCCCAAATTTCCGCACCTGTCCGACGACGATATGAAATCCGTGATTGCATGGCTGCGCTCACCCGATCCGGTAGTGGCCCCCGACGCGCGCGAATACCCGCCAAACCAGTTCAATTTCCTCGTAAAATTGCTGTCGAATGTTGCCTTCGGCCCCATGCCATTGCCCGAGAAACCCATCATCGAGCCCGATACGACGGATAAAGTTGCCTTGGGCAGGTATGTGGCCAACGGCATACTCGGTTGTTTCGCCTGCCACAGCGCTGACCTGAAAACCCTGAATGACCTCGAACCTGAAAAAACCCCGGGATTCTATGGTGGCGGCACGGAAATGCTCGACCTCGACGGAAAAACGCATATTACGGCCGCCAATATCACGATGGACCCCGAAACGGGTATTGGCAAACTAACGGAGCAACAATTCGTCGATGCCGTCAAATATGGCAAAAAACCGGGCGGCGGAACGCTGCATTATCCGATGTCGCCGCATACCGCGCTTACCGACACGGAAGTAAAAGCCATCTACGCTTACCTGAAAACGGTGCCCGTTATTAAAAACCAGGTACACCGGTATCAGGCAAGTAATTAATCTGTGTATCCCATAATCAATTTATTAAAATGAAAACGCACACAATCCTGGGCGGCGGTATTGCCGGCCTGACGGCAGCCATCGCCCTCCGCAAAAAAGGTGTCCGGGCAGAAGTATTCGAATCCGCGCCGCAAATCAGGGCGCTCGGGGCCGGCCTTATGCTGGCAGCCAATGCCGTGAAAGGGTATCAAAGACTCGGCATCAGCGAACAGATCATTACAAAAGGTCATTTTTTGCCTGCTTTTAGCATCCTGGATCGCGACGGGCGTGTGATTACCCACGCGGACGCAAACGCCATCGGGCGCAAGTATGGCATCCACAACTTTGCCATCCATCGGGCCGATCTTCATAACGCCTTGCTGGCGGAGTTGGAACCCGACCAGATACATACCGGAAAACATGCGGTAAAAGTGGCCAAAAACGGGACCGGGACGACCGTGTTTTTTCGGGATGGCAGTACGCATGATACGGATTGTCTGATCGTTGCCGACGGCATCCATTCGCCGATCCGGCGCCAATTGCTGCCCGATTCGGAACCGCGGTATGCGGGCTATACGTGCTGGCGTGCCGTGATCGACAACCCGGGATTGAATCTGACGCGGGCTTCCGAAACCTGGGGAACGGAGGGGCGCTTTGGCATCGTACCGCTGACAAAAGGACGGATTTACTGGTTTGCCTGCGTAAATGCCTCGCAGGACGACCCAGCCATGCAAAACATGAACATCGAGGGCCTGGCGCGTATTTTCGGCAGGTTTCACGAGCCGGTTCCGGTCATCTTGCAGCATACCCGCGATCAGGACCTGATCTGGAACGACATCATCGATCTGAAACCCCAGCCGCAATTTGCCTTTGGCAACATCGTTCTTATCGGCGATGCCGCACACGCCACCACACCCAATATGGGGCAGGGGGCTTGCCAGGCCGTGGAAGATGCTGTGATCCTGGCAGATGAACTGGGCAGGCATTCTTCACCGGAAACAGCCTTTGCCGCCTTCGAAAAACGCCGCATGAAGCGGACGCATTATATTGTCAATAATTCCTGGAACCTGGGCAAAATGGCGCAATCGGACAACCGGTTGCTGGCCGGTCTGCGAAATTTTTTGCTCCGGTTGATACCGGAATGGGTTAACGAGCGTCAGTTGAAAGCATTACTGGAAGTAGATTTTTAAACAAGGTGTAACCGGTTAGCAGAGATTATTTACTTCCAAAGGGTTTTGATCTCATGCCAACCGGTTACAAAAAACTTGAGTTATGCCAACATCTGAAAACAATCCTGTACGCCTTGTCACCGAATTGCTTCAAAAGCAGGTCGAAAGCCGCAATACCCCCGGACTTTACTATGCCTTTTTTGATGGGGACAAAATATTGTTCGAGTCTTCATGCGGAAAAGCCGACCTCAAAGCGGGAATCCCGGTGAAGCCGTCAAGTACTTTTTACGGATTTTCCGTAACAAAGACTTTTACTGCAATCGCAGTGATGCAACTGGCCGAACAGGGCAAATTGCGCCTCGACGATCCGGTAATAAACTATTGGCCCGAATTCCCGTATGGCGGCAATATTACCATCCGGCATTTGCTGTCGCATAGCGGGGGACTCATCAATCCGCTGCCCATCAGTTGGATACACCGTGCCGGGGATGACGCTGCGTTCGACGAGCATTCATTTTTCAACCGCGTTTTTCATAAAAACCCTAAAACGCGCTCCCGTCCGAATGAAAAATTTGCATATTCCAATCTCGACCACGTAGCGCTGGGATGGGTGATCGAACAGGTATCCGGCCAGACCTACCGCCGGTATATAGAGCGGCAAATACTGGAACCGCTGGGTGTGCGCAAAAACCTCGGTTTTGTGATACAGGACGATTGGAATGTTGCCACGGGCTACCATAAGGCGTTCAGTTTTGGCAACCTCCTGCTCGGGTTTTTCCTCGACAAAAAGCGTTTTATAGGTGAAAAAACGGACGGATGGAGAAGTTTTCTCCCCTTTTACGTCAACGGCTCGGCTTATGGCGGCCTGATCGGGCAACCCGCCGCGTTTATCGCCTTTGTTCAGGACCTGCTTGCCGCGAACAGCCGCCTGCTTTCGGTGGAAAGCCGCAGGGAAATGTTTCGCGAAAACCACCTCAATGATGGTCGCGCTTCGGGAATGAGCCTGTCCTGGTTTACGGGTACCCTGAATGGGCATGCCTATAATTCCCACGCCGGCGGTGGCGGCGGATATTACTGCGAACTCCGGATATACCCCGGATCGGGCAGGGGAAGCGTATTGTTTATGAACCGGAGCGGCTTTTCCGACGAGCGATTTCTGGATAAAACGGACAGGTTTTTTTTGACCTGACATCTTCATGATTCAGATGGAACAGGCCTGAAGGAGCCTTCCCGAATTTTTAACCACGATTTTAATCGTGGAAAATGCCGCAAAGCGGAAGATTTCAAACCGTTTTAACGGTTTTTACATGCTTGGCCAGGCGTTTGAAAGCGGTTAAAACCGTTGTTTGCCGGTCTGCCTTGTTCTCCCACGATTGAAATCGGGGATTGAAACCAAATCTCCCTGCTTTTTGCAAAAATTCGGGATGATTCATGTTGTGTTGCAGCCCGACACAAAGGGCCGCCGTATGCTGTATTCCTCCGCTGGCGACTGGCGTGATATGTCTGTTATTTGGCGTGATTTACAACCCGGAAATTTTCTTCACACCTGCACCTTTGCAACATCAAAGCGAGTCGATCACATGAATTTTCATTGTTACAGGGCTGATAAGAGGGCGACAGGGTGTTTTTTCACCCATTCATGCGATGCCGTGTCACATCGTTCTGTCCCCATCTTTGCACCATCAAACAAGAGAGACTTCGAATCTTGGTTTTTACCAAGTTTAACCCCTCAAAAGCCGGCAATCTTTGCAACATAATTCGACTGTAACCCATATAAACGACCCGAAATACGCAACCTTTTTACCGCCGGTTTGTCAATCGCCAACGCTCAAAAAACGAAGTTGCAAACCTGAAACGCCGCCGGTTTTTAATCAAATGTAAATGTCGCTTTTTTTCAATCCCGACCCTCAAATCACGCTGACCTTTGCCACAAACTTTGAAAAAATGAAATTCATCACTGAAGATTTTCCAGTACCCGCCGATCTGAAACCATACCTCGGAAACATCTGGTATTTTAAAGCGGACGGCCCCGAAACAGAGATATCTGCGGTACAAACCTGCCTGCCGATCGGGATGGCCGAGTTGATCATACACGTGACACCTCAACTCCATTCCGTGAAATGGCACGGCGAATGGAAGGTTTTCCCGGAAGCCTTTTTCGTAGGTGTGCAGACGGAACACGTCAACTGGTCGGCGCCCGGAGGTACCGTGATGATGGGCATCAACATCAAGCCGGAAGCATTTATGAAGCTGTTCGGGCACCCGGCGGGCGAACTGGCGGACGATTTTGCAGATGCGCGGGAATATCCGGGCTGCGAACTTGACTTGTTTGTTGAACGGCTGAAACTCAACCCTGCTCCGACCGGTATTTTTCAGGAAACGGTACAGTTTTTCCGCAGGAGATTGGCCGTTACCGATATCCGTAAAGAACAACCCAATTATTTCCCCGAAGCAATGGAATACATCCGTACTGCGACGGGATACCAGTCAATCGGCGACCTGGCGGACAAGGTATTTGTAGGAAAACGGCAGTTGCAGCGTGCATTCCAGGAGCAGATCGGGATCAGTCCCAAGACCTACGGACGGATTATCCGTTTCAAAAGCGCCTGTGATTTTGTACGCCAATATCCGGAGGCCTCGTGGGTGGATGTAACCTATCAGTTCGGTTATTCCGATCAGTCGCATTTTATCCGTGATTTCAAAGAGTTTTCGGGAAAAAACCCGACAACTTTCCTGTCGGATTTTGCGCCGAAATCGAATACGCCGTTTGCTCTAAGTGTCTGAAAATGAAAACTCTGTTTCACCAAAAGATGTCGCTTTTTTTCAATCGTACCCCGTAAAACACCCCGATCTTTGTATCATCAATAATCAGTGAAGACAATCCTTTTAATCCGGAACAAAAGCTAAGAAAATGAAAAGAAAACAATCTTGCTGCCGCTGCTGATCTGACCCTCGTTACCCCGGCGATTTAGAATCAGGCGGACGGCGAAACCTGCGCACAACGCGTATTTCGGCACCTGGCCCGGCAGATATTTCCTGCTGAAATGCTTTCCAGGCACGCTGTATTTGTTGGCAATCCCGCCGGCAAACGTTACCAGGAATTTTCATTTTTTTTCAAAGAGGCTCCGCTGCAAGAGCAGGGCCATAAGGCGCAGTCTGTCCCGCCGCCTCCGGCGGCGATGATCCCGCGGTTCAAGCCGTTGCGAGCCGGTTTGGGACGGGCTGCTTTTCTAACCTGTACAGGGCTGCAGCCCTTTCAGGCGCCGGAACCTTATACATCCAACGAAAGAAAAACGAATACCCGGTGTTGCACTCGTGCTACGCCCCAGTCATCCGCGTCCCTGAATCGAACCGATAAACACAATATTCACTCACTGTCAAAATTCAAATTAAGCAATGAAAACTGTTCTTTCAAAAATCAACCTGACCGTATTTGCCCTTTTTATGCTCGTTTTGCCGGCCCTTACCAGCTGCCATAAAGACGACAAGGACGACAAGCCAACCCAGCAAACCGGTATTGCAGGCAAATGGGAGGTCGGCTCCTTTACTATTGAGGGTGTGGAAATTAAAGGTATCGTCATCAGCTCGGCGCAGCTCCAATTTGACACGGAAAGCAGCACTACGGGTACATTTTCCTGGGTGATGAACTACACCGACGATACCAGCGATACCGTGACCGGCAATTATACGCTGAATGGCACCGGCAAAAAGATTACGCTGGATTCCAACGGCGACAAAACGCTGGAATTCGACATCGACCTGACGGGCAACAAACTCAAATTGTCCGGCATAATGGACGAAAGCAGCGTTGTCGTTAAAGCCGATCGCAAGTAAATCCACCGCGCAATCCATTTTCATATCACTATTCACAATCTAAGTTCAATGAAAACAAAATTCGTTCTGGCCCTTGGCATCGCAGCCGCTACGCTTTGGCTGACCAATTGCCAAAAACAGGAATCCCCCAAACCGGCAAACCCCGGAACGGCGACAGTCACCGTCGATCCTGTAAAACGCGGAGAATACCTCGTAGGCATGATTGGCTGCGATGACTGCCACACGCCCAAAATAATGACACCGCAAGGCCCCGAGCCCGATATGTCCCGCCGTTTCATGGGGCACCCGGCAGATGAACCGTTTACCAACACCGATAAGAAAGGTCTCATCGGCGAGCAGCATGTGGCAGTTTTCAGCCCCGGACTCACGGCCATTGCCGGCCCCTGGGGCGTGTCGTACGCCGCCAACCTGACACCCGACGACACAGGTATCGGCGCCTGGACGGAATCGCAATTTTTCAAAGCCATTCGGGAGGGGAAATCGAAAGGCATGGACGGGACCCGTCCCTTGCTGCCACCCATGCCCTGGCCGGCGTACCGCAACATGTCCGATGATGACTTGAAAGCCGTTTTTGCCTATCTGAAATCGGTGAAACCCATCAAAAACGTAGTCCCCAATCCGGTAGCACCGTAATAATCAAGTTCAACCGTAAAAATTAAATCAAAATGGACGTCCTGAAGATAATGCTGCTGTGTGTGGCCGTACTGGTAAGTATCGCAGGGATACGCACCGTTATCGGAGCGCTTTCTTTGAACCGGCGGATCAGATAGTTCTGCCTCCTTTTTGCCCCAAAAAACCTTCTAAAAAATTAAGCTTTGAAAAAATTATGAAAAAACAAATCATCGGCGGCCTGGCCGCCCTCGTCCTCCTTATTGCCCGGCTCGGCGCCCAGCCCGTCTCCAAAACCGACATCGTCGCTTTGCTCGACGAATTGGCCGGACCACCTGCCTCCGTCGAACAGGCTTTCGAGCGCAGTTATCCCGGAGCGGATGATATTGCCGATATCAAGGCATTTTACAGCCCCTGGATCGCAAAACTGGAACGGGCAAACAATGAACTGGAGACCGCATCCCGGAATTTTTACACCCAAAACCCTATGGGCGCCCCGCAACCCGCGCGGCAAAACTCCCGGGTATCGCCGGAGCAGCGTTCGGCTATGGACGCCGCCACGGCCGAACTGATGCAAAAAATGACCAGCGACCCTGCTTTCGCCCAAAAATTTGCGGCCATGTCCGAAGCCGAACAGCAGGCCTATATCACCAAATTGTTAGCAGACAAAGGCTTGAAGCCCGCGACAGGCCGGCGAAATACACCGGAAAACCTGCCGGCAGGAAGCGATGTGGACTGGTTCGGTTTGTCCAACGAACTGACACAGAATGCGATGGAGATACACCAGTGGGATGCATATGTGCAATTTCAACAGAAGTATGCGGACGGGCACAGGGCTATCGATGAATGGGCGGGTGCTGAAATCAAAAAACTGCCCACGTTCGTATTTGGCGAATATGGCCGCGACCACGACCCGGAGCAGGTGAAAGGCGTAAAAAAACAGGCGGCTTCCAAACACCGCGACCTGGCAGAACAGATGCTCAAAGAATCGATGGAACTGTTCGAACAGGAGCGTCAGCGCGTTCGCACCCGGATAATGCCGTTAAATGATGCTCTGAAGAAGGTATCCTATGGTGAAAATTATTCGTTCGGTATGCATTACCAATTGGTACTCGGAGCACAGATGATTGCCTTTGGCGAGTTAAATGCGCTCCAGCAAAACGCAGCCGATATTACCACAGAGGCCGCAAAATGGGAGGATGCCTGGCGTAACCTGCGCTGAACAGGTGGTCGATCCGCATATGGCCTGCTCAGGATATATGACTATCCACTGGTTGGGCCTTGCCGATTGCTCAACAGGCGTGTTTATACCGGAATAAGCCGTATACATTTGTCCTGCAATATCGCAGCGGGCTGTTACAGTCCAATCATTTAATATGCTTGACGGACCCCGATACCATACCCGGAACACAAGGTGCCAACCCGGGACGGAGACACTTATTTTCCTGAAAAACAATTGTTTAACAATCAAATGAAAGATATATGATCACCTTGTTTTTGATCGGACCGGCCGTCCGGAAATCGATACCCCCGACACCTTCCCCGGTAAAAACCACCCTTCTCCCGAAAGACGAAAAAGAGTTGCTTGCCGAAGCGCTGAAAGGCAACCAGGTTGCATACAATGTGCTCGTAAAACGCTACCGGAAAATGGTGTTTTCAATCGCCATGGGTATTACCGATTGCCGGGAAGACGCCGAAGAGGCTACCCAGGATACTTTCCTGAAAGCATTCCGTTATTTGCCGACCTATCGGGGCGAAAGCAGTTTCAAAACCTGGTTGTACCGCGTTGCGCGCACCACGGCGCTCGACTACGGGCGTCGCAAACGGATCGCCAGTGTTTCGCATGATGCTCCCGGATCGCCTGCCATGCATATACAGGAGCCGGGCAGCAACAGCCTGCAGGTTCTGATGCGCAACGAGCGGACCGAATCGATTAAAAAAGCAATGGGTATGCTTTCCACAGCAGATGAAGCGGCCTTGCAATTATTCTATTTCCACGATCAAAGCATAGAGGAGATCAGCTCGACTATGGGCTGGACGACAAGTAACACCAAAAGCCGCCTCAGCAGGGCGCGTCAAAGGCTGCGCGCGGTACTGGGTGATGCATTTGTTGCAGAAACCGTGCAGGTTTAGAGGCGGCCTTTTTTACAGCCCTGAAAAATGCAACGCCAGTTCATGACCGGCGTTTACGTGACGCTCTTGTTGTTCTGCCTGTGCCGGTATCTGACCGGTGCAGGCAAAACCGAGAATCGCGCGGGTGATATCCGGTGTGCCGAGGTGGTGACCGCCACCCTCCGGACTGTACAAGCGGCTGCCAGGCCAAAAATCGTGGTATCGGCGCGCTTCTTTGTAAGGCGTGACGGGATCGCCCGGGCTGTGAACCAATAACCCTTCGATATGGGGCAGGTTTGCCGTCATCATGGCAAAGTCAAAATGCTCGAGCGGCTGCCCGGACCATTGTTCAAACCGGCGCACCATCCGCCAGTACAGTGAGGGCCACAGCCCGAATGCCTTGCCAAACTCGCCGAATACGCGCGGCGCATAACTGAATGATGCCATGATGACCAGCCGGCGCGGGTGCATCCTTTCCGGCAGTCCTTGCAAAGCGTACACGCTGCTGGTTCCTCCAAAGGAATGCCCGATTATCGCTTCGGCAGGTCCGTAAATTTCCAGCAGCCCCCGGATAATGGCCGCGTTCACCGGGATATTCAGCTGCCCTGACGGGGCCATACCATGTCCGGGCGGGTCGAAAGCGATCACACGGTAGCCTGCCGATACGAGCTCCGGAACAAAATGGCGCCAGCGACCCGCGTTGTAACCCCAGCCGTAGCTCAGCAATACAAGCGGCGCATTTTCTGCTCCCCAGTGATATTCCATGATCGATTGCCCCGCCACGACCTGACTTTTTTGAACGGCCGTATCGAGAAATGCGCGTTCTTTTTCCCGGATAGCGGGTCTGGGCGGCGTGGAAAACAAACTGATGGTGGCTTTTACCGCGGGACCGGGTGCTGCAAGGGACCACAGATTCAGGCCTAAACCGATAGATTTTGTGATGATTTGTCTCATTTTATTAATTTTTTTGCGCCGAACAGCGACACGGCTCTTGCCACAAACCCTTCAAGGTGCTGTTCGTCACCCGTGAGTTTGTACATCGTCACGGAGCCTTCATATTCAAGCAAAAGACGGTAAGATGTTTCCGCCGCAGTTTCAGGCGGCATAATGGCTGTGAGGATATTGGACACTGTAGCCCGCCATTCTTCAAAAACCGCCTGTATCGGTGCATTGAACAGCCCTTCCCGGCCTGTTTCCAGCGCAGTGTTGGCAAAAAAGCATCCGCGCCGGTCTGTCTTGGCCAGGCGGTTTTGGCGCCGGAGCAGTTTTTCAAGCCGTTGTTCGGGCGGCAGATTTTCCTGTGCAACGGAAAACACGTATTTACGGAGTTCTTCCCGGGCATACTCCACCACCGCCAGCATCAGTAATTCCTTGGAAAGATAGTGGTGCATGAGGCCGGATTTGCCCAGTCCCGTGGCGTCAGCAAGCATTTTAATGGAAGTGCCGTAATACCCGTGCCGGTTGAAAACCTCCCAGCAATGGCGGAGCAGTTCCTCTTTTTCGATTTTTTTAACTGGCATTATACCGAACGTTCGTACGGCAAAAGTACGCCGGGAGTCTGCTCTTCTGCAAGTATTTGCAAAAATATTTTTCCGGAACAACCGGAAATAAAGAGCGCCGCTGGTTTTTCTTCCGGTATAAAGATTGCCAAAATTGCTCCCGCAGGCGGCCATATCCGTAGTTTCGCGCCTGAAAATCAACAAACATGAATCTCTCCCTTTCCGGAAAAAACGCCCTCGTCGGCGGCGGCAGCGCGGGTATCGGCCGTGCCGTAGCCCTCGAACTCGCCGCCCTTGGAGCCAATGTTACGCTGCTCGCCCGCACTGAAAGCAGCCTTCAGGAGGCCCTCGCTTTGCTCGATACTTCGCACGGACAGCGGCACCACTACCTGGTGGCCGACCTGACCGATTCGGATGCCCTGCTCGAAAAGGTGCGCGCCTTGCTGACGCGGCATCCCGTCCATATTCTCGTCAACAATACCGGGGGACCGCCCGCAGGGCCTATTGTGGAAGCCGCCGGCGAGGCATTCCTGCGCGCATATCACAACCATCTGATTTGCAATCAATTGCTGGCTCAGGCTGTGCTTCCGGGCATGAAAGGCGCCGGTTTCGGGCGTATCATCAATATCATCAGTACCTCGGTGAAGGAGCCGCTGGACAACCTCGGCGTATCCAATTCCACGCGCTGGGCGGTGGCCGGCTGGGCCAAGACCTGGGCCAATGAAGTCGGGCAGTTCGGTATTACGGTAAACAATGTATTGCCTGGTTATACCCGCACCGGTCGCCTCGAGGAAATAATCGGGAAGCGGGCTGCGGCGACCGGTTCTGCCCGGGAGATTGTGGAAGAACAGTTTAAAAATCACGTCCCCGCCCGGCGTTTTGCGGAGCCCTCCGAAATAGCCGCCGCCGCGGCGTTTCTGGCAAGTCCGGCTGCGGCGTATATCAACGGGATCAATTTGCCGGTGGACGGCGGTCGTACGCGGAGCCTGTAGCGGGGCAAAAAAAAAGCCGCTTTTGGGAAAGCGGCCTTCGTGCCATCGGCACTGATAATGACAGGTTTTTAAACTCTTTAATTCGGGTGAAACCCGTAATTGGACAAAATCTTTTCTTTCAACTCTTTGCGGGCAAAGAAGATGCGACTCTTCACGGTACCAAGCGGCAACTGGAGTTCGTCGGCGATTTCCTGGTACTTGAATCCCTCGAAATGCATCACAAACGGTACGCGTATGCTGTCGTCAAGGGCAGAAACCATCGCATTCAACTCTTTCAGCATGATACCGCCTTCGGCAGCGTTGCTGGTGGAATGGTTGCCTGAGTTAAGGTAATATTGGTTGTCGGTCGTATCAAGAATCGTATTGGCTTTGACCTTTTTGCGATAGTTATTTATGAAGATGTTCTTCATAATAGTAAACATCCACGCCTTGAAGTTCGTGCCCGGTTGAAACTTGTCGCGATTGAATAACGCGCGATACGCCGTCTCCTGATACAGGTCTTTCGCATCCTCCATGTTCTTCGTCAGGTTGTAGGCGAAGGAGTGGAGCAACGTTGTTAAACCGTTCAGTTTACTATTGAATTCCATGCTGGTCATGGTGTGCCTCCTTGTTTGTTAGTTTGATGGCTCAAAAGTACAATTTTTGTTGAACAACTTCAAAATTTTTCTTCAACAAATATTTGTCGGCAATTGACATATTTTGATGTCTTAACACCAAATTTAGATTTAAATAATTGATAAACAATGTTTTATTTTATTTTGAAAAGTTCTACGGTAAATTTAACTTTCAAAAAAAATTGAAAAAATTACACTGTTTTAACAATTTAACCGCCCACCGGGCGGGGCAACGGGCGCATATTCAAACCGACCGGTGCAAGGTTTCGGCCAGGTAACCCCGTCGTTGCGGTCCTTCGCACTTTTGAACAAAAGTTGAACACGTTCTGAACTACTTTCTGAACCGGTCCGGGCTACACCTTTGCATTGTTTTACGATCTCTGGCGTAAACGGAAAAATAACATTGATCCCCCGCCGTCCTTCCGGCGCGGGTTCATATCAAGATGCGTGCGTCGCAGAATAAGATGCCTGAAACACCCCTGTTTGCATTTCATTACCAAATATTCTATAAATCAATATGAAACACTTTCTCAAGATCATCGCTTATCTCATTGCAATCATCATTTTGATCACCGGCACTGGAGCGGCTTACATCAGTATAAAGGGCGTACCGAATTACAAGGCCGAGATACCTCCTGATATCCTCCGCCTGAAAGTAAAGCCAGACAGTGTCCGGATTGCCCGGGGGGCAAGGATTGCCACACTCCTGTGCAACGAATGTCATAAAGGCGCAGACGGGAAACTCACCGGACGCGAACTGAAGGACGTCCCGAAGGTTTTCGGGTCGGCGGCTTCTTATAACATCACCCACGACCCCGATCACGGTATCGGGAAATGGACAGATGGCGAACTCTACTATTTTCTCCGGACGGGCATACGCACGAACGGCAGCTGGGCGCCGCCGTTTATGCCCAAATTCCCGCTCATGGCCGACGAAGACTTGTATTCGATCATTGCGTGGCTGCGTTCCGACGACCCGTCGCTGCTTGCCGACAGCAGGGAATACCCGCCGAACAACTACAACTTTTTTGTAAAATTTCTCGCCAATGTGGCAGTTTTTCCGCCGCCGCTGCCTCGCGGGCCGATCACCATACCCGACACCGCCAATCAGGTGGCATTCGGAAAATACATAGCCGATGGCCTTTGTGCCTGTTATTCCTGCCACTCGGCAGATTTTGCCAAACAGGATGTCTTGTTTCCGGAAAAAAGCCTCGGCTATTACGGCGGCGGCAACCCCATGCTGAATCTCGAAGGTGAAATTGTGCCGACTGCCAACATCACCCCGGACAAGGAAACGGGAATCGGAAACTGGACGCAGCAACAATTTTATGAGGCAGTGAAGTACGGAAAAAACCCGAAAGGCGGCCCGTTGTACTACCCGATGTTTCCACACACCACTTTGACGGATACTGAAGTGAGCGCAATCTGGGCTTTTATCCGGACTGTACCGCCGCTTAAAAACAAGGTGGCGAGGTATCAGCCCAAAAATTGAGACGAATATAAACGGGAGGCGCGCTTTTGCCGGCCGGCGAATATCTTTGCCCCATGCCGGAATACACCTCCTTGTCAGACGTGCAAAATGCAATCCGCGAGGGCTCTACTACCTGCAGGGCCCTCGTGGAGCATTATTTGTCCAGAATAGATCAAACAAAACACCTGAACGCCTATGTGGAGGTCTGGGACAAGGAAGCGCTTGCGAGAGCGGAGGCACTCGATGCCCGGTTCCGTGCAAACCCGGCTTCCGTTGGGCGGCTGTTCGGCGTGGTGATCTCCCTGAAGGATAACATCTGCTATGCCGGCCACCAGGTGACTGCTGCATCCAAAATACTGGAGGGTTTCACGTCGCTGTACTCGGCTACGGCGGTCGAACGGCTGCTGGCTGAAGACGCCATCCTCATCGGGCGCACCAACTGCGACCAGTTCGGTATGGGCTCTTCGAATGAAAACTCCGTATACGGCCCCGTGCGCAACGCGCTCGACCCCGACCGGGTGCCCGGCGGATCCTCGGGCGGCGCGGCGGTATCCGTGCAGACCGATACCTGTTTGGTCGCGCTGGGAAGCGATACGGGTGGTTCGGTGCGCCAGCCGGCTGCTTTTTGCGGCATCTGGGGCTTCAAGCCTACCTACGCCCGTATTTCACGGCACGGACTGATCGCTTATGGCTCTTCATTCGACCAGATCGGCGTGCTGGCCCGCAACCCGGAGGATATTGCCATCCTGCTGGGCATCATGGAAGGCCCCGACGCATTTGACAGTACGGCAGGCGGTGGACGGCGGACGATAAACGGCAGTGCGAAGGAAAGGGCTTCTGTTACAGGAGAAGCGAAAAATTCCACGGATTTACAGCCCGTTGCAAAAATCGCCTATTTTCCGGAAGCCGTTGAAAGCGAGGGACTTGAGATGGGCGTTCGCTCTGTTACGCACGATTTCATGGATCAGTTAAGGGCCGGCGGATACGCTGTGGAGGCAGTGGCGTTCAACACCGCCCCCAAAGCGACGGGCGCCGTGTCGGGCGAAAAGGCGCCGGTCGCTTCGGGCGTGCCCTTGCTGGATTACGTGATCCCCGCTTACTATGTACTTACCACCGCCGAAGCGAGCTCCAACCTCGCGCGGTACGACGGCATCCGGTACGGGTACCGGAGCCCGGATGCGCGTAACCTGGAAGAAACATACCTGCTTTCGCGAACGGAAGGGTTCAGTGAGGAGGTGAAGCGGCGTATTTTACTGGGCACCTTCGTGCTGAGCAGCGGCTACTACGACGCCTATTACAGCAAGGCACAGCAGGTACGGGCCATGATCCGGGAAAGCCTGCTGCATGTTTTTAAAAATTACGATTTCATATTGATGCCTGCAGCCCCGACGGTGGCCTGGCGATTCGGCGACAAGTCAGACGATCCTGTGGCGATGTATCTTTCGGATATTTACACCGTACTGGCTAACCTGGCCGGTATCCCCGCTTTGGCCATGCCTGCCGGTTTTCACCCGGAAAACGGCCTGCCGGTGGGGGTGCAATTCATGGCCGCGCCCTGGGAAGATGAGAAATTACTCTCATTTGTGGCGGGTTTGTAAAATGGTTTTTCCTGAAAACCGTTTTTGGAGCCATGAAAAGTTTTTTACTACTCGCCTCGCTTCTAATAACCCTGAACCTTTTTGCACAATCAGAGCGCATCCTTCGGGACTCAACTGTAAAATGGGCTGCTGAAATTGAACTTACCTTTCCTGCGGATCCCCTGGAGTTTTCCGCCAATGAAGATCGTTCTGCCACCCTGGCCGTTTTGAAACTGACCGAACCCGACCGCAGCCTCGGCGGCTACGTGAATCATTCGCTCAATGCCAAATTGTGGGATATGGCCGAAAACGGCGACTGGGAAGCCTACAGCGACGCCGATCTGACGCGCCGGCTCGAAAACGACGAACTCATGAGCATCATTAGTGGACCCGACTCCGTGATTACGGTGGACCCCGTCACCCACGAAGAAAAAGTCCAGCTAGCCTGGGATGTGCGCCCTTTCCCCCATCAGGCGCGGTTTGTGAAGGTGCGCCAACTGCTCACCTACAACGATGACGAAGCCACTTTTGCGGTGCATACCCTGGCAATCGCTCCGTTTACCGGCAATGAAGAGCCGCGGTTCTGGCTGAAAGTGCCCGAAACGGATGTCCTTGATCCCGACAGCATGTTTGTCAGTCCGGATTTTACATGGGCCGTCCGATACGTCACCAATGTCTCCAGCCCGCGCGTCAACGATTTCCAGATACAGAAAGACGAAACCGGTCCCATCATGGATCGTTTTTTCGATCGGGTCATGGCGGATACCACAGTGGATTTGTACGCCATGGCCACCGATGAAGAGCCTTTGTCTGGCGATAGACGGATGTGCCTGTTCTCGTGTACCGATTCGGTCAGTACCTTCGACCCGGAGAGTTATCTCGAACACGTCGAAATTTTTCATACGGAATTACTGCCGGACCAGATCGTGGACCTGCAGCTCATTGAAGAACTGTACTGGCAGGAAGAAGACGGTCTGCTGTACACCCGGCTGGTCGCAATCGCTCCTCGTTACAAATTTTACTACCAGGAAGGCCAATGGTATCCGCGGGCCGGATTTTATCGTCGTTGCGACGAATAGCAACTTACGACCTGAAAATGCGTTTTTTCAAAAAATCAAACTATGTATCGCTATTCGCTCATTGCGTTCGCCCTGATCGCTGCTGTGCAACCGGTATTTTGCCAGACCTATTTCACTACCCAAACGGCGCCTGCCAAAGCGCGCTCCGCCTATAATGAAGGAAAACAGCAGAGCGACCTCGGCGAATATGCCATTGCGCTGGGCTACTACGAAAAGGCCCTGAAGGAGGAGCCCCTGTTCATCGACGCCAAACTGGCGCTGGCCGAAACCTATGTCGACCTCCGCGATTTCTTTAAAGCCGAGCGTTATTTTGAAGAGGCGGTGGCGCTAGACAGTACGTATTGGCCTGCCGCTTATTTCCGGCTGGCGGCAATCGACTGGACGCTGGATAAATACGAAAAAGCGGCGAAATATGCCGGGTTGTTTTTGAAAAGCGGTCCGCAGAACGACAAAATGAAACGCGATGCCGAACAGTTGCTTGCCAACTCGAGCTTTGCCGCCGAAGCGGTCAAAAACCCCGTACCCTTCAACCCGCAATCGGTAGGCGACGGCATCAATACCGAACTGGATGAATATTTTCCCTGCCTCACCGCCGACGGCGAAATGATGATTTTCACGCGCAATATGTTGCCGGCGAACATGTTTGGCCAGCGGGCCGAAGATTTTTATATCAGCCGAAAGGTGAATGGCGTCTGGCAGAAGGCCGAACCTGTGGAAGGTGTGAATACAAACCTGAACGAAGGCGCGGAATCCATCAGCCCGGATGGCTCCTGGCTCGTCTTTACGGCCTGCAACCGGGAAGGCGACGGTTCACTGGGGCAGTGTGATTTATACTGGTCGCAGCTCAAAAGCAGCGGCTGGACGAAGCCGGTGCCGTTCAGCCGTGCGATCAACTCGCCCGAGTGGGATGCCCAGCCTACGATTGGCGCCGATAATAAAACGCTGATCTTCACCAGCAACCGTGCGGGCACCCTGGGCTCCCTCGACCTTTGGGAGGCCGTCCGCCAGCCCGGCGGGAAATGGAGCAAACCACAAAACCTCGGCCCGACCATCAATACCGACGGCGACGAGCACACGCCTTTTTTACATCCCGACGGTCAAACGCTGTATTTCGCTTCGAATAAATTGCCCGGTATGGGCGGCAACGATCTGTTCATGGCACGCCGCCAGCCCGACGGGAGTTGGGGGAAACCGCAAAACCTCGGTTATCCGATCAATACCAAAGCCGAGGAAGGCATGCTGGTCGTGAGTCTAGACGGCACCACCGCTTACTTTGCGACCAATCGGCCCGGCGGCCGGGGCGGCATCGACATTTACCAGTTCGAACTCCCGCCCGGTCTGCGGCCGCAACCCGTTACCTACGCCCGCGCCCGTGTGAAAGATGCCTCGACGGGTTATCCGCTCGTGGCCAGGGTGGATTTTACAGACCTGAAAACGGGAGAATCATACGTCACGGCCTTTACAAAAGAGGACGGCAGTTTCCTGGTATGTTTGCCCGCCGGAAAGGATTATGCCTTGAACGTGAGCAAGGATAAATATCTGTTCTTCTCGGAAAATTTCAACCTCACGGAAACAGCCACATTCGACAAACCATTTCTGCTGGATATTGATTTACAGCCTGTTGCAATCTCCCCCGCAACCGCAGGCGCAAAACCGATCGTATTGCGCAACGTCTTTTTCGAGACGGGTTCTGCCGAACTCCGCTCCGAATCCGCTGCCGAACTCGACCACCTCGTTTCGCTGCTGACCGATGCGCCTGCACTGAAAATCCAGATAAACGGGCATACGGACAACGTCGGCGACGCCAATTCGAACCAAAAGCTTTCCGAAGCCCGCGCAAAAGCCGTTTACGACTATATTATCAATAAAGGTATTGCAGCAGAACGGCTGAAATACAAGGGCTTTGGCGAGACCAAGCCCGTAGAAACGAATGATACGGCTGAAGGGCGCAGCAGAAACAGAAGAACCGAGTTTGAGGTGTGGTAGGGGAAGAAGCATTGTTCGATTGCTTCATGGCAGGATTGCTGCATCGCTTCTGTACCCTTTTGGACTCTCGAAATTGCGGTCCGCAATTTTACACCCGCGCTGATTATAAAGGTGACAACTACAATTTGTAACCCTTGCACCCTACTTTTGTTTCCCCGTAACCCGTAACCCGTAACCCGTAACCCGTAACCCGTAACCCGTAACCCGTAACCCGTAACCAACAACGAATTATGTCCGCTTCCATCGCCAGTGCTGAAAAAAAACTCGACCGCCTCGGCTATCTCGATATCGAACTAGATCCTGAAATGGACCTCGTTGCCGAGATCAACCGCCTTAAAAAGGAAAAAAACGCTGTTATTCTGGCGCATTATTACCAGGAGTCGGAAATACAGGACGTGGCGGATTATATCGGCGATTCGCTGGGGCTTTCGCAAAAAGCGGCGGCTACCGATGCCGACGTTATCGTGTTTGCCGGGGTGCATTTTATGGCCGAAACGGCCAAAATGTTGTCACCCGGCAAAAAAGTTCTGCTTCCCGATCTCAAGGCGGGCTGCTCGCTCGCGGATTCGTGCCCGCCGCCCGTTTTCAAAAAATTCAAAGAGAAATATCCGGATCATATCGTGGTCAGTTACATCAACTGCACGGCCGAACTCAAGACCCTGACCGATATCTGTTGTACCTCCACGAATGCCGTAGCCATCATCGAAAGCATTCCGAAGGATCAGCCTATCATCTTTGCGCCCGATAAAAACCTCGGCGCCTATCTCATCAAAAAGACGGGCCGCGACATGGTGCTCTGGAACGGCGCCTGCATGGTACACGAGATTTTCAGTCACGAACGCATCGTAAAGTTGAGAAACCGCCACCCAAGCGCCAAATTTATCGCGCACCCGGAATGCGAGACCCATATCCTCGAAATGGCGGACTTCATAGGAAGCACGACAGGGTTGCTGAACTATACCATCAAAGATGCGGCACAGGAATTTATCGTCGCCACGGAAGCGGGCATACTGCACCAGATGCAAAAGGCCAGTCCGCAAAAAACATTTATTCCCGCGCCGCCGAACAACAATTGCGCCTGCAACGACTGCCCGCACATGAAGCGCAACACCATGGAGAAACTTTATCTCTGTATGGAATACGAATTGCCCGAAATCATACTCCCCGATTGGGTCATCAAAGAGGGCGTAAAGTCCATCGACCGGATGCTGGAAATCTCGGAGAAGGCGGGTTTGGGGCTGAAAGGGTAATAACGGAGGGTAGTTGGCGTAATGAAGCTGGATTGCTAAAAAGAATTTACCTTGGCTGTAATTTCTAATGCAAGACAAATTTGATATGTTAAATTCATTTTTACGTCCGATACCCTTTCTGACCTTTCTGGCCGGCCTTTTTATAATTGGCGCCTGCAACAACGAACCCGCCAAAACTGCTACTGTGACTCCGCCTGCAGACAATACCCTTACCGACCAGGAAAAGGCGGAAGGCTGGAAACTGCTTTTCGACGGCAAGAGCCTCGCCGGCTGGCATAAATACGGCGGCGCACCCGTCGGAAAAATGTGGGGAATAGACGACAACGCCATCCACCTGAACGCCGTTAAGGCAGAAGGCCACTGGCAGGCAACCGACGGCGGCGACATCCTGACCAACGACGACTACGAAAATTTTGAACTCCGGCTCGACTGGAAGATAGACACCTGCGGAAACTCGGGTATCATTTATCATATCGTGGAAGATACGGTGAAGTACGCCTATCCCTGGATGACCGGCCCGGAAATGCAGGTGCTCGACAACGCCTGCCATCCCGACGGCAAAATCGTGAAACACCGCGCCGGGGACTTGTACGACCTGATCGAGTGCGATTCGGTCACCGTAAAGCCGGCCCTCCAATGGAACTCCGTACGCCTGGTATCGCGCAACGGGAAAGTGGAGCAATGGCAAAACGGCGTCAAAGTCGTGGAGATCGAAATGTTTGAAAACGGGAAACCTACCCAGCGCTGGCTCGATCTCATCAAAGGAAGCAAATTCCCCGGGTTGCCGGCGCCCGATTTCGGCATGTCCATGAAGGGCAAAATCTCCTTGCAGGACCACGGCAATAAAGTCTGGTATAAAAACATCAAAATCAGGACGTATTAACACAGCACCTCCAAAAGATTCAAAACAGGCGTAACTGAGGCGACTTGAACTGCTCGTGCAGATCAAGGTTGTAGCCCGGCATTTTCCTGTCTTTAAAGAATTTTTCCTTTGCAATCCTGAATTGTTCATGGACGATAGCAGCGATGTTGCCCTCGCCGCGCATGCGCTTGCCGAACCGTTTTTCGTGCAGGTTGCCGCCGTGCGTATCGCGGATGCGATTAAGCACCCGGTCGGCGCGGTCGGGCATCGTTTTTCGGAGCCAGTCCTCAAAAATGGTCGCGACATCGCCGTTCAGGCGCACCATCGAGTGGCCCACGCCGAGCGCGCCATGATCGGCCGCCGCTTTTACCAGCGCAAAAATTTCGTGGTCGTTCAGCCCCGGAATAATGGGCGCCATCATGACAAAAACCGGAATGCCCGCTTTGGAAAGCGTCTCCACCGTTTTCAGGCGCTGTTTTACCGTGGCGGTGCGCGGTTCCAGGAATTGCCGCAGTTCCTCGTTCAGGGTCGTAATGCTGATAGCGACACTCGCCAGCCGTTCGGAAGCCAGTTTTTGCAACAGGTCAAGGTCGCGCAGCACCAGGCTGTTTTTGGTGATTACGCCCACCGGGTGGCGGTATTTCCAGAATACTTCCAGGCAGGCGCGGGTGATACCGAATTTCCGTTCCGCCGGCTGATACACGTCCGTGTTGCCGGCAAACATAACGGTAGTCGCTTTCCAGGACTTCTTTTTCAATTCATTTTCAAGCAGTTCTGCGGCATTGCGCTTCACCAGAATCTTTCTTTCAAAATCGAGCCCGGCGCTGTAACCCCAATACGGATGTGTATTGCGGGCGTAGCAATAAATGCAGCCATGTTCGCAGCCCTGGTAGGGGTTCATACTCCATTCGAGGGGAATATCGGGGCTTTCTACCCGGTTGAGAATGGTTTTCGGGTGCGTTTCGAGGTATTCGGTCTTTAAGTGGTTTTCTTCCCAGTCATCGGCCACCAGTGCCCGGTCGAGCGGTTCCTGATCCCGGACGATCTTTTCATAGGGAGAAGGCGGGTTGATCTGGGCGCCGCGCCCCCGCAATGCACGTTGATCGTTCTTTGTTACAGGTTGTCGGTTTGGCACTGTTTTACAGTTTTGGACAAAATTAAAACAATTTGAGTTTTATTTTATATTTTTTAAAACAAAAAAATATCAAAGGTTGATCGGGGTATGCTGCCCGGCGCATTCCATAACCCCGGCGGCATACTGAAAAGCCCATGCTACCTTTACCCGGTGGAAAAATCAATTAAATGGCTGCATCGGGGTTATTGCGCCCTGTTTGCCTTGCTACCCTGGTCGTTCGAATATTCTTTCGGGTCCTGGAAAATGAACCTGCCGGAAGAGCCGCTTACGGTCATACTCGGTTTGGGCCTTGGCTGGATCGCGCTGAAAAACCCGGAGCGGATTCGTTCCGCCATTTCCGGCAATTTGTTCCTGCCGATGAGCCTGATCTGGATTGCCTGGCTGGCGGTGAGCGCCATCAGGTCTTCCATACCGGTTGTGTCGTGGAAATACTGGGTGGTAGAGGCCGGTCACTGGTGGGTGTTTGCGCTGGGCTTGTCCGTTTTCCCGTTTTTTTGGCGAAAAACGTTTCTCTTTTTCGCTGTTTCCTTGGCCGGTGTCGTAGTATATGCGCTTGCGCACCACGCTACGTACCATTTCCGGGCAGATCAGTCCTTGCTGGCCCCGATGCCATTTTTCCCCGACCATACCATGTACGGCGCGGTGATAGCGATGGTCGTATTCCTGCCTGCCCGGTTGGAGCGAAGGAGCAAGTATTGGAAGATTTATGTTTTTTTGCTGCTTATAGGCCTGTTTTTCAGCTTTAGCCAGGGCGCGTGGATGTCGGTGCTTTTAGCGGGTATATCCGGTTTGGTGTTCTTTTTTCGTGCCCGCTGGCGTTTGTTCGTGCCGGTTGCCTTTATTGCCGTGCTTGCGGGTATTTTTTTCCGGGAGGCAGCCAGGGAAAAAGCGCAGGATTTTCTGTCGCACGATGTCTCTTTCCGGGAGCGGCTCAACCGGTATGCCTGTGCCTTCCGGATGGCGCGCGACCGACCCTGGACCGGCTTTGGTCCCGGTACCTATCAATTTCAGTATATGCCTTACCAGCACGCCGAAGAGATGACGCGCATCAGCATAACGGCGCAGATAGCCGGGCGTTCGCCGGGCACCTACGGTCGCGGAGGAGGCGCTCATTCCGAATATTTGCAGGCATTGTCGGAATCGGGCTGGCCGGGACTGGTCCTTTTCATCGCGCTTGGCGTGGTGGCTTTCAGGGGCCTGCTGCACAACTATTTTCAGGAAAAAAATAATGATTATCAACTTGTTATCCTGCTCTTTACGCTCAGCCTGATGACATTTTTTCTGCACGGTTTGCTGAATAATATCCTGCATGACGGGCGTGTCGCCGCCTTGGTCTGGGGTATGATGGCGGTGGGAAACAGCGCCGGCGCCGGGCAGCCGGCGGCAGACAGTTGACGCAGCAGATTTGCATACCCCGGATAAAAGCAGGAATTTTCGTTTTTTCGCGGTGCCAAATATTTTCGCACGATGTCCAAACAGCGCAAACAAACCCCCAAAGCGGCTCCGTCCAGGGTTCCGAAAAAAGCGACCGAAATCGCACCTGTCTCCCTCGAAGTGCCCGCTTTTTTTTACAATACGCTGCTGCAGAGCGTGTTGATCTTTGCATTTGCATTCCTGTTGTACGCCAATACGCTTACGCACGGCTTCGTGCTGGACGACAGCATCGTGATCACGTCCAACATGTTTACGGAAAAAGGCGTGGACGGCATCTCCGGCATTTTGTCGAAAGACACTTTTTTCGGCTATTTTAAGGTGGAAGGCAAGGCGGAGTTGGTGATGGGCGGGCGCTACCGTCCGTTAACCCTGGTGTTGTTTGCCTTCATTTTTCAGTTGTTCGGTGAAAATAGTTTTGTCTTTCACCTGTTCACGGTGCTGCTGTTCGCCACTACCTGCGTGGTGCTGTACCGGACCTTGCTGCTGTTGTTCAGGCCTTCCATGGACGAAGGGTACGCGATCCTGCTTTCGTGGATGTCGGCCGTATTGTTCGCCGCCCATCCGATCCATACCGAGGTAGTGGCCAACATCAAGGGTTGCGACGAGATCGCGACATTGCTCGGCAGCCTCGGAGCGCTTTATTTTTCGATAAAAGCCTTTGACAGCCAAAAACTTATATGGGGACTTGCTGCGGGAATATCTTTCTTTCTCGCCTGTCTGTCCAAGGAAAATGCAGCTACTTTTCTGGTGGTGATCCCGCTTGCCTTGTGGTTTTTCCGTCATACGGGCTCCCGCACCGGGGGTGGATCCGGCGAACATATTCTGCGCACGGCATTGCCCGTTTTTGTGGCGTTTATCGTCTTTTTTATTCTGCGCGGCACTATTCTGCACTGGCAATTCGGAAATCCGCCCATGGAACTCATGAACAATCCCTTCCTCAAAATAGAAGGGAATCAATGGGTTAAATTTGCGCCGGCGGAAAAACTGGCTACTATATTTTACACCCTGCTGAAATATGTGCAGTTGCTTTTTGTGCCGCATCCGCTCACGCACGATTATTACCCCAACCAGATCGGGCTCAAAACATTTACCAATCCGGTGGTACTGCTGAGCCTGGTCGTGTACGGCTGGATGACGTGGTACGCCCTGAACGGCATCCGGAAACGCGACCCGATACGGTTCGGCATTTTGTATTACCTGCTGACACTCAGCATTGTATCAAACGTTGTCTTTCCCGTCGGTACTGCCATGGGCGAACGGTTTGCTTTTATGCCCTCGGTGGGTTTTTGCATCGCAGCGGCGGCGTTATTGCTTCGTTTTGCAAAAGGGAACAGTCTGCAGGCGACACTCGGCATTTTCGGCTTCGTCATGCTGCTGTTTTCCCTGAAAACGATCACGCGCAATCCCGCCTGGGCCAGCAATGAAAAGTTGTTTTTTACGGACGTGGGGACCTCCGTCAACAGCGCCAAGATCCACAATGCCTGCGGCGGCGTCCTGTTTGACAAAGCGGCAAAAGAAACCGATGCCGCCAAACAAAAGGACTATTGCCGGCAGGGGATTGTGCACCTCGACAAAGCCGTTTCGCTGCATCCCAACTACAAAGACGCCTATATCAGCCGGGGCGGATGCCATTACCTGCTCGGCCAGTACGACGAAGCCATTGCCGACTACCGCCAGGCCGTTCGGCTTTCGGAAGATGACGTAAAGCCCAAAACCGGGCTTGCCATTGCCCTGCGCGACGGCGGCAAATTTTACGGGGAGCAAAAACACGACCTCGCCACTGCACTTGAATATCTGAGTGAATCGTGGCGTTACAATACAAAAGACGCCGAAACGGCCCGACTTCTCGGCGTAGCCAACGGGGTACAAGGCAAGCACGCGGATGCCATTATGTGGTTTTCCAAAGCGGTCGAACTGGCGCCCGGCAACGCGCGTTATCTCTTCGACCTGGGTACCGCCTATTATGCTTCCGGCGACCCCGTGAAAGGGGAAGAATACCGCGGCAAGGCCCTGGCTATCAACCCGGATATCGTAAAAGAAATGACGGGCGGCACTGGCAAAAAACAATGACGGGGCGGCTGCACCGATAAAATTCGCCGTACAGCCAACCTTTGCCGGTTTTGGGGCGGTCTGTGAGATAAATGTATTAATTGGATCGCTATGAAAACTTTAAATGCAATTTTGGCGGCCGTCTGCTTTTGCGCGATGCTGGGGTCCTGCAATTCTGACAATGACGGCAATGACGACCATATTCCCCTGCAACCCGGGAAATATTATGCGGGCAAGGGCCAGATCATCCGGGCGGAATACATGGCCTGCGTATGTTGCGGTGGCTGGTGGTTGAAGACTGAACAGGCCGACTCGGTACTTTTTGGTAATGTGCCCGAAAACAGCAGTTTTACGTTCGAACCGGACGATTCATTTCCGATACCGGTGGAATACGGGTTTTTCGTTGACTCGTCGGTCTGCTGGCAGATAAGGCGGCTCGTTACGATGCAAACGCTCAAGAAATTATAACCGGCTTATGGCTTGTCGCCGGTCACCAACGGGGCCTGGCTCATCACGCGTTCCTGCTGGTTGATGCCTTCCTGGTGGATGGCTTCCAGAAACAGCGTAGTGAATTCACGGCTCAGTTCGTTTTTGTCTGCGCGCCGGTGGCAGGCTTCGGCAAGCGCGCGCCATCGTTCGGGCTGCAGGATAGCCACATTTTTGTCTTTTTTGACATATCCGATCTCGCGCACGAGTTGCATGCGCTGTGCAATGAGGTGTATAATTTCCTCGTCGAGATCGTCGATCCGGCATCGGTAGCGATCTATGTATTCCAGAAAATCGGGGTCGTCGGTGGTCACGGTACGCCGGATCAGGGAAGCGATCATGTCGCCGAATCGCTCGGGCGTGATCTGTTGGGCGGCATCGCTCCACGCAGTATCAGGCGCAGGATGCACCTCCACCATGAGTCCGTCGAAATTCAGATCCAGGGCTTTCTGGGCTGTTTCGGCCAGTATGTCGCGTCTGCCGCAGATATGGCTGACGTCACAGATGAGTTCCAGATCGGGAAATTCCTGCGCAAGGTCGATGGGCATTTGCCAGCGCGGCACATTCCGGTATTTGGAGTCACCGTAGGTACTGAATCCGCGGTGCACGGCGGCAATGCGCCGCAATCCTGCCTTGTACAGCCGCTCGATGGCGCCGACCCACAGTTTGTAGTCGGGGTTGACGGGATTTTTCACCAGTACCGGCACGTCCGAGCCTTCCAGCGCATCGGCGATTTCCTGCATGGAAAACGGGTTGACAGTGGTGCGTGCGCCGATCCAGAACACATCCACGCCGCTTTTTAGGCATTCCTGCACGTGGAGACCGTTGGCGACTTCAGTGGTTACTTTCAGCCCGGTTTCGGCCTGTACCCTTTGCAGCCACTTCAAGCCCGGCGAGCCGACGCCTTCAAAAGCGCCGGGCCGTGTACGCGGCTTCCAGATGCCGGCCCGGAAAAGATCGACGTCCCTGCCTGCCAGCCCGCGGGCAGTTGCCAGTACCTGTTCTTCGGTCTCTGCGGAGCAGGGACCTGCGATGAGAACGGGGCGTTTTTGTTTGTGAAAGACAGGTTGAAAGTGCATGCGGAAATAGTTGCGGATAGGTTACGGGTTTCTGGTTACGGGTTTCTGGTTGCGGGTTTGCCGGGTTGTTTTAATGCCTGAATCTTGCCGGGATATCCAGTCTGGAGATATCTGCCTGCTGATGGAAGGCGGTGGCGCTCACCGTACTGTACGAAGAATGTGAATTTGGATCGATGTGCCTGATTTCCAATGCACAACCGTCAAAAATTTTTTCTGTAAATACGGGGTCAATCAGATAAAGGGGTAGCGAAATGGCATCCGTTACGTACATTTCATACTGGAAAAGGTTCGGCTCGAGGGATTCATTTGCCAGGTTTGAATACCCGACGTAATATTTAACGCAGTGAAAACCCAGGATGTCCCTGGTATCGAAAGAATCGATCCGCACGAAATATTTGAGGTTGATCGCGGACGACCCGGAGCCCGGGCCCATGGTGAAATTTTTCAGTATGCCGCCCGGGTCAAAATAATAGCGCGTCGTACGCATCGAATCGAATATGTAACGGGTAAATTCATCTTCCCTGATCCCGTTCAGGCTGCGTTCGGCGCTTGCCACCCCGTTTGAAAAAACGAATTCCACGCTTTCAACGGTCCCGCTCAGCCGCTCCATCAATTTTCGGCCGCTGTTATACATATTGACCGCGTTCTCTTTTTGCCTCGCCTTTTCCGCTTCAGGCATTTCACTTTGTTCGATTTTTTCCAGTTCGGGGTTTAGCGTTTCTTTTTCATAGGCCGTCCAATCGAAGTGCGTTTGCGTCTCGAAGGAAATGGTGCCTTCGGTTATTTGTGCCCCCGACACCTGAATAAGCGTAAACACACACAGCAGGATTAAAAACGGAACGGGTCGCGGCCTCATATATTTTCATTTTTTTCTGAAACAAAAATTAGCCGTGACCGGTTGTCGGCGCAGAGGTATTTTAATGCAATAGTGGCGACACGACCCGGGTCGTGCCACCACTATTTTGCTGTACGTTGTGGATAAAAGAGGGCTTATGCCCGTCCCTTTCCATTATTTCCTCTCCAGCGTCCCCGGCTTTTCTTCTTGCCACCGCTGTCGCCGGGGCCGGCGCTTTCTGCGTTTTTGGCAGGAAAAGTCGATTCGGATTTTTTCGGCGGAAACCTGGAATCTTCCCTGTTTCTGCGGCTGAACTGTTGCTTTTCTATCGCCGATACCTCCAGGATGGAAGAAAAGCGTCGCTTGCTGCCAAAGCCAGAATCAGATTCGCTTGTTTTTTGTGTCGTGCGCTCCTGTACCGCTTGTTTTTGTTGCGGAGGCCGTGCATGTACAGGCCTTTCTTGCTCTTGCGGGCGTTGTTGTGCCGCCGGTTTTTGCTGTTCGGCGGGTCTTTGCCGGGGGCCCTGTTTTTGGGTGGGCGTCTGTTGCTGCCTGCTGTCGGGTCTGCGTTCCGGGAGCGGAATCACACCTTCCCGTTGAGGCGCCCTGTTGCCGGTATCCCTGCCCTGGTTGTTGCGGTCGGGTTGCTGCTGGGGCCTTTTGCCATTGCTGCTTTGCTTTGGCTGTCGGGGCAGCGGCAGCGCAGGCGCCGTCAGGTCGGCGGCGTACGGATGATCCGTCACAACGGGTATCAATTGGCCCGTAAGTTTCTGAATGTCTTTGAGATAAGGGATTTCTTCTCCTTCGCAGAACGACCATGCGATCCCGCTTGCCCCTGCTCGTCCGGTGCGGCCTATGCGGTGGACGTAGGTTTCGGGGATATTGGGCAGTTCGAAATTGATCACGTGCGAAAGTTCTTCGATATCGATGCCGCGTGCGGCGATGTCGGTTGCAACAAGCACGCGGATGCGCCCGCTTTTGAAGTTGCTCAGGGCCGCCTGGCGAGCGTTTTGCGATTTATTGCCGTGTATGGCTTCCGAGCGAACACCCGCTTTGGAGAGATCGCCGGCCACGCGGTTGGCGCCGTGTTTGGTACGGGTGAAAATAAGCGCGGAAGTGACGTCGCGGTCTTTCAACAGGTGGAGCAGCAGGTGTCTTTTGTCTTTCTTGTCGACAAAATAAACCGCCTGGCTCACTTTTTCGGCAGTGGAGGCTATGGGCGTTACAGCCACCTTGGCCGGGTCGGTGAGGATAGAATCGGCCAGGCCGGCAATTTCAGGGGGCATGGTAGCCGAGAAAAACAGCGTCTGGCGCCTGGCCGGCAGCTTGGCAATAACCTTTTTCACGTCGTGAATAAAACCCATATCGAGCATGCGGTCAGCCTCGTCGAGTACGAAGATCGAGATGTCGCGCAGGCTGATAAATCCCTGGTTCATGAGATCGAGCAATCGACCCGGCGTGGCGACGAGTACCTCGGTACCGCGCTTGAGGGCTTCCGTTTGTGCATGTTGCGACACGCCGCCGAAAACGACGAGGTTGCGAATGCCGGTGTGCCGTCCGTAGGCTGTAAAACTTTCGCCGATCTGAATGGCGAGTTCACGGGTCGGGGTCAGAATGAGCGCCTTGATGGGTTTGTAGCCCTGCGGGGTTCTGTTATTCCTGTCGTTTCTAACAGGTTGGTTATCAGAACCATTTGCCTGTTTGTCTTCAAAAAGAAGTTGCAGAATGGGCAAAGCAAAGGCGGCGGTTTTTCCGGTTCCGGTTTGGGCGCAACCAAGAAGGTCGCGGTGTTCGAGAATGACGGGGATGGATTGTTCCTGAATCGGTGTTGGGTGCACATAGCCTTCTGTCTCGAGCGCTTTCAGGAGGGGCTCGATGAGCGGCATTTCATTAAATAACATTAATTATACGTTGTCGGTTATACGTTGTTCAGTGTCCGGAATCAGACGAAGCAGATACGGGCAAAATCCAACGGGTCCAAATGTGGAGATCCGGTCTCGTACGCAGCGGACTGCCGGAAGCAGTCCTTCATGGGGCAAAGCGCAAATTGGATACGGGCATTTTAAAAGAAACTAAAAGGCTTCCGCTCATCCAAAAAAACTTCGTTGTCCAGGCGGACAAAACACCGGATGGGTGAATTTGAGGCAAAGGTAAGGGAATTTATCAGATAACAGACTTTAATTTTGAGCAAGCCCGCATACCGTATTGAAGTTGAAAATATAAAAGGTACTTCAGGCAGCCAAAAAAACAGGCGCTGTATCTCCTTTTATGAAACGAAACCACGATATGATACGAAGCGCCCTGTATACCCTCCTGACCACAGCCATTACCTGTCTTTCGGCGCATGCGCAGATTACACCTGCCTGCCCCAATTCTTCCGTACCCGGTTCCAGTCTTTGTGAGTCGAGCTGCGTTCTTTGCAACATCGACGGTTACACCGGCATAAACAATGGCTCTTCCTCGAATGGCGACAACATTTGCGGCCAGATTGTATTGCAAAACCCGAACTGGTACGGGTTCATCGCCGGTTCCTCTGAAATCGGTTTCAGCATCACCAACAGCAATTGCAATTATGGTTTTGGCCTTCAGGCGGCTATATTCCAGTCATGCGGCGAAGATGCACTGATCTGTAATCCGGGTACGGGCATGTCGGGTGTTCCGGTCGATATCGCGTACTTCCAGTTCGAGCCGGGCCAGACCTACTACCTGATGATCGACGGTTTTACCGGGGATGTGTGCAATTTCGGCATCGAAGTTACATTCGGCTCCGTCAGCCTGCTTCCGCCCGGACAACCGCTCCAGCCGCAGGGCCCGAAATATATTTGCCCGGGTGCTACCGCGACCTATTCCATCCCGGCCGTTCAAAACGCAGGATACTATGAGTGGACGACACCGCCCGGGAGTCATATTAACGGGAGTTCTTCCAACCATATTCAGATACCCGGTACCGCGGGCGAACAAATCACAGTCACTTTCGGGTTGTCAGGCGGCAACATTTGCGTCAGGGCAGGCAATGTATGTTATCCTGTTTCGGGCTCTGCCTGCCTGAGCGTGACCAATCAAGCCTTGCCGGTTACTGTGTTGCCGGAGGAAGTGCTTCCCGATTATGAACTGCCTTATATCTGGGAACAGCCACCGTATACAACCATATCGTCGCCGATTGCCGTCATCTTGAATTCCACTGGGCTGAAATCGTACCTCGGCTGTGACAGTACCGTACGGCAAACGGTTAAAGTGATATCCTCCGGAACCTCCAAAGCCTTTGGCAAAGTCTATAATGACTTGAATAACAATGGGGTGCAAGACCCGGGCGAGTCCCTGTATTTAGGCAAGGTCACGCTTCAAACATCAAACGGCCAGACGGTAACTTCGAACAGTTTCGGCTCCTACGCATTTGCCGGCATGTCGCCCGGCGATACGATACGGGTCGTTTCACCCTTTCCGAATGGTATTGCAAACCCGCCGTTTCAGATTTTTACCACCGGTCTTGACATGGGGGTGCCGGTCGATTATGATTTTGGTATCTATTTCCCGCCCCCGCCGTCAAATACCGCATACGGAATTGTATACAATGATCTGAATAACAATGGTATGCAGGATGCAGGGGAATCAGCTTATACCGGAGGGGTTACATTGCAAAAAACCGGTGGCCAGACGACGAGCTCCGACATAACCGGTCAATACAGTTTTGACAACATGCTGCCCGGCGATACGATACGTGTGACCGTTTTGCCCGGAATCGCCAAGGCAAATCCTGCCTTTCGGGTATTTGGCGGCGGATGGCCTCAGACGTATTCATTCGGTATTGCCAAGGCCGATATGGCTTCAGGCCTGGTTTACAATGACCTGAACGACAACGGAATACAAGACCCCGGCGAGCAACCTTATACCGGGGGCATACTGCTTAAATCCTCCTCCGGCTTTTTCTCCACGTCCGACGTTGATGGTGTATTTGAATTCGACGGTCTGGCAACAGGCGATACGATCTATGTGATACCACCTTTACCCGGCGTGACGGTGCATCCTGCATTCCTGATCTTCGATCCGAATATGCCGGATGGATACGATTTCGGGCTTACTTTTCCGCCGGGTAACGATCTCTCCATTGATCTGGGCAATTTCAATCCTTTCAGGCAGGGGTTTCATACGAATGTGTATATCACGGCACGTAACAAACTTCCTTTTACAACACCTGCCGCTGCCGTGAGCGTCACGCTTCCCAACTTCCTCGAATTCGGGGATGCAATACCTGCGCCGCTATCGACTTCCGGCGGCGTACTCAACTGGGATTTGGGTTCCCTGTCTCCCTATGAAGTAAGGATAATCCATTTTCAAGTGTACACTGCATTGGCTACGCCCAACAGTACGCCCGTCGTAATTCAATCCTCGATCGTCCCGATCGACAACGATCAGATCCCGGCGGACAATTTTTACAGCCTCAAAAGCATAACCACAGGCTCATTCGACCCCAACGACAAGCAGGTAAGCCCGCGTTTCATAACGCCGGCGGTGCTCGCGGGCGGTGAGCCGCTCGAATACGTCATTCGTTTTCAAAATACAGGGAATTTTCCCGCTGATTTTGTAAAAGTGATTGATACACTGGGGAATACGGTGGATCCTTCCACATTCCGGTTCATTTCTTCCAGCCATCCCTGCACCTGGAAAATGACCGGTCACGGGGTTGTCGAGTTTTACTTTGAAAACATCTTCCTGCCCGATTCCACGAGCGACGAACCTGCAAGCCACGGTTTCGTCAAGTTCTCCGTTGCGCCGAAGAAGGACCTCCCGCTTGGCACATATGTAGAAAACTTCTGCGATATTTATTTCGATTACAACAATCCCGTTCGAACGAATACCGCCGAGACGCAGGTAGTCTACTTTGTTCCGGGAGAAGGGCTTGTGATACCCAACAGGCAACTCCTTGTGCGGCCCAACCCGGCTGCTTTTCACCTTTTCTGCGACTGGCAACAGCCTGCCCCGGCAGACGGTCGTATCCGGTTGTTTGACGCCACCGGCCTGCCCCGGCTCGAAGCGCCGGTGGAAGCGGGCAACAAACACCTCAGCATCGATATTCAGTTGCTACCGCCGGGTTTGTATTTCGTGGTGCTGGAGGCAGGCAACGTGATGCTGGCAAACAAGGTTGTTGTTGTAAATCCGGAAAAACTGGGTACCAATTAACTTTCAACTTCAATTCTACCAACCTATAATACGCTTTTCCATGAAATCACTTCTCTCTCTTATAGCGCTGCTTGTCTGTACCCTTTCCCTGAACGCCCAATGGCAGCATGTGCTGGAAAACGACGGCGGACCCATGTTAGCCTCAGGAATTGCGCGCACGCCTGACGGCGTCATGTGGCTGGGTACCGAAAACGGCCTGTTCACCTCTGTAAATAATGGTACAACCTGGACGCGTCATCTTTCCATACCGGCCAACTGGAAAGTGAAAGCGATAAAGAATTACGGCAGCGAAATTCTTGTTTTTGCCCTGCAACGACTTGACCCCTCCCATATGCGGGCCTGGCTGAACAGAAGTTTCGATGCCGGAGCCAACTGGGAAACGTCGCTCATAGACGTACCCCAACAGGCAAATCCTGAAATCATGTTCAGCACGGTTTTCAAATCAGACAGTGTGCTGTTCGTCCAGTTTGGCGACGGACTTTTCAAATCCGGCGATGCGGGGAAAACCTGGGAATTGTCGCTGGGAGGTTCGGAACTGTTGCAGAATTCTTCCGGCAACGACAGCATCATTGCCGCTACTTACCGGACTAATTACAACGGTTATTTTTCATTGTACATTTCAAGGGACAAAGGAACGAGCTGGGAAAAACAGACCCTGCCCGGCCAAAATGCCGATCATGTGCGCGGCATACTGGTGCACAAAAACACCGTGCTGGCTGCCATGTCGAATCGAAAAATAGCGGTATCGGCCACTTATGGCAATTCCTGGGCAGGTGCAGACCTCACATCCGCCCTCGCAAGTCAGGGGAGTTTTTTCGACCTTCCGTCGAATTTTAGTTGGGATGAAGTATCGAATCGCCCGGTTGCCCAATTTAACGACCAGTTCTATTCCTCCACTAACGGCGGATTTAACTGGACATCCGTGACGCCCGAGCCTTTTTACTCCACCCGCAGTTTTTTGCCGGAAGGTAACAGGCTTTCGGCAGCGGGCACCTTCGGCTTCGCCACCCGGAACACCGCCGGCGCCCAACTGGTGGCAAGCAATTCGGGTATTTTCGCATCCTCGCCCACCGTCGTAAAAACAATCGGCAACGAGATATACGCAGCGTTCAACACCGCGCTGTTCCGCTCGACAGACGCCGGCGCCAACTGGTCAAAATTTGACATTCCCCTGTTGCTCCAACCCGGAGGCAAGCCCATTACAGACGTCGAGAAATCGGGCGATACCCTGTTTTTACTGACACAAAAAGGCCTGATCGTTTCGGTTGACAATGGAGTTAGCTGGCCGTCGGCTTATACCAAAATCGTTCATGGATACAGATTGATGTTCGGATTTCCGGGCGAGCTGTGGGTCCGGCAGGATTACAACAATGTAACAGTGCTGGACAGGCACAACCCAACTGTCAAGCTTCGGTATTTTACATGCCTCCTGAACAACCCCAGTGACCAGGCATTTGATTACCTTATACTACCCGACTCCAACCTGATTCTCGCGCTCGGCTTTTCATACGGGAAAATATACGCTTCATCCGACAGCGGAAATACCTGGGTAGTGCGCAGCAATGCATTCAACAGTAGTTACAAACCCTGGCATATCGGTATGCTGGGTTCGGGCAGGCTGCTCGCATACGGGCCCAACGGCAAGCCATATTATTCCGATGACGCGGGATTGAACTGGAACACATCCAGCCTGGTTCCTTTAGACATCTCCGGCATTTCGCAGGTTGTCGAAACACCCGACGGGTTGTTTGCCACTTCCAGCCTCTACGGTCTGTTGAAAAGTGCTGATAACGGCCAAACCTGGGTGTACCCGTTGAATAATGCCCTTGGTGCAAATTTCAGCCAGATTGCTTATGCGCAGGAAATGGTCGGCGGAACCCCG
>JAKOXM010000110.1 GCA_029781095.1 Bacteroidota bacterium
AACGAGGCCCGCGAGCCCAAAGGCACCATGAGCGAACTCAGTACCCGTCAACTGCCGGCCAAATTGCACTGGCGCGACTTCCTAGGGGGCATGCTTGTGGTGCACCAGGCATTCATTCCGCGGCGTACGCTGGCGCCGGAGTTTATCGAAAACAACCTTTGCGCCGATTACGACTGGTGTATCAAAATCCTCAAAAAAAGCCGGGAAAACGTCAATACGGGTTTTATCACGACGGATTATCTCATGGGCGGTATTTCCAAACAACGCCACCGCCAGAGCCTCCGCGACCGCTTCGACGTTATGCGTACGCATTTCGGTCTGCCGCAGACACTCCTCGCGCATGCCTGGATCGTGCTGCGGGCCGTGCTGCACAAGATTCGGCGCTTGGGGAAGCCGAAGTATTAGCGGCAGTAAATTGATTGACTATTGCAGGATTGATGGAGGGTGTCCGGAAAACTGTGTCAATTCCCCCTTTTCACCCCCGACCCATGAAGGGGGCGTACATCACAAAAAGCAAAACAATTGGTTTATTTTCAACGAATTAATCATTCAACGAAAAGTACTCCCCTTCAGGGGTCGGGGGCCAAACAGGGAATTGACACAGTTTTTTAAACACTCCCGATTGTTGATACAGGATGTCGCTCCGGTTGACATCGCACTTCTGAAATCAGCCATCCCCATCAAAAATCAACAATCCTGCAATCTGCAATCGTCAATCAAACGCACTTCCCGCTACTTCCTATCATAGATCTTCAACTCTTTATACGTCGTCTCCGGATCGGTTTCGCGTTTGAAAAGCAGTTGGCCGGCTTCGCCGATGACGATTTCCGCCGTGGTATATATTTCATTGCCTTCCAGCAGGTGGCCGCCGATGGTGGCGCCGGTGCTGTCGGACAACGCAATATGCAGGTGCGGTCCGTCGGGCGACAGGGTGCCGGTGAGCGAGACAATCTCGAATTTTTGTTCCGACACGAGTGGCGTCTGCTGATTGGCCGGACGGATAACCGCCTTGCGCAGACTGCCGACGCAGGTGACGATGTATCCCGCCTGAAGGCCTTTTTCTTTGGCGAAGGTTTCGAGTTCTTTGCGCAGGTCCTGGCCGGGAGAAAGTCGAATGGCGTAAACGTTCATGGGAGGAGCGGGTTTGACAGAAGGCGTGCAGGCGCTGAAAAGCAGCAAGGCCGGAAGAAAAAAGATGATGCGAGCCATATTGTGAAAAGTTGTACAGCGACAAAATTATTTACTTTTACCCCCGCTGTAGCAGCCGTTGCAGCGGAGGGGCAAAAAACGGCGGAAGGTATAAACATGAATTCGCGACCGTTCACGTTAGCCGGTTATTTGTCGCTCGGATACAGGATTTATTGTCCATCAACCATTTACCAAAAACATACCTATGCGACAACGTCTTACCCTACTGTTTTCCCTTTCCCTGTTTTGCCACTTCGCTTTTTCACAGAATGCCACGTTGAAAGGCGTCGTAAAAGACGCTTCCAATGGTGAAGCGCTTATCGGCGTAACCGTAAAAACCGGAGAAACCGGGGCTGCCACCGACGCGGAAGGCGCCTATATGCTCTCGCTCCCGGCAGGCAACTACGAAGTCACCTTTACCTTTATCGGCTACGAGGAAAGGACACAATCCGTCCGGCTTGTCTCCGGACAAACGACGGAACTGAACGTAACGCTCGGCGATGCCGACAACCTCCTGCAAACAGCGACCGTCACCTCCGGAAAGTTTGAAAAACCCCTCGGCGAGGTCACGGTTTCACTCGATGTGATAAAGCCGCGCCTCATTGAAAACACCAATTCCACCTCCGTAGACGAGGTTCTGGTGAAAGTGCCGGGCGTGAGCATGATCGACGGACAGGCGAGCATCCGCGGCGGCGCGGGATTTTCCTACGGCGCCGGCACCCGCGTGCTGATCCTGGTCGACGACATTCCCGCCCTGCAAGTCGATGCCGGATATCCCAACTGGGACGATTTTCCGGTGGAAAATATCGCGCAAATGGAGGTGCTGAAAGGGGCCGCTTCGGCGCTGTACGGCTCTTCCGCCATGAACGGGATCATCAACATCCGCACCGGCTTCGCCAAGGACAAACCCGAAATGAACGCATCGGTGTTCGGCAAAGTCTGGGGCGCCCCGAAGGATGAAAGACAAAAATGGTGGGGCCATGACACGTCCTCCATCCAGTTGCCCGTTGAAACGGGTTTCAGCATCTGTCACCGCCAGAAAATTGACAAACTGGACGTCGTACTGGGCATCTATGGCCTGTATCGCGACAGTTACAACAAGGATACCTACAGCAGGTACATCCGCTTGACGCCCAATTTGCGTTACAGGTTCAGCGACCGGCTGTCGGTAGGGCTGAATTCCAATTTCAATTTCGGACGCAGCGGAAGTTTCTTCATCTGGGGCAATGACACCGACCGGGCCTATCAGGCGGGTCTTGGCTCGGCCTCCAAATCGCTGGGCCGCACGCGTTATACGATCGACCCGTCGGTGCAGTACGTGGATGCCGGCGGCAACCGCCACAAATTTCTGGGCCGTTATTACTACGTGCACAACAACAACAGCGGCAACCAGAGCAATGACAGCCGGATGTATTACGGAGAATACCAGATACAGCGCCGGATGGATCACCTGGGTCTTGTCGCAACGGCGGGCGTTGTGGGCATTTATACCACTGTGCAGGCCGAACTGTACAACGGCAATTACCGCAACCGCAACCTGGCGGGTTACCTGCAACTGGATTACAAGGCATTCGAGCGGCTGAATCTTTCCGCGGGGGTTCGCTATGAACAAAACCGCCTGAAAAGCCCGGAGGTTATTCAGATCGACCCCAACAACGCGGATACGATTCCGAACGGCCTGACGAAGGAATCGAAGCCGGTGTACCGCCTCGGCGCCAATTACCAGGTCGCGCAAGCCACCTACGTTCGCGCGTCGTGGGGACAGGGTTACCGGTATCCGACCATCGCGGAGAAATTTATCAGCACCGACTTCAGCGCGGGCAATCTCGTGCGCCCCAATCCAAAACTCGTCTCCGAAACGGGATGGACGGCAGAAATGGGTATCAAACAGGGCTTCCGCATCGGCAAATGGCAGGGCTTCGCGGACATTACCGGCTTTGTATCGGAATACCAGAACATGATGGAGTTCGTGCTGGCCGGCCTTACTTTTTTCCCGACGCTGGGCGCCAGTTTCGAGTCGCAGAATTCCGGCGACACGCGCGTTACCGGGGGCGAAATCTCGATCATCGGCCAGGGGCAGATCGGCAAGGGAACGCTGTCATTGATCACCGGATACACGAGTATCAACCCGAAATACAAATCGTTCAATGATTCGCTTCGGCTTGTGTACGGCACTTCTGAAAAAACGAATGTGTTGAAATACCGCTACAACAACATGTTCAAATTCGACGCCGAGTATTCGATCGGCCGTTTTTCGATCGGCAGCGCCGTGCAGTACAACAGTTTTATGAAAGCCGTCGACGGTATTTTTGAAGCCCGGTTCGGCGACCTCGAACTCGATCAGCCCGCAGAGTTCGTAGCCGTACGCAATTTCCGGAGAGAACACAATAAAGGATTTAAGGTCGTGGACGTACGAAGTTCCTACAAACTTACGGAAGAACTGAAAGTCAGCGTTTTATGCGGTAATTTGCTGAACGAGGAGTATACCGTGCGCCCGGCCCTGCTGGAAGCGCCGCGGAATTACACAGTGCGGCTGGACTGGAAGATTTAACGCTGTATCGGGCGCGTCCGACCTATACAGAATAATATCGTCACCGACGGTTTTTTGTGGCGTCATCCCGACTGGCATGGCAGGTACTGCCGGGGCAGGAGAGGGGGGACGCCACAAAAAACACAACGCTGACTTATCCCGTTATTCATCGGATGACCACAATCATCCGATGAATAAATAACGGCTACATGATTCATCAGATGACTGCAGTCATCCGATGAATAAACAATGGCTACATGATTCATCAGATGACTGCAGTCATCCGATGAATAAACAATGGCTACACGATTCATCAGATGACTTCAGTCATCCGATGAATAAACAATCCGGGTTTTGCGCGATGCGGTAAACGATGAAACAGATCGCGAATCGGATTAATTAATTGATTATCAAGCGACAATGCCTTCAATATTATATGCGTAATTTTATCCTTATCATCTTTATCTGCTCGCTCTGGGCCTGCAACGGTTCTGCTTCCAACCAGAAAAATTCGGGACCATCGGCGCCGCCCGTTTCGGATGCCGTTACATTTCAATTGAGTCGCGCGGAGACGGTACCGCTTTTTCAGGAAGAGGGCAACTGGTGCAAACGGAGTTTTAAAGATGCTGCCCTGATCAGTGCCGACCGCACGAACTACAATCGCCGTTTTTTTCGCCTGGACGACGGAGTATTCCTCGTGGGCATAGAGTGGGGTGGTACGATCAGTTCCTTTATGGTCCGTGGCGCCGGAGAGAAAAAAATCGAACTGTTTACCAGCAAAAATTTCCCGGAGTGCCTTTCCAGTCTCGCCAATTATACCGTTTCGCCCGATGCAACGACGGTCGCTTATGACAACAAGACAAAGATCCGGTATTCCATGGATGCCCAGCGTGACGCAGCAGGTCTGATTCTGTATTTCGACTTTCCGCCGGGTTCTGAATACGGTTTGAGCGTGCATCGCTGTACGGGCTGCAACTGAACCTGAAAGGAAAATGGAGAATGTCTCAAACAACTTCCTGAATATCCGATACTAGGAAGTTTGCGTCCTGAATGCGCTAAAATTCTGAAGATTAGTATATTATCACATTTTTCGATTCGCACGACGCACTTAATCTGCATAATTTGCCGTTTGGGAATCAAAGATGTTTTTCCCGCTTGGGAACGGTTTTTGTTTGAAAAAGACCGGAACCGCACTACCTGACATTTTCGACGCAAAGGCGCAAAAGCAAAGGGTGTAAAGACACAAAATCTGAAGTTTCAATGGTTTTGCGTCTTTGCGGAAACTTTGCGTCTTTGCGTGAAATAAAAATATCGAGTAGTATGGACCGCAACACAATTTCTGCTTTTATGGCCCGAAACATTTTGTACCTCATTGCCAGCGTTTTTATTGCTCTTTACGCATGTGATGCTCCGAAAAATCAAACCGCCAAACCGGCGCCTGTTGCAACCGGCCCTTCCACAAGCGATTTGCTCGATGTCTTGCAGGGTCGTTGGCGCAATCTTCAGGACACATCCTACCTGATCGATATTTCCGATGATTTGATGACCCATTATAAAGGCAAGGCTGCTCCTGAAGGGTATTCCATCGAGGTTTACAACGACTGTCCCACAACCATGTGCCACGTTGACAGCCTGACGGCGTCGAATGGCTGGTGCTTTATCGAGAAAAGCGAGCAGGGCAATAATTGTTTCCAGGTATTGACTTGCGACACCGCTTCCCTGCGGTTTATTCTGCTGGGTGGAAGCGGCGACACCCTTTCTTTTAAAAAAATATGACGGACAATGCACTCCGGTATCGTTTAACCGGCGAGGCTTTCCTATTTTCGCCGCTGATTTATCAGCGACTACCATGTTTGTCATCAATATTTACCTGCGTTTTGCCCTGATTGTGGGCGGTATTCTGGGCGGCATCGCCCTGTGGCTGGCTTTCGGCTTTTGGTACGGATTTCCGTTTTTACTGGTCGGCGCGGTCATGCTGGCCGGTTACCTGATGCTAGGCACCATTCTTTCCACCAACCAGTTGCTCGGCCAGCAGCGCCTGCAGGAAGCGGAAGACAGGCTCAAAATGACCTATTTCCCCAAAATCCTTCTTGTCGGCTACAAAGGCGTCTACTTCATGACCCACGGCGCCCTGGCCATGCAGAAGCGTGACTTTAATGACGCCGAAACCTGGCTGAAAAAAGCGCTCTCGGCCGGACTCCCGTCTGAAAATGAAAAAGGTGCGGCCATGCTGCAACTGGTAATGGTAGCTGCCGCCAAGAACAATATGAAGGCGGCGCAGACCCAGTTTGCCGAGCTTAAAAAACTCAATATCACCGAATCCATGCTCAAAGACCAGATCAAGGAGGTGGAAAAACAACTGAAACAGGCGGGCCAGGCGATGAATCCGTCGATGATGGGTATGATGGGCGCAAAAGGTTTTCGGCCCGGCGGCAAACGCCGGCAGCCAAAAATCAGATGATTCGATCCTGATCAACCAAATACGCCATGTACTACGAAGTTAGGCGTGATGCCTACCTGATCTCCACCGATCCGTCGAAAATAGACGTGGCGCTCGTGCACCGGTATCTCGGTGAATCATCCTACTGGGCCAAAAACATCCCGGAGGAAGTGGTTCGAAAGTCAATTGCCAATTCTGTGTGTTTCGGCATATATGAAAACGGACAACAGAAAGGATTTGCCCGGGTCGTGACCGACAAGGCAACATTCGGCTATGTGGCGGATGTGTTTGTGGTGGAGGCTTCGCGCGGACTTGGCTTGTCCAAATGGTTGATGGACAGTATATTGGCTCATCCCGAACTCAAGGGTTTCCGCCGCTGGGTTCTTGCAACGGCCGATGCGCACGGCTTGTATGCGCGCTCCGGATTCAAACCGCTTGCAAACCCCGGGCGCTGGATGGAATTGCACAATCCGGATGTTTACAATCCGTAGAACTTCCGGCCGGAGTATTTTATCGCTCATAACTCAACATGCATCGGAATGGAATCAACGATACTGCTTTTCCTGCTTTTTATCCTTCTGCTGGCTCTTTTCCTGGGCTTTGAGCTGATTTCTGAAATACCCTCGCCCATGCATACCCTGTTTGTGTCGGGCGCCAATGCCGTTTCGGGTATCACGGTGCTGGCCGCGATTTTGGCTGCCGGCCTTTCCGAGGGCGGCAGCAATGATTTTGCCGCATTACTGGGAGGCTTTGCCGTCGCGTTTGCCATGGCGAATGCAGCCGGCGGCTGGCTTGCCGCCAAACGGATGCTTGAAATGTTCCGCGAGAAAAAATAGGATCATTGATTTATTGCCGGGATTGCTGACATTTTATTGAAAAGTTGGACAGTACAGGTATAACCGGTATGTTCCCGGGAAGTGTTTAAAAATCTGTGTCTGTCTTCTTCTTTCACCCCCAACCCCTGAAGGGGGGGGACATCACAAAAATCTAAATAATCATTTTATTTTCAACGAATTAAACATTCAACGAAATGTACTCCCCTTCATGGGTCGGGAGTGAAAAAAAGGAATTCACACAGTTTTCTGAACACCCTCTGTCCCCATCCCCGGATCAGCCAAGTAACACTTTAGCAATGAAACAATCCCGACAATGAATCAATCCCGACAATCCAACAATGAAACAATAAATCAATGAAACAATGGAACTCCACACCCTCATCAACACGGTCTATCTGCTTTCAGCCGTCACCTTTGTGCTGGGTTTCAAACTGATGCAATATCCGGCGACTGTCCGGCAGGGCAATGTCATTTCTGCGGTCGGTATGGCTGCTGCGGTCATCGTCACGCTGATGGA
>JAKOXM010000124.1 GCA_029781095.1 Bacteroidota bacterium
GCTCGATGCTTTCCAGTTGATGCTGCGGTAGTCGTCGCCCTGAACGTAGTTTTTGATCTGCTCGAATTCGTAGGAATGGCCGATTCGGCGCATTTTTTTGATGCCTGTTTCATGAGCGATGTGCCGCATGGCGCGCAGTTCGTAGCGTTTCATCTGTATAATGGACGGATACACCGCCACATCTTCCACCTGCTGGAAAACGATGCGCCGCTCCACGAGGCCGAGCCGGGTCGTTACAAAAACGTTGATATTGCCAAAGGCATACAAACCGCGCGACATGGGCGTCAGTTTGTATTCGGCAAGATGCGGCGCGAATGGCGGCAGCGAAAGTTTTATTTCAAAATCGCGGCGTTGAAACTGTACCGGCAGCTCGTCGGTGATGGCGAGGTGAAAATGCAGATTTCCGGTGTTTTCCACGTGCAACTGCACCGGATTCGGGTCGCTAAGCGAAAAAACGGGGTTTAGTTTCCGATGGCAGTCCAGTTTGGGCTGTCGGGCGAAAAGCAAAAAAATATCCAGCAATACCAATGCCCCGGCTACCACAAAGGCCGTTTTGGCCAGCGGAAAAAGTACCCCGAAAGGATATGCCAGCGCGAATACCACGATCACGACGCCGAATACCCAGAAGAAGCGGTTTGTGAGAAACATGTTATTGTTTATTGGTTTACTGCCCGCCGCCCACGGCTACTTTACCGTCTTTCATCACAAAAACTACGCGCAGCATGGATTTGATATCGTCGAGTGGATTGCCTTCGACGGCCACAAGATCGGCCAGTTTTCCGGGTTTCAGCGAACCGATTTTGTCCTGCATATGCAGCAGCGTGGCTGCGTTCATCGTGGCGGCCTGTAGGATATCGGTATTTGTCATGCCTGCCTCGGACATGTACACGAATTCGAGGTTGTTTTTTCCGTGGGGATATACGCCGGCGTCGGTACCGAAAGCTATTTTGACGCCCTTTTTATAGGCTCTTGCCACGGTATCGTGGATTTTCGGCCCGATCTCGAGCGCTTTTACGCGCACCACTTCGGGGAAAAATCCTTTGGCGTATTTGGCGCTGTCGCTCACGGCGTAGCCGGCGGTGAGCGTGGGTACGTACCAGGTGCCGTGTTTGATCATCAGGTCCATGGTGGTGTCGCTCATAAAAGTGCCGTGTTCAATACTGACTACGCCGGCTTCCACGGCGCGGCGCATGCCCTCATCGCCGTGGGCGTGGGCGGCCACATCCACGCCGAGATCGCGGGCTGTTTTGACGATGGTTTCCAGTTCGTCTTCCGCGAAGTGCGGCAGCCGCCCGTCGCGCGCAAGGGACAGCACACCGCCGGTAGCGCATACTTTAATAAAGTCCGCGCCGCGCTTGACCTGCGTCCGGACGGCAGTGCGGCAGGCGTCGGGTCCGTCGGCGATGCCGTCTTCCGCGCCGGGCGGCGGGTCAAAGAGGTCCCAGCGCGCACCGGTGGTGGCGTCGCCGTGACCGCCCGTTATGCTGAGGAGTCTTCCGGCAGTAAAGATGCGCGGCCCTTCCGTCCAGCCTGCGTTGACGGCGTTGCGAAGCGAAATATTGATGCCGCGACCGCCCAGGTCGCGCACGGTGGTGAAACCGGCCCGCAGGGTACGCCTCGCAAAGACGGCGGCACGAAACGCAATATCAGCGTCATTGAGCGTAAATCTTTCGCTGTACGATGCCGGATTTTGCTCGAATTCGAGGTGTACGTGACAATCGATCAGCCCCGGCAAAACGGTTTTGTCTTTGAGATCGACCACTTCAGCGCCTTTCGGGGCAACGGAATAGCCCTTTTCGATCCGGGCGATTTTATTGCCTTCCACAATGATCGTAACGGTTGTCTGCGGGTCGCCTTCGATGGGCAGTATGCGCCCGCAATGCAGGTATGTGGTTTGTGAAATGGCCGTTTTTGACAGCGCAAAAAGCGAAACGATCAAAAGGGCAAATCTGGAATAAGCCGGAAGCCGCATGGTAAAGAATTGGTTTGTTACGGGCAAATGTAACCATTCAATCGTTCAGGCGGGCGATCATAATGCCCGACTGCCCTTTTTGCGAAAGGACGTAATCGCTGAGCGGCTGCTTCGAAATAATTACTTTTTTGGACAGAGAAGAGGCGTGCAGCAAATGGATGCGCCCATCCTGTCGTACAGCAAATCCCTGGTGGGAAATATCAAGATCGCGTTTGGCGGAAGTCAGCAGGATGATATCGCCCTCCTGTATCCGGGCTTCGATCGACTTGATGCGCGACTGCGGAATATAGTACCATTTATGCGCATTGATGTGTTTTTCGCCGCCTTTCACAGCGCGAAAGGTCTCTGGGTCACGGACTTTCGGGTACCTGTCAGGCCGTGCCGAGATGTAGCCGACCTTTTTATTGTAGGGAATGCCGTTTGTTTCATGCGTAAGGTCGCGGAGGTAACCGTATTTTTCTGCCTGCATCAGCCAGCCTGTAAAATAATGCATGCGCGAACCGTATCCTTTCACGGCGCCGCCCCAATACCGCAGTTGCCGCAAATGCGACACATAATCCTCCGGGCTGCCGTCTCCACCGGTTTGGGCCAGTGCAAGGCTGCATTCTACCAGCGTCCAGCAGTCGAGCTGGCGCAGGTTGACGACGACCTGTTCCGTTGCATTGCCGTCGAGCGTGCCGGTAACGTATGGCGTGCCGAGGAATGATTTGGCCACGGCCAGTGTTTTGGCTGCCATTGTCTGTTCTCCGCTGACTATTTTTTGCTTTTCCCTGAAAATAAGAGAATCGCGGGCCGAAAAATCGCTGCCCTGCCATTCAGGATGCGGCGAGGAACTCGGCGCCCAAAGGCAGACATGGATCAACATAAACCCGACTGCCGCTGTCAATGTAATATGCCTGTTCATAGCTGTTTCAGGTGCAAACTTACTTGCTATGATGAAATCGAATTTTTTTTGGAACGATTTTTCACCAATATTTGTGCCGTTAGTCTTTTTTGTACGTCTAATGAAGCAAACAGGCGCTTTCGTTGTTGTACATTTCGAACACAATAACCTGAGTCCCTAACCCATAGGTTATGACTGCTAAATCTTTAATCGCACTCGACATACCGGCGTTGTCCATCGAACAGACGGGACGCGATGTCTTTCATTTGCTCAGCGACTATCACGTGAAGCACCTTCCGATCGTGGATCAGGGCAAGCTCGTTGGTCTGTTGTCTGAAGAGGATATTTTCAACCACAAGTTATACGACCCGATCAGTTCGTACGATTTTTCCATGCTGCGCCATTTTGCCGTACGGGAAGACGAGCACGCTTTCGACGTAATGCGTGTCATGGGCGATCACCGGCTGACGGTGATCCCTGTTGTGGATAAGGAAAATAATTACCTGGGCCTGATCACTCAAAACGATCTGCTCCGCTATTTTGCCAACACCGTATCTTTTTCCGAACCGGGCGCCTTGCTGGTGTTGCAAATGAACCGCCGCGACTATTCCCTCGCGACCATCTCCCGCATCATCGAGGAAAACGACGTGAAAATTCTCAGCACCTTCGTGACCTCATCGCCCGACCCGGACGAAATGGAGGTAACTATCAAGGTCAACCGCCACGATCTCGGGCGGGTTATTGCCTCGCTCGAGCGCCATGAATACGAGGTTAAGGAAGCCTACAAGGAGATCGAACATTCCGGCAGCATGACCGATCGATACGAATCGCTTATGCATTATCTTAATATGTAAGTAATAGTCTTTTTTGTATAAAAAGAGCATTTGGGAAAAAACCCTCCGCTTATAGCAGAGGGTGCGATTTCTTTTTTGGAATTTTGTCAGCTCATTTCATACATAAAAACATTAACCAAACATCTTACTGATGATTAAATCTTCCATATTCAGAAGCATCCTGACCATGATGCTCCTGTCCGTCGGCATGCACGCAGCGCTGGCGCAGGCTTTCTGGACGGAATCCTACTCCGACCAATCCACCGCCGTCACGAACTGGACCAATAGCGGTACGAATACCGGCTCCCGCGTTTGGCAATGGACAAACAACCCCCAGGCCGGCGACTACCAGCCCGGCGTATTCGCTGCCGTGACGGCCACCACCGGCTACATGTACTTCGATTCGGACAGCAATGGCAATAATGCCCATGATGCAAGGCTTACAAATACCAATTTGCCTGTCAACTGCTCGGGCAAATCAAATGTCCACCTGAAATTATTTACCTATTACCGCACTTTTTCAGGAACAGACGTTGCCCGCATCGGCATTAGTACCAACGGTACCAATTTCACTTACCACAACGTGCCGCAATTCGATGCCCTAGTGGCCGAAACGCCCAATAATCCGCAGATTTACCAGGGTTATATCGACCTGGCTATCCCGGAGGCCGACGGACAAGCCCAGGTATGGATACAATTCCGCTGGGAAGGCCAGTTTGAGTATTACTGGAAAGTAGACGATCTGGAAATGTACGAGGAAGCCGCGGCAGTGCCCTGCGACCAGAATCCGGACAAGATCATTTGCGATAACTTCGAAACCTACACGATCGGCAACGTCAGCCCGCAATCCGTCAACTGGATTCCGTGGTCAGGCAACGAAAACGACATCGCAGGTGGCGAAGTATCTTCGGACTTTGCTTCAGACGGTACCAAATCCCTGAAAATAAAGCCGGATAACGCACCCACCGGCGACGACCAACTGCTCCTGCTTGGCAACAAAACCACGGGTCGCTACAGCCTGAAATGGATGACCTATGTCGGCGCAGCCAACGGCGCATATTTCAATATTCAGAACTCCCAGACCGCCGGCCAGCAATTCAACGGAGAATACTATCTCTACCCGGACGGCACGGGTGCGGCTATTGAGGTGGTGAACAACGCACCTGTTGCGGTTGGCACATTTACCTATCCGCAAGGCGAATGGTTCCCGGTCGAGATCATTTTCGACCTCGATAACAACCTGGCCAAAGTATTCGTAAACGGTCAGCTGGCGCGCGGATACGCTTATCCGGGCAATATCGGAGCCATCGATTTTTATTCGGCCGGTGCAGCCTATACATTTTATATCGATCAGGTTGAATACGTAAAACTGCCGTCGGTAACATATAATGCCGACAACTGCGATGCTGCCGTCGATATCACACAATATTTTGGCGGCACGCCGAACGTGGCGCAAACCACCGGTATTTACGACAATACCAATGCAACGGTAGGCGCTTTCGACCCGCCCGCTCCCGGGTGTTTCGTCGATGGCGCTCCCACTGTTGTGCCTACGCTGAACAACACCATGTGGTATTCGTTTACGGGCAACGGCGGCTCCTTCCACGTTGAAACGGTGCCCTGTAGCGCCGGCGCCAATTACATCGATAACGGCGATACGCAAATGGCCCTTTATACGGGCGATTGCAACGGTTTTACACAAATCAACTGCAACGACGACCTGGACTTTAACGCTACGGGCGACTATCGCGCCGGATTCGATTTTTCAACCACCTCAGGTACAACCTACTACATCATGGTGGACGGCTGGAGCGATCCGGCGAACAACATGGTGGCAACAGGCCAATACTGTATTGAAGTAACCCGCCAGCCCGACGTCACCTGTGCGCTCGCATCTGCGGGTACTTACACCGTGGACAACAACGCATTCGTATGCGAGGGCGCCGATATCGCCGACTTGCTCAACGTTAACAACAGCAGCGTGGTGATTCCCAATTTCGGCTCGATTTACGGCATGGGCTGGGCGGTGACAACCGTAGCAGTCAGCCAGGGCGTATGGCCACCGTCTCTGATGGCTTCCAACCAGTATATCGGTGGCACAGGCTTCTTCCCGAATCCCATTCTGATCAGTTTCCCCAACAGCGGCCTGAACCTCACCAATCCGGTAGTGCTTTACTTCACGCCGGTTGTGATCGGCAATGCCTCCTCAACCGTCGCTCAGCCATTTATGGAAGACGTGGATACCACAGGTGCATGCTTTGTGGTCGGCGCCTCTACGCCGGTCATTTATTTGCCTGCGCTTCAGCCGCTTTCAGGTACCGCAACCTTTACGCAGGAAACCGTGCCACCCGGCGCCAACGGTTCCATTAACCTTACAGTCGGCGGCGGCTTCTATGATTTCCTGCAGGACGCGTCGGCTTATAACGTATCGTGGACGGGCCCGAACGGCTATACTTCGAATATCGACGATCCCACAGGCCTGGCCGGTGGTACCTATACGGCTGTCGTTTCCGATATTACCGGCTGTGTGCCTGATATAACGGTCACAGTTTCCGTAACGACGCCGACCAAAGATCCCGTATCGCTGAAAACCTTCACGGTCAGCCCGAACCCGACGCCTAATTCGGTACTGGTCAATCTTGAACTGGACCATGCAGCAGAGATAAGTGTACAAGTGCTGAACAGCCTTGGCCAGTCGCTCGAAACCATCAACGCAGGCAAAGTCAATTCGCTGAATCAGCCGATCGACCTGTCTCGTTTTGCCGAAGGCACATATTTCCTTCGCATTTCGGTTGACGGCGAAACGGCGATACGCCGGGTTGTTTTGCAACGGTAATAAATAACAGGCCGGTTCCGGCCATACAGCATCACCTTGAGGCTGCTTCCGGTCTATACCGGGGAGCAGCCTCATATTTTTTTCCGGGGCATATTTGTTTTTTGCCACATTTGCAAAGCGCAAAACAATTACACCGCCTTTCCCATGTACGAATTAAAAAAGACTTCCTTCGGGAAACACACCCGCTTCACACTTCACAACCCTTTGAATGGCAACGGATTCAGCGTGGTGCCGGAACGTGGCGCCAACGTGCTGGATATTCGTTTTTCAGCCAAAAACATACTGGACGGTTACACGACGCCCGAAGAACTGGAAGCCGCCAAATGGGGTAAAAGCGTGCTTTTATTCCCTTTCCCCAACCGCCTCGATGGCGGGCGTTACGAGTGGCTGGGCCGGCAATATGAATTTCCCGTCAACAATGCGGCTACCGGAAATGCCATCCACGGGTTTATCCGGGACGTGGCCTTCGAAGTCGAGTACGTGTTTCTGGCCAGGGACGAGGCGAGCATTTTGTGTACTTACAACTACAACGGCGAGCGGCCTTACTACCCCTTTCCGTTTACCCTCGAAGTTGAATTTGCCATACATGACGACGGCACATTCACACTTGAAACGGCCTGTCGCAACATGCATGACCGCCCCATACCTGTCGGATTCGGCTGGCACCCTTATTTCCGCCTGACGGATGCGGCCGACGAACACCTGATGCAGCTGCCCTCCTGCGAAAAAGTCGCGATTGACGACCGCATGATTCCCACCGGCGAGCGCCATGTATTCGACAATTTCCGTCGCAATAACCCTGTCGGGGATACTTTTCTGGACAACTGTTTCCAAAACCGGAGTTCCGGCGCCTCCTACAAACTGGCGCTCGAGGCGGCGGGCCGCCGGATCGTGGTAAAAGCGAGCAGCCGCCAGTTCCCGTATTTTCAGGTATTCACACCCCCGCACCGGGAAAGCATTGCCCTCGAGCCCATGACCTGCAATGTAAATGCCTTTAACAATGGCGAAGGACTCATTACCCTCGATCCGGACAAGGAATGGAAGGGGAAAATGGAAATAAAAGTGTCGGCCTCATAAAGGCCTGGTCTCTTCATACGCGTCTGGCGGTCAGGTATATAAACCCGCAGAAACTCATGGCTGCCGAGAAGTAAAATACGGCGGGCATGTTTGCAATATCGTTTGCAAAATACCATCCGGCGATCGCCGCCCCGCCGCCAATGGCCATTTCCAGCGCTATGTACATGGTCGCCAGGGCTCTGCCCTTGCGCTCCGGTTCACCGAGGTCAACCGTCCAGGCATTGATGGATGGTGCGAAAATGCCGTTGCCGAGGCCGTACAGAATCGAAGCGATGTATAGCAGGTAGGGAGCATCCGCGATGGCGAAGGTCAGCATCGAGGCGCCGATGACAATAGCCGAAATCTTCAGCACGGGGACCCGCCCCCATTGATCGGATACCTTGCCCGCCATGAAACGCGTGGCGACGCTGGAAAGGGTAAAGAGGGTGAAAAAGGTGCCCCGATTGGAAATGCCCAGGTGATCGCTCAGATCGGGCACGAGCGTCAGGATAACCCCGTAGCCGAAATAACAAAAGATCATCGTGATAGCCGCAGGGATGGCCAGGGGGTCAAAAATGTCGTCGCGGCTAACCTTCAGCAGGCTGAAGCGGAAGGGTATTTTCTGGGGAAGGGTTTCTTTCAGGTTTAGCAGAATCAGGACGGAACCCAATGCGACTGCCGCGGAGGCATAAAACATGGGGTTGGGATCGCCGTGATAGTGCTTTACCAGCCAGCTGCCAAGAGGCGGCGATGCCGATACGCCGATGCTGAAACAAATGCCGAGTATCCCCATCGCCTCTCCCAGTCTGCCGGGGGGCACGATATCGGCCACGTAAGCAGAGGAGCCGGTCGGTTTAAACCCCGTGGAAAATCCGTGGAAAAAGCGAAGAACAAGAAATCCGCTTACAAAGGCCAGTTGGGGGTACAGAAGACTGCATGCGACGCAGGCAAAAGTACCGACAAACATGACAGGCAGCCGGCCGACGGTATCAGCCAGTTTTCCGCTAAAAGGGCGCGAAATGCCCGCCGTCAAAGTAAAAAGTGCGATGATCAGCCCTTTGTGCTCGCCGCCACCGAGGTGGGTGAGGTATGCCGGCAGTTCCGGGATCATCATGTTGAAGCTCGCGGAAAAAAGCGCATGCGACAGGCATAAAAGGAGAAATGCAGGGGTGTAAAGACGCATTTGAGCGCCTTGAAAAGAATCCATGGGTAGAAGTAGAAAAAGGCTCAATCCCGGAATACCCGGTCTTGCAACTTACTTTTCAAAAAACCGCTCAGCACATCCAGCCCGCTTTGAAAATCCTTGTTATTGTTTATGATGATATCCGCCTCGTCTTTGTAAGGTTGAATATAACGTTCGTAAGAGGGCAGCACGTGGTGCTGGTATTTGTACAACACATCGTCCAGCGGGTAGCCTCGTTCCACCTGGTCGCGCATGATCCGGCGGATGATCTTGAGGTTTTCCTTTGCGTTGATAAATACTTTCAGGTCGAGGAGCGGGGCGATTTTTTTAAAATGCAGCACGAACAAACCCTCGATCACCAGCACCGGCGCCGGAACGAAGGTTAGAATGCGCGGCTTTGCATCCGGATTGTTAAACGTGTATTCTTCGATGGTGATCGTTTCCCCTGCCAGCAGCCGCTCTACGTCCGTGCGGAATTTTTTCTTGTCGAATGATTTTGGCAGGTCGAAGTTGTATTCGTTGTTCTGGTCTTTGTGCTGCTGATCGCGCGGCAGGTAATAGTCGTCTTGCGAGACGATGCAAAGTTCCTCTACCGAAAAGCGTTCGCGCAGCTGGCGGATAAAACTCGTTTTCCCGCTGCCGCTGCCGCCGCTGATACCGATGACAAAAGGTTTCATAGTTATTCGTTGCTGGCTATGGTTGGGTTTAAGGTGGGGCGAAAATAGGCTTTCGATCAAAATTTCTGCATACCAATCCCGCTGCGTACTTTTCGGCGGATTAAACCAAAGCATTCAACCGTTTACCTAACACCCTTTCAATCTTTCCAATACATGGACAAACTCATCGGGATTCTGGGCATCATCCTCATTTTGGGGGTCGCCTACCTGCTGTCAAACAACCGAAAGGCCATTAATTACCGTGTCGTCGGTATGGGCTTGCTGATCCAGGCACTGCTGGCCGTTTTTATCCTTAAAACGCCGGTCGGTCAGGCTGTTTTCGGCTGGCTTGGACGGGCGGTAACCAAGGTACTGGGTTTTTCGGATGAAGGCGCCAAATTCGTATTCGGTGTGTTGGGCGACGACGCCAAGCTCGCTCCCCTGTTTGGCAATCAGACATTTATCTTTTTTGTACGCATCATTCCCACCATCATTTTCGTGGCCTGCCTGGTCAATATATTCTACCACATCGGTCTTATGCAGTGGATCGTTGAAAAACTGGCGAAGGGCCTGAATTACTTTATGAAGGTAAGCGGTGCGGAAGCCCTGAGCAATATTTCAAGCGCTTTCGTCGGGCAGGTGGAAGCCCAGATCATGATCAAGCCCTACCTCAAGGGCATGACCAACTCCGAACTCATGGCCTCCATGACGGGCAGTTTTGCGTGCATCGCGGGTGGTGTTATGGCAACCTACATCAAATTCGGCGTGCCCGCTGAATACCTCATCGCCGCGAGCATCATGGCGGCTCCGGGTGCGCTGGCCATCTCCAAAATTCTGCACCCCGAAACGGAAGAGTCTGAAACACAGGGTACTGTAAAATTAAAGGTAGGAAAACAACACTCCAATATCGTGGATGCCATCAGCGCGGGTTGCTCCGACGGACTTAAAGTAGGGCTCAATGTCGTGGCCATGCTGATCGGATTCCTGGCGCTCATCGCGCTTATCAACTATATACTCGGTGCGGCAGGCGGCCTGGCCGGGCATCCGGAATTCAGCCTGAACACGATTTTAGGTACCCTGTTCGCCGGATTCGCCTGGGCAATGGGCGTGCCCGGTCAGGATATTTTCACCGCAGGCGCGCTCATGGGTACCAAACTGGTCGCCAACGAATTCGTCGCGTATCTCCAGCTCAGGGACCTGATGGGTACGATTGACCCGAAAACACTTGTCATTGTGAGTTTTGCCCTCTGCGGTTTTGCCAATTTCGGTTCCGTCGGTATTCAGATCGGGGGTATTTCAGCCCTTGAACCCAGCCGCCGCGCCGATCTCGCCCGCCTGGGTTTCCGGGCACTGATTGCCGGTACCCTGGCTTCGTATCTGTCGGCTACGCTGGCGGGTATGCTGGTGTGAACAAATAATTGGGAGGTTACCTGGTTGGCAGGTTTCAAGGTTACAGGGTTACAGAGTTCATTTTACCCAAAGAAACCCTCAAACCCTGACCGTTGTAACCCTGTAACCTTGAAACCTTGTAACCTTTTAACCCCGTCAACCCGAATAATATGCTTCGCCAACTCTTCTTCCGCCACGTCGCACAGACCTCTCCAGCGCCGCTGGCGCTCGAGATCGTGCGCGCGGAAGGCTGCTGGCTGTACGACAGCGGCGGAAAAAAATACCTTGACCTGATTGCCGGGATCGGTCCGAGCGTGCTGGGGCATCGCCACCCGAAAGTACAGGCTGCGGTGCAAGAGCAACTGAATGCTTATTGGCACACACTGGTATACGGAGAGTTTGTGTTGTCGCCGCAGGTACGCTTCGCCACTTTGCTTTCGGAACACCTGCCCGGACTCGATTCCGTGTATTTTGTCAATTCAGGGGCCGAAGCTGCTGAAGGCGCCATGAAACTCGCCAAACGGTTTACGGGCAGGCCCGATTTTGTTTCCTGCCGGAATGCCTACCATGGCAGCACGCAGGGAGCTGCCAGCCTGATGTCGCCGACTGATTTTACGCTGGCTTTCCAGCCGCTTCTGCCCGGCATTCGGCATATCGACTTTAACAGCGAAGCGGATTTGAAAAAAATAGACCGGCACACCGCAGCGGTTGTGGTGGAAACGATTCAGGGAGAAGCCGGCCTCATAACACCCGACCCGGAGTGGCTTCATGCCTTGCGCGGGCGTTGCGACGAAACCGGCGCCCTGCTCATCCTCGACGAAATCCAGGCGGGCATCGGGCGCACCGGACATCTTTTCGCTTTTGAACAATACGGGATCGTACCCGAAATTCTGCTGCTGGCCAAAGGTTTTGGCGGCGGCATGCCACTGGGTGCATTTATTGCGAGGCGCGAAATAATGCAGACGCTTACGCAGGACCCTGTGCTGGGCCATATCACCACTTTCGGCGGACACCCGGTGTGCACAGCAGCCGGTCTGGCAACGCTGGAAGTGTTGCTGGATGGTGGCCTGATGGCACAGGTGCCTGAAAAAGAAGCGCTTTTTAAAAAACTGCTGGTGCATCCGGCGATCCGGGAAATACGCAGCGCCGGGCTTTGGCTGGCCGTGGATCTGGGCGATGCCTTGAAAGTGCAGGCCGTAATTCGTTATTGCATAGCACATGGAGTGATTACGGACTGGTTTTTATTCAACGACCGGAGTTTGCGCATCGCACCGCCGCTGACGATTTCAGAAGAGGAAATCAATTTTGCCTGCCATGTGATCCTTTCCGCCTTGCAGCAATGAAAAAACGGTTGCCCATCGTTCTGGGCAACCGTCACTTCCTATTTTGAACTACACTAACTGAATTCTGACTAATTTTTCATCCAGGTTGTCGGTACAGCCAGCACGGGGATGTCGGAATGATTGACAGTGTCTTCTGTAATGCTTCCGAAAAGCAGGTGCGAAAGCCCGTGCCGCTGGTGGGTAGCCATGGCAATCATATTCACATCGTATTGATCGGCAACCGAAAGGATGGTGGAATCTTCGAAAAATGAACCCATCGACATGATGACTTCGGTTTTTGCGAGCCCGGCGGCTTCTGCCATCCGGTTTTTATGCGCTTCTGCCGAACCGTCGGTCGGGAAACCGGACGGGTTGTTCAG
>JAKOXM010000144.1 GCA_029781095.1 Bacteroidota bacterium
TGACCTGATCGGTCGGGCCGTCGATCTGCTGGCCGTTCCAGTCCACGGTGACGATGAGGTTGTCAACCTTGTGGTGTGCGGCGAACATGATCGCTTCCCAGCATTGGCCTTCGTCGAGTTCACCGTCGCCGGTAAGACAAAAAACCCAGCGTTTGTCGCCGTCGATGCGCTTGGCCAGGGCTGCTCCGATAGCGGCCGACATGCCCTGCCCCAATGAACCGGAGGCAATGCGGATGCCCGGCAATCCTTCATGGGTGGCGGGGTGACCTTGCAGCCTGGAATTGATCTTGCGGAACGTACTCAGTTCTTTCACCGGAAAATACCCCGAACGCGCCAGTACGCTGTACCAGACAGGCGAAATATGGCCGTTGGAAAGAAAAAACATGTCCTGCTTTTTGCCTTCCATCCGGAAAGGTTTGGGACTGTGTTTCAATACGTTGCCGTAAAGTGCGACAAAGAACTCCGTGCAACCCAGCGAGCCGCCCGGGTGGCCGCTTTGCACGTTAAAAACCATGCGCAGGATGTCGCGTCGGACTTGCGTGCACAGTTCTTTCATTTTGGAAATATCTGCCATTTGAAAAGGTTATTGCGTCATTGATCGTCATTCGTTATAGGTCGTCATTCGCCATTTTGGCATTGACCGGACCGGGGGTTGAACGGGGTTCATTTCAAATCACGCCAATTGTACTTTCAAACACCCGTTCAATTCGATATTCAGGCGAAACAGGTGTTTTGCAATACAACAAACGACAACTTTTATGAATGCCAAATACCCCTTTACAAGGGCATTCATTGGCAGTTATCGACAAAGAATATTGATTTTCAATTTTTTAGGGAGTAAAAAATGTGGTCATAAAAAACCACACTAACAAAGGCGCTGCAAAGGTATGTTTTTTGACAGGCATGAAGAATCAAAGGCCACAGGCGAATGAAAAATAAACCGGGTATCCGTTTTCAATGACGAATGCCCCGGGTGCCATCAATGCCGCATCGGCGTCTTGATCATTTCCTCGACAAACTCGGTCAGCAGGCGTATGCCGAATCCGGTGGCGCTTTTTCCCTGTGCAAATTCCGAGTCGCCGAAAGCCGTACCTGCGATGTCGAGGTGCGCCCATGCCGGGTGCTTATCTGTAAAGTGCTCGATGAATTTGGCGGCCGAGATACTTTCGGCCATGGGCTTTCCGGTGAAGTTGCGGAGGTCGGCCACATCGCTTTTGAGGTCGGTGCCGTATTCGTCCCACATAGGCATCCGCCAGAGTCTTTCGCCGCAATTGCTGCCGCTGCGAGCGAGTTTTTCAGCCAGCTCGTCATTTTGCGTAAACATACCCGCGGCAAAATAGCCGATGGCCCGGATGATGCTGCCCGTGAGCGTAGCCACGTCTATCAGCGCATCGGGTCGTTCTTTTTTGAGCAGGTAGGCGAGCGCATCGGCGAGGATAAGCCGTCCTTCCGCATCCGTATCGGTGACTTCGATCGTTTTGCCGGCATACGAACCGATCACATCGCCGGGCTTGATGGACAGGCCGTCGACCATGTTTTCCGCGAGCGGGATGGCGCCGGTGAGCCGGACCGGAAGTTGCAGACTGGCCGCTACTATGAATACACCCAATACCGCCGCCGCGCCGCCCATGTCGCTTTTCATCAGGTGCATGTTGCTCGACGGCTTCAGGCTGACTCCGCCGGTATCGAACGTGACGCCTTTGCCGACGAGGCCGACAAACGGCGTTTTTTTGGTGCGCGTCACCGGAGTATAATCGAGCAGAACCAGGGCGGGAGGGTGCGGGCTGCCTTTGCCGACGGCAAAAAGGGCATCCAGTCCTTCCGATATAATGTCTTCCTTGCCCAGCACCTTTACATTGAAACCGGATTCTTCGCCGGCATTTTTGATCCAGTCGGCTACCATATCCGGCGTTTTCCGGTTGCCGGGAGCGTTCATCAGGTCCATAATCTGTTGGGTGACTGCGGCAAAAACCTCACCCCGGCGTGCAGCAGCGAGGGTTTGGGCATTTGTCCCGGGAGGCGCCATGATTTGAAGTTCCGATTTGCCCGAGCCGAATAAAGGAGCGGGTTTTTCATTTTTTTCCGTGCGGAACTTTCCCATTTTATAGAGGCCCAGCGATATACCCGTTACGGCGGCGTCTGTAAGCCGCGCAAGGTCGGCATTGGAGAAATGACGCAGATCGAGGCCGGTTTTTAACGGCAATTTTGCCTTGTACCGGTGCGAAAATGACCGGGTAGCCACCAGCATTTCGGCAAAACCGTTTTTTTTGCCCAGTCCGAGCAGATAAAAACGGATTACGGGACTCCCGGACGCATATAAAACAAAAACCTCCTTCTGCTCGGCCAGAAAATCGCGCTGCAGGCAGGAAGCATCGGTCCCGGCACGGGCCGCAATGTCGGCCAGAAGACCGGGCAAACTGTCGTCCTGCAACAAGGGGATGATCAGTGCATCCGGAGATTTTTTATCTATAATTTTAACAGTCATCAGTCAGGCTTTGACGTGCAAAGAAGGCACAATATAAGGGGAGTCGTGACAAAATTTTTCAGACATTTATTGGTTCGGCAGGGTTTTAAATGATTGTCTCTTTCTTTTTAAAATACTGAAAACAAGACATTTATATGTAGGCGCAGTCGCTTCGTCCGGCAACCAACCCGCAAAAGTCAGGTTAACATTTATGACGCGTATGCTTGCGACACGGTTCCCTTTTTACTTTTACAGCCAAATTAATAACCGGCATTTGTTGATCGGCACATTCATTCACCTAAACATTGTCGCTTTATGCTGGACTTAAGACCCGTCGACCGGCGAACAGGCCTGACCCCAAACGGCTTTACCGAAGAATATTTGCGCCCCATGAAACCGGTGGTTTTTACTGATCTGACAGCCTCCTGGCCTGCCCGGCAACGGTGGACCATTGAGCATTTCAAAGCCCGGTACGGTCACCTGCGTGTGCCTGTTGTGTCCAATA
>JAKOXM010000201.1 GCA_029781095.1 Bacteroidota bacterium
CGCCAGTCATCGCATTGTTTTTGGCGGTGCGTATCCTGCGATTGCACTTTTGCTCCATCTAAAACAAATTTATAAGGCGCCCTGCCGCATTCAGACAGGCGACGCCAGAAATGCGAAAACTTGCGGCCAACTATACCGGATCACAGAAACGACCCATATTTTGTGCTATATTACATGATAATATGATTCATCGTATCTCCACACGAAACAAACTGCTGCTGGCTTTCGGGCTGAACGCCTTTTTCTATCCCGTGGTCTTATACGTGAATCTGGACGGGGATAACAGGTCTTGGCATATCATTATGGGCAAATTATTCCCCCTGCTGGCTTCGGAATATATTGTCGGATCCCTGATCATTTTCGGCTGGTTGTATCTCGCGGAGCGGATACACGAGCAATTTGAACGCTGGTTCGGTAAGGATGTCATCAGTCGGGGCGGGATTTTGCCCAATGTAGCGGCTATCCTGACCTTTGTTGCCGCCAACCTGATCGTCAACTGGATTTCCCTCCGGTTTATATTTGGTTTTCAGACACTTATACTGGACAAGCCTGACCTAGCCATTGTTTCTGATAACGAATACAGTCGAATGTCCATACGGTATACGTATGTGAATTACATTATCATGGCGCTGTTTGTTTATTATCTGCTCACCTACCGGCGCATTATGCAGGGGATGAGCGAGGCAACCATGCGTGCTGAAAAAGCCCAAAAAGAACGAATCGCGTCGCAGTATAACCTGCTGCGCAACAGGGTAAACCCGCATTTCCTGTTCAACAGCCTGAGCACCCTTTCTTCACTCGTGCATGTAGACGGCGATCTGTCGGAACAACTGATCGACCGTTTATCAAAGGCTTACAGGTATATGCTGGAAAACCGCGATCAACAGACGGTACCGCTCAAGGCCGAACTGGATTTTTTAAAATCTTATTCTTTTCTGCTGGAAACCAGGTTTGCGAACAAATTTCGGGTAGAAATCAACGTGCAGGAAGAGCAAAAGGAACACGCCCATATCGTGCCGCTCACGCTCCAGGTACTGGTCGATCGCGCGCTGCGAACCAACCGGATGTCAGCCCACTCGCCGCTGGTCGTAAAAATCCGCTCCGATCACAACGAGATTTTGGTAGAAAACAATCGTCAGCCCCGTCTTGTGCCCGACCATACCATCGGCGAATGCGACTGGGGTGTCTTTGAAAACTGCTATCATATGCTCAGTTCTTCAGAGCATCGGTTGCGCGATGTGGCTGATCAGTCTACCTGGACAGTTCATGTTCCCCTGCTTGCAAAGCCCGCTTCAACCCTCTAAATATTAAATACTTGTGAATAAAAGGATACCCGCACGGCACAAATGGCTTATGGCAGCAGGCTTGATGCTGGTATTTCTGCCGCTCGGCACATATGTCAACAGCGACGACCGCAGCTGGGCGGCTCTTTCCGGGCGGCTTTTTCCTGATTTCCTGGTTCAATTCGTCTTCAGTACGGGCATTACCTATTTGTGGATCGGCATGGCGGAATGGATTCAGAAGTATTTGCGCCGTTTTTTAGGTGATTATATGCTCAGGGCGGGCGTCTTGTGGCCCAATTTACTGGCTGCTTTTTTGTTTTTCGTGGTCAGCATGGGTGGCGTTGTATTGTTGCTCCGGGTGTCAAATCACCTGTTCTACCACGCACTCGAAATGCGTTACCCCGTAAGGGACATCGCGCATGCCTCCCGGGCAATATATGGCCAGTTTGCCACGCTTTCGCTCTCCATCTACATCCTCATTGCCAATCGCCATATCGTGGATTATATGGAGGAGGTTAAATTGAAGACAGAACAGTTGGAAAAAGAAAACCTGCTGTCCCAATTCAGCGCGCTGAAAAGCCAGATAAATCCCCATTTTTTATTCAATAGTTTGAGTATCCTGTCTTCATTGGTAAAAAAGAACCCCGATTTGTCAGAGCAGTTTATCGACCGGTTGTCGCGTGCGTACCGATATATCCTCGAACAGCGCGATACGGAAGTCGTGCCGCTGGGAATTGAACTTGAATTTCTGAAATCCTATACTTTTTTGTTGCAAACCCGCTTCGAACACAAATTCGAGGTCAACGTCATTCTGGACAATAAGACTGTAGAAACCGGCATGATACCCCCGCTAACCCTCCAGATTCTGGTGGAAAATGCGGTAAAACACAATAGCATGTCGGAAAAAAAACCACTGCTGATATGCCTCGAACGGGAAGACGACATGCTCATTACGCGCAATACGTATAACCCTCGCGGCGAGGAAGTTCATTCAACAGGCGTAGGGCTTAAAAATATAATTAACCGTTATGCATTGCTTACCGACAAACCGGTTTGGGTGGGAGAACGTGAAGATGAGTTTGTGGTAAAAGTGCCAATCCTGTAACAACCCCTGAAAGGATTTATGTCCGAGTATTTATCCGTATGAAAAAGGTATTCCCGCTGGTTTTTTTTCATTGTTTGGCCCTCGCATTGCCTGCCCAGGTCAATACCGACAGCCTGTGGAGTATCTGGAATGACCGCAGACAGCCGGATACTTCCCGTCTTGCAGCCATTCAGGCAATGGCCTGGAGTATGCTGTACAACAATCCCGATTCAACGCATGGGCTCGCGCAGCAGGAATTGTTCTTTGCGGTAAAAATCAGGAACAAAAAATGGGAAGCCAAAGCCCTGAATGTCATCGGTTCGACATATAATTTAAAGGGCAATTATATCGCAGCGCTCGATAGCTACAGAAAAGGCCTCGCGGCTATGCAGGAGGCGGGCGACAAAAAAGGGATTGCAGCTCTTTCCAACAACATCGGGCTCGTGTTCAGGAATCTGGGCAATAATCCCAAAGCGCTGGAATACTATGAAAAAGATCTGGCCATACAGGAAGAGCTGAAGGATAAGGACGGGATCGCCAATGCATATAATAATATCGGCACGATCTATAATGACCAGGCGAATTTCCCCAAAGCCCTCGAATATTACCAAAAGAGCATGTACCTGCAGGAAGCGCTGGGTGATAAATTTGGCATGGCCATTTCTTACAACAATGTAGGATCTGTCTATAACGATCAGGGGGCGTATTCCCGGGCACTTGAATATTATTACAAAAGCCTTGCTCTGCGGGAAGAACTGGACGACCGGCGGGGAATCGGCATTGTATACAGTAATATCGGATTGCTGTATAAAGACCGGGGACTTTATGATAAAGCCCTCGAATGCTACCAAAAAAGCCTTGCCATTCAGGAAAAACTGGCAGAAAAACCCGGGCTTTCCAGCTCTTACTACAATATGGGCGCCTTGTATCAGGAGCAAAAATCTTATGCCAAAGCCATTCACTGGTGCAAAAAATCGCTGGATATCAGCCGGGAGATAAAGGCCATACGGCCGGAACGAAACGCCTGTAATTGTCTTTATGAAGCATTTAAGGGACTGGGGCAGACCGCTCAGGCGCTGAGGTTCCATGAGCGCTATGTGTTACTCAATGACAGCTTGCTGCGGGAAGAGACGGACAAGAGACTGGAGCAAATGGAATTTGCAAAGCAGATCATTACTGATAGCCTGAGCAAGGAAGAGGAAAAACTAAAGATGGAGATGATCCATCAGGACGAGGTGCGCGGCAAGAACAGAATTCTGAACATTTTGCTGTTATCAGGTCTTGTTTTGCTGGTTCTTGCGTTGGGATTTCTGAGCCGGATGCTTTATTTCAGAAGGTATTCACAGATGTTCCAGGACAAGGCTGAACATCTTGAAAAACAACAATTGCTCAACGAGATCGCGTTGCTCAGAACCCAGGTAAACCCCCATTTCCTGTTCAACAGCCTGAGCATCCTGGCCTCGCTCGTACGCGTAAATCCCGATCTTTCGGAACAATTCATCGACCAGTTATCGCGCTCATACCGTTATATACTGGAGCAAAAGGAACAATCGCTGGTTTCGTTGCGCACCGAACTGGAGTTTATTCAGTCCTATTCTTTCCTGCTGAAAATCCGGTTTGAAAAAAAATTTGACCTGCGCTTCGATCTGCCGGAAAATATGCCGGACCAGTACAAAATAGCGCCCCTGACCCTGCAGCTGCTGATTGAGAATGCCGTAAAGCACAACCGAATGTCTCTCAGGGAGCCGCTCGTGGTGGAGGTTTCTGCTGAAAACAACGATACACTGGTGGTCAAAAACAGGCTGCAGCCGCGAAATTCTCCATCCGTTTCCACTGGCCTCGGCCTGCAAAATATCATCAATCGCTACGCCCTGCTTACCGACCGCCCCGTACGAGCGGGCGAACAGGAGGAGGCGTTTGTCGTAAAATTACCCCTGCTGCACTAAAAAACCTGTCACAACTTATTGTTACACTTCAATTTCTGCAAGAATACAATGAACACCATTATCATCGAAGACGAAAACCTTACCGCACAGCGGCTGGAAGGAATGTTGCGAAAATATGATTCCGGTATAAAGGTCTTGGCCACACTGCCCTCGGTGGCTGAATCCGTAGACTGGTTGCGCAAGCACGAAGCCCCGGACCTCGTGTTCATGGACATTCACCTGGAAGATGACCTGTGCTTCAAGATTTTCGAACTGGCGCCGCTCGTTTCGCCCGTCATTTTTACAACGGCCTATGATGAATATATGATCAAGGCGTTCAAGGTCAACAGTATCGACTATTTGCTTAAGCCCGTCAATCTCGTCGAACTGATGGCCGCTCTGGACAAGTACAAGGCGCTTCAGCAGCGATTTGCAAAACCCGATTTCGATACCCTGCTCCAGTATATCGGCCACCGCGAACCCGAGTACAAGACGCGGTTTATGATTACCGCAGGCAACAAAATCCGGAGTATCGAAACGGCTGACATCGCCTATTTTTATTCTGATGAGAAAATCACTTTCATGGTC
>JAKOXM010000300.1 GCA_029781095.1 Bacteroidota bacterium
CGATGTGCCGGAGCAGATCGTTCCGGCTGCATAAGGCTGCCAGTGGCTTGCCGACGACTTCAGAACTTTTCAACGTCAGCAGATCGAGGGCGATTTGATTGGCAAACAATACCCTTCCATCCGTATCTACGCCGAAACCGGCTTCCTGCAGGCTGTTGACTACTGCTTCCGCGCGCGTTTTTTCGAACATCAGTTGGGCGAGACTGCTGTGTTCGTACTCGTCGAGGCGGGCCGCCATGAGGTTAAAGGCTTCCGCCAGTTCGCCTAATTCGTCGTGGCTTTCAACCGGGACACGGTGGCGGTAGTTCTTCTGCATGATCTCTCGGATACCTTCCCTGAGGTGCTCCACCGGACGGATGATGAACCCCGGAAAGTTGAAAACAAACGTAAACGCCATCAGAAATATCAGGGTGCTGAGCAGCGCGATAAAATCGAATGCTTTCCCGGCGGCTTCAAGGGAACGAGTATTTTTGGCCTCCATGGCGGCCATGTTTATGGCTATGATGTGGTTGATTTGCCCCCTGATCTGGTGCAAAGCCTCGGAATCAAGCCAGGAAGAATGCCTGAATTGTTCGAATGCGTGGCGCAACGCCGCAGTCCGTTCCGCCTCACCGACTTCCGTAATATTGTTTTCCTGTTTGATCAACTGATTTTCAAAAGATGTTGCATGGTTTGCCTTGTTTAAATACAGGCTGTCGAGAGATGCCAGCATGGCATGGCAATATTCGAGCGATTCATAGTTGTCCTGCAAAACCGCCTGGGATCGCTGTTTCATCTGGACAAGGGCTGTGATGCCCGCACCGCCAGTCAGTAGCAGCAACCCGAATAAAAAAAGTATGCCGGTCAGTAATTTCTGTTTGAGATTCATATTCGGCTAACTTAAAATGACCAGATCCACATCGTTCCGGCTCAATCCTTTCAGCAACTGATTAAACAACCCGGTGCTGAGAATGATCTGCCAGAGGTTCAAATGCGGTTTGCCGATACAGATGGTGGTGACTTCTTTTTCGGCAGCCACCAGCATGATCGCTTCGGGAACATTCGGACTGCTGATTTGTATCACTTCCGCACCCATTTCGGTAGCCAACTGAAAATTATTGATAAGATGCCTTTGCAGATCGAGAGGGATTTTGTCCGTGGATTCGCGGGGCACCTGAACATAAAGAACATACCACTGGCTGTGGTAATAATTCGCGAGCCGGGCTGTTTTCCGGATGATTTTGCGCGCTGTTTCATGGCTGATGCTGATGCAGGCAAGAAAGCGTTCCGGGCGCAATTGCTGCGGGCGGATCACTTCGGTCTCCACCTTTCGCTCAACCTGCGAGGCGACCTCCCGGAGCGCCAGTTCGCGCAGCTGCAAAATCTTTTCAGCCTGAAAAAAGTTGCGCAAAGCCGTCTCAACCTTTGATTTATCGTAAATTTTGCCTTCTTTCAGCCGCGTGATGAGTTCATCGGCCGTCAGATCTATGTTCACCACTTCGTCGGCCATTTGCAGCAACGAATCGGGCACGCGTTCCTTCACTTCTATGCCGGTGATCAGACGCACGTCTTCGTTGATACTTTCGATGTGCTGGATATTGACGGCACTGATGACGTTGATCCCCGCTTCGAGCAATTCGACTACGTCCTGCCAGCGTTTTTCGTTTTTGCTGCCTGGAACATTGGTATGTGCAAGTTCGTCGACGATCACCCATTCCGGGCGCAGGATGAGCAGGGCGTTCAGGTCGAGTTCTTCCAGTTTTTTGCCTTTGTAAAACACCTCGCGGCGCGGCACAAGGGGCAATCCCGCCAGCAATGCGTGCGTTTCCGAACGGTCATGTGTCTCGACATATCCGATTTTCACATTCACACCGCTGCGCAACATGGCATGCGCTTCCTGCAACATCCGGAACGTTTTGCCCACTCCGGCGCTCATGCCGATGTAGATCTTGAATTTTCCCCGCCGCGAACTTTTGATCAGGTTGAGGAAATGCTGTGCCGTTTGTTGCTTTTCGTCATTCATGTGCCGTTCATCTTAAAAGTATATATCTTATTTTTAGCCAGACCGTTGCAAACACGAATATTGCCAGCAATAAAAGGTATATAATCAGAAATATTTCCTGCCTGGAGATTCGTTCTTTTTCCATGATTGCAGTAGATAAATGTGAATATTTACAACACGTATCTTTCGCATTTTGTGACGTATAGTAACGAAGGTGTCCCGAAAGTCATTTCTCCCGCAGATTTCGCAGATTTTTTTCAA
>JAKOXM010000208.1 GCA_029781095.1 Bacteroidota bacterium
TAAAATATCAATTTGCTCACAAAGCCAGCGTCTTGCCTTGGTCAATTGCGAGCGTGATGTGCTTTCCTGGATACCGAGTGTTTCGGCCACTTCGGCATGCGAATAACCTTCGATGGCCACGAGATTGAACACGACGCGATACCCTTCCGGCAACTGACTGATGACCCGGAGCAGCTCGGCTTCCGACAGGGCTGAAATCGCGTCCGGATCGACAGGAGCGTCCGGCAGCTGTTCATAGCCCGTGTACTCGTGGTCAAAACGCTGCTTTTGGTAGGTCCGCAAAGCTGTATTGACCATGATGCGCCGGATCCAGCCCTCGAAAGAGCCCTGAAACTGGAACTGCTCCAGTTTGGAATAAACTTTCAAAAAACCTTCCTGGAGGATGTCGGCAGCGTCAGCAGGTGTACGGGCATACCGCAGGCATACCGCATACATCTTGCCGGCAAATCGCTCGTACAAGGCGTGCTGGCACTGCGCAGATCCGCGCAGACAACCCCGAATTATTTCAGTTTCGCTCAACAGGAGGGATTATGATTGTCTGGTAAAGGGTTGGCATTTGCGGATATCCCCGAAGGTACGCGATTTTGCAGATACGGCAAAAGCGATTTTTGCTGCCTGACCCGGAAAGAAAAAATCCCGGAGGGCTTGGTACACTCCGGGATTCTAAAAAATCAGGTTTGGACGCTTCAATGCTCCTCATGTGTCGCATTTGCAGCGTATTCGGCCGTCAGTTTTGCCTGAATGTCGCCCGGAACGGGTGCATATTCGGCAAATGACATGGTAAATTTGGCCTTGCCCTGCGTAAGCGAACGCAGTGTGGAGGAATATTTATGCAATTCCTTCAGCGGCACCCGCGCACGGATCACCTGGTAGTGGCCTTCGGAATCCATACCCATGATGATGGCGCGGCGGGTTTGCAGGTCGCCCATTACGCTGCCCATAAACTCGGAATCGCACATCACCTCGAGGTTGTAGATGGGCTCGAGTATCTGCGGGCCGGCTTCGTGGAAGCCTTCGCGGAAAGCCATCATCGAGGCGATCTGGAAAGCCATGTCATTGGAATCCACGGGGTGCATTTTGCCGTCGTATATGCTGACCCGTATGTCGCGGCAATAAGAGCCGGTGCTGGGGCCTTCCTCCATTTTGGACATGATACCTTTTTTGATGGCGTTGATAAAACGCGCATCGATCACTCCGCCCACAATGGCCCAAACGAAGGCGAGTTTCCCGCCCCATTTCAGGTTTTCCACCTCCGTGTTTTTTGCGTTGAGGCCGTGCGGGGCGGGCATGCCGTCGTAGTAAGGTTCGATACGCATGTGCACTTCGGCGAACTGGCCGGCGCCGCCCGATTGTTTTTTGTGGCGGTAGTCTTTGTTTGCTTCCTTGGTGATCGTTTCGCGGTATGGTATGCGCGGCTCGGCCAGTTCGAGGTGCACCCCGAAGTTTTGCTCTGCCTTGTACCGCACGATATCAAGGTGCATTTCACCCTGGCCTTCAATAATGGTTTGTTTCAGTTCGAGACTTTGTTCCACCAGCAGCGTGGGGTCCTCTTCGCGGATAGAATGCAGCGCGTTGGCCATTTTTTCCACCTCCGATTTGCTCGGCGGCACGACGGCCATCCGGATGCGCGGTGAGGGAAAGCGTATGCGTTCGATTTTGAGATCGGAGCCTTTCGGATTGAGCGTCTGATTGGTATGCGAGCCTTTGAGTTTTACCGTGCAGCCGATGTCGCCGGCGCGGAGTTCGTCGACCTGGTCGCGGTTTTTGCCTTCACTTTCAAAGAGTTGCGAAAATCGTTCTACGGTGCTGTTGTCGGCATTGGTGAGTTCGTCGCCTGCCTTCAGAACGCCGCTGTACACCTTGAAATAAGAGACGTTGCCCACCTTCGGTTCGTTCACCGTTTTAAAAATGAACACGCAGGGGCGTGCATTAGGGTCGCAGGGTTTGGAAGCGCCGCCTTCCAGCGCTGCGGCCGGCCGGTCGGCGGGGCTGGGGCACACATCGTGGATAAAACCCATAATGCGTCCGCTGCCCATATCCTGCTGACCGGAAGCACAGAAAACGGGATAAAACTGGCGGTGCGCCATGCCGATCTTGAGCCCGCGGGCAAGGTCCTCCTCGTCGAGCGTGCCCGCTTCAAAGTATTTTTCCATGAGCGCCTCGTCGTTTTCGGCAGCAGCTTCCACCAGGGCGTTGTGCATCTCGTCGGCGCGTGTTTTGTGTTCGGCGGGGATGGGCTTTTTTTCCGGTTTGCCGCCGGTAGCCGGGAATACGTACATGACCATGCGAAGCGCATCCACGATCGCGTTGAAACCGGGCCCCTGGTTCACCGGAAACTGGAGCGGCAGCACCCGGTTGCCGAAGCGTTTGATGGCCTGGTCGAGCGTCGTTTCAAAATCAGCCTTCTCGTGGTCGAGCTGGTTGATGACAAAAAGTGTGGGTGTGTCGAATTCTTCGATGTATTCCCAGATAAGTTCGGTGCCTACTTCCACCCCGCTGCGCGCATTGAGCACCATGATGGCCGTATCGGCAACTTTCAATGCCGTGACTACCTCGCCGGAGAAATCATCCAGCCCCGGTGTGTCGAGGATGTTGATTTTGGTGTCTTTCCAGTTGCAATGAAGAAGTGAAGCGAACAGCGAGTGGCCGCGTTGTTGTTCGAGCGGTGCATAGTCGCTTTGCGTATTGCCGTCGCCCACGGTGCCGCGACGGGTGATGGCTTTGGCTTCAAATAACATGGTTTCGGCAAGTGTGGTTTTGCCGCTGCCGGAGTGTCCCACCAGGACGATGTTCCGAATCTTATCGGTAGTAAAGGCTGCCATTGGCAATGAACTTGGTTTGGTGAACGGATGGACGGTAGGCGGTGGATGGAAGACATGAAACGGCGAAATTCCGTATGTTGTCTACCGTCCATCGCCTACCGTTTAGTATATACGGGCAGATTGCATGACCAGAAATATTGTTTGGTGAAAAATTCTGCTTCGGGCGGTTAATGTAGGTGGCTTTGCGGAATAGGAAAAAGAAATAGGGATTTTTTTTTGGTGAGGGGCAATCGGGGCACACATGGCGAATAAAATAATTCGGAGTGACGTTTTTTGAAAAAGCGTATTCCCGTCAGGCCAAAACCATCCGGACACGATGAAGGAAAAAACCATTTATTTGCTTTGGTTATTGCTGCTGCTGCGCTGCAGTCACGAAGTGCCGGCGCCACCTCCTTGTCGGCAGCAACACTCGGAGAGCGACAGTTTGTATCTGGCATCTGATTTTACCTTCGGGCAGCACATCCGGTTCGCGGATTCCACGATTTCCATGCCTGCCGTTTCAAGTTATGACACCGTGTTCTGGTACCGGGGATCAGGATGGGGAATGTTCGATCATCTTTGCGCATTATACAACCGGAACGACCGGTGGTATTCGGACCTCGTCTACCAACCGGATATGCTTGAAAGAGTGTGTATAAAAACCACCCGCGAAATTGACAAAAAGCGGGTGGATGAATTTCGATCCATGCTGGATTCATTCAATACCCGTTGTAAACCCGTGTTGATTGATACGATCGGCAGAAATTACACAATCGACGCGCCGCATTATGATTTTCTGATAAAGGAAGGACCCGATCTTCGCTATTTTTCCTGGGGATCTCAATGTTTTCCTTGCGAGC
>JAKOXM010000219.1 GCA_029781095.1 Bacteroidota bacterium
CAAAAAGACCGGCCTAACTATTGGCGACGTCATTCTCGTTTTCAACCTGTTCATTTTTTCCACGGCGGCTTATATTTTCTCGCTGGAATCGGCGCTGTATTCCATGCTGACCTACATTTCCGCATCCAAAACCGTTGATTTTATTGTGGAAGGCATTGAAGAGTACATAGGCGTTACCATTATTTCGACGCACCATGACGAAGTCAGGACCATGATCTCGGAAAAATTGAGACGGGGCGTCACCGTATACAGCGGCAAACGCGGATACGGGAAAAGAGGCGACAAGCCCGATCAAAGCGATATTATTTTCACCGTGGTAACGCGCCTCGAAATAGCAAAACTGAACGCTGAAGTAGACAAAATCGATCCGAACGCTTTTGTATTCATGACCAATGTGCTCGACGCCCGTGGCGGCATGGTCAAAAAGAGGCCATTGAAGTAGATCAATCCGCTTTATATCCAATTGAGAGCGGGCGGCGGCGCTGCTTGTTCGGAAGCATCCGGCGAGACACCGTTTCTACAAGTCCATAGACTGACGTAACAGAAAAAGGCAGACATTCCAACCATAAGAGACCATCAAAGTTTTACATGCCGGATCGCAACGGTTGACAGCAATGTGAGCGTTGCCACCATCGCAAAGCCGATGTAAAGGCCGAATTTCTCACCGACAAAACCGATGACCGGCGGCCCTGCCAGAAACCCGATAAAACTGAATGTGGCATACGTAGCCAGTCCGGCGCCCGGCGCCAGGCCCGGTACCCTTGCAGAAGCGTTGAACAGGATCGGAGCGCCGAGGGCGACACCCGCCCCCAACAGCAGAAACCCGAAAATACCGGACAAGGCGTTGGGTGAAATAATAACCATTGTTAATGCAAGCGTAGTAAATAATGCGCTAAAATACAGCATGTTGCGTTCTCCGAATCTCGGAATCAGTACATCGCCGGTAAAGCGCATCGCCATCATGGTAAGAGAAAAACACGTGAAGCCCAGCGCGGCTATTTGCGCCGGTGCGCCCAGTGCGTCGCGCAGATAGACGGCACTCCAGTCAAAGGCCACGCCTTCGCCGAGGCTCACCGTCAGCCCGATAAAAATCATCAACAGCAGGTCGCGGTTAGGCAAGGTAAACCTGGAACCGCCGCCCGTTGCGGGAAGATCACCCTCGGGCACCCTTGCTATGGCGGGTTTCAACCAGAACAGGGTAGCGAAAATCACCAGCGCCGCCAGCACGGTCAGGTGGATATTCGGTGGCACGCCCGCTGCGATCAACGCCGCTGCGGTACCCGAGCCCACCATGCCTCCGAGGCTCCACATGCCGTGGCATGTTGACATAATGTACACGCCGTCAGCCCGTTCGATGTTGGTGGCGCAGGTATTCATGGCCACATTCATCAAGGCGACAGATGCGCCTATGAGGGCCAGCGCTGCCATCAGCGTCCAGCGCTCCGGCATCCAGATAGGCAGGGCAAAAGCCGCAGCCGTGGCAAGTGTACTGGCGGTTGTCGTCCGCGCCAGACCAAAACGCGCGATAAAGCCCGGCGAAAACGGGTTCATTGCCAGCAAACCGATGGGCATACCGAACAACGCAAGTCCGAGCTCGGCGTCGTTCATTCCTAACAAAGATTTTACGTGGGGGATATGCGCCACCCAACTGCCGAACATCAGGCTGTCGGCAGCGAAGGTGAGGCCCGTAGCGAGGGCCAGGCGGTGGCGGAAAAAACGGCTTAAACTGGTTGTTACTTTGGTGAGGGAGCGGGCAAAAAAAGAGGTCGGCATATAAAGGGGCGAAGGTATGTGTTTTGCGCTTTCGTTTTCCGCAAGGAGGAGGTGTCATCTGCGAGGCACGAGCAGGTGACATCTCCGGCGGGTACAGTTGTCGTTCCAAACACCGTTCGAGATGTCGTCACCTGCTCGTGCCTCGTATATGCATTTCCGCAGGGTTCAACGACTGCCGTTCGAGATATTCATCCCTTGCAGATTGTAGTACAACGACTGCCGTTCGAGATGTCACCTGCTCGTGCCTCGCAGATGACACCTCTCACTGACGTGGGTTATGGAGTCAGTCTTCTATTTCGAAATGCCGGTATTCTGTTACTTTGCTCTCGGAGCCTTCATGAAAAGCGATAAAGTTGTCCCGTCCGGCAAATAGATCGAACACCAGTTCCCGTGCAAGACTGGTCCGGTTTTGCGATACAAACGAGGCATAGGAACTCCACGCATATTGTGTAAAATCCTGAAAGATGCCATGTTTTCTCGGGTTATTGTGAATGTAGTAGACCAGCCAAACCAAGTGGTTGTCATCTACGACTTCTATTCGTTTGAATGGACGATAAAAGAGATTGCCTTTCCGTTCATAGCGTTCGTTAAATCGCATTGCATAAGCCGTAAATAACCGTGTAAATTGCCTTTCAATAACCGGATGGAAATCAGGTTCACCGGGTACTTCTGCAAGGAATTGTCGATGCGCCGCTGTTTGATCGGGTTCTTTGATACTCCGGATGAAATCAGTGATGATCTCAGTCGACTTGATTTTTACCATAAAATGGAAGTGGTTCTCCATCAGGCAATATGCGCAGGTATGCAGGTAAGGAGTAAGGTAATGCTTATACCGTACCAAAAACCACTTGCGATCGTCGTCATTTTTGAAAAGCGGCTCGCGGTTATTCGTGCGATTATAGACATGGTAGAAACAATCCGGCTGGAATTTTGCGAGGGCATCAGGCTTATATTTATCTTTCATAATCAGGCATTTATGGCTGTTATATGAATCCAGGAGGTGTCATCTGCGAAGCACGAGCAGGTGACACCTACGGCGATCGGACAAGACTTGGAGATCGCTACGAAAGATAACTCCCGATCCCGATCACCTCGGCAAACACCCCCGCTGCCGTCACCTCCGCACCCGCGCCCGGCCCGCGGATCACAAGCGGGCGCTCGCGATAGCGTTCGGTGGTGAACACCACCATGTTGTCGCTGCCCGAAAGGAAGTAAAAAGGGTGATTTTGATCGAAGGCGGTTAGCGTAATGCTTGTTTTGCCGCCTTCCAGTTTGGCCACCATGCGCAATACCCGTCCCTGTTTTTCTGCAGCATGCCGCATCTCTTCAAAATGATCGTCGTGTTTTTCCAGTTCTTCAAAAAATTCTTCCACGCTATGCACGACAAGGCAGGCATGGGGCAGTATATTTTCCAGTTTGATGTCGTTCGACTCCAGCGGAAGCCCCGTTTCACGGGCCAGGATGAGCAACTTGCGACGCACATCGGCGCCGCTGAGGTCTTCACGGGGGTCGGGCTCGGTAAGGCCCAGGTGCCTGGCCTCTTTCACTACTTCCGAAAACCGCGTCCCGGCTTTGAAGTGGTTAAATATGAACGACAAAGTGCCCGACAACACACCTTCGATCTTCAAAATCCGGTCGCCGGAATGGATGAGATCGCTGAGGGTAGTGATCAGCGGCAATCCGGCGCCTACGTTGGTTTCGTACCGCCAAAGCACGCCGCGTTTTTCAGCGGTTTGCTTCAGGCGATGATATTGCTGGTATGACGACGATGCCGCCACCTTGTTGGGCGTAGAGATGGATATACTGGCATCGAGTATCTGTTCGTAAAAACCGGCGATCTCTCCTGAAGCCGTGTTGTCAATAAAAATGGCGTTGGGCAGGTTGAGCGCCCGCATATGTTCCACAAATTTCGGCATGGAGAAGTGCTCTCCTTCCTGCAGGGCGGCCTTCCAGTGATTAAGGTCGATTCCGTCCTCTGCAAATGCCATTTTCCGGCTGTTGGCCAGTCCGGCGATTCGAATTTCCAGATTGCGTTTTTCTTTTAAAAACCCCGCTTGCGCCCGTATCTGGTCGAGAAGTGTGCTTCCGATGAGTCCCACGCCGACAAGGAAAAGATGAAGGGTTTTGGTGTCGGAAAGAAAAAACGCTTCATGTATAGCGTTCAGGGCTTTCGTCTCGTCCTGGGCTCCGATCACCATCGATACGTTGAGCTCGCTGGAGCCCTGGGCGATGGCGACGATATTCACACCGTTTTTGCCGAGCGCCTGAAACAGCCGGCCGGCCACCCCGGGCCTGTACCGCATATTTTCACCCACAACCGCTATCACAGAAAGATTGTCTTCGATTTTCAATGGCTCGACGAGATGTTCTCGTATTTCGAATGAGAACTCTTTTTCAGCGGCTTTTTGCGCCAGCCTGGCGTGGGCGGGCGAAACGGCGAATGTGATGCTCGACTCACTCGATCCCTGCGTGATGATGACAACGTTCACGCCTGCCTGCGCCAGGGCGTTGAAAAGGCGGGCGGCGATGCCCGGCACGCCGAACAATCCCGAACCCTGCAAGGTCAGCAGGCACACCTGGTTGATAGAAGAAATGCCTGTAATGGCGCGCATTCCCGCC
>JAKOXM010000226.1 GCA_029781095.1 Bacteroidota bacterium
GGCTATTTCGCAAAGCAGCTCGATATCGCCGGGCTGGTTGGTGCCCATTTCGATGACCGCCACTTCGGTATCGTCGGGCATCGAGAGCAGGGTGAGCGGCACGCCGATGTGGTTGTTGAAATTGCCTTTGGTGTAGTGGCAGGGGTAGTGGCTGCTCAGCACAGCGGCCACGAGCTCCTTGGTGGTTGTTTTGCCATTGGAACCACCGATGGCGACAACGGGGATATCGAATTGCCGGCGATGGTGTGTCGCCAGCTGCTGAAGCGCCTGCAATACGTCGGGTACGAGCAGGCACCGGTCGCCGGATTTGTACTTCGGATCGTCGAGGACAACATACGAGGCGCCTTGTTCGAGGGCCTGCGCTGAAAATTTATTGCCGTCGAAATGATCGCCTTTGAGGGCGAAAAACATGCAGCCCGGCGTCAGTTGCCTGGTGTCGGTGCAGATGATGGGGTGTTGCCGGTAAACGGCGTAGAGTTCCGGTATGGAGAGCATGGTGTGGTTGCAAAAAGCCGGGTAAAGTTACGATCAGTTCAGGCTTGTTAAAATTTACTTTTGATTTGGCGGTTTCTGTTTTCGGGGTTATTATTGTATTCCGATTTTCATTCCAAAAAGATAATAACATGTTACACGCCTCACGCCTCACGCCTCACGCCTCACGCCTCACGCCTCACGCCTCACGCCTCACGCCTCACGCCCGATCTATAATTTCATTTTCGCAATGACGGTAGTGATCTGGCCTGCTGTATCCTTCACCCAAAACCCCATTTACGGCAAACCTGTCACATTGTCGGAAGGCGACCAATCTCTTGTCGATCAGCAAGTTGCCTGTCATTCAGCCTTCAATTTTCATCCGCTGGCTCTTTGGTCGGATTTGAATTACGACGCAAACGAAGAAGCGGAATTTTCCCTGGATGTCGGCGACGATACGATTACGCTTAACCTACAAAAAAGTATGCTTTACCCCGAAGGAGCCAGAATGATGATCCGGGGCGACAGTACGCCTTTGCTGATCGACCTGGAAAATGAAGGGATTTACAGGGGGTATGTCGACGGCGATACCAATCAAATGGCCGGTTTTATCATCAGAAAAAATCATTTTTTCGGATACTATGAAAAAGACGGGAACACATGGTTTATATCCGATATACGGAAGTTGGTTGAAGACCCGCAAAGCGACCCCGTCACCACGTACATAAAATACCGGGACTTGCGATTTACGGATTTCACTTGTGGTACACCCGACCCCGCCACGCCGGATCCTCCTGAAGACCCGACAACTACGGATCGGGTGAATGGAGAATTCCATTTTGAAATGGCGTATGATGTTGATTTTGACTTGTTTTCAATATATCCTTCCCCTACTCAACCGGGCGACCCGTCAAGAGAAGAGTTGATCGAAAGCGACCTCGCCGAGATCACTTTAAAGGTGGAAGGGTATTATAAAATTTTAGTTCCGAACCTACAATTCCACATTGTCGATATTAATATCTGGACGACTGCCGATAGCCAGCCGTATAGTGGCGGCGATTTCACAAATCACTGGACGCAAGGGAAAGATTGGTGGCAAAACAATAAATCATGTATTCAGCGAGATGGAGTTACGTTGATGTCGGGAAGACCTTTGGGCGTTAACGGATATGTAAAACCATCATCTGTAAGAATAATGTGCGGCAGTTTATTATCTGACCCTTGTGTTGCTTTTTTGCCATACAGTTTTGTGTACAACAGCAGCGGAAACAATGCAACATCGCTTACCGTAGCGCACGAATTGGCTCATATTTTTGCACGAAATGGGCACACTTGCGAGTGCAATATCATGTATGACAAGGCAAATTGCCCGGCTTGCTCATCAATTAGTGGAGGATGGGATGATCAAACAGCAGATCAAATTAGAAACAGATTTAAACCGGTACAAGTATGCAGGCCCAGTGGGCCAACTTTCCCTTCGGATGAATGTTTGCTTTTTGCACCGCCGGTTGACCAAAGTTTTAACCTGACGCTGGAAGCCGATCAGGTAATCCTCACAAACAAATCGGTGATTTGCCCGGGGGAAGATTTCGTTGCGAGTTTTTACAATACATTCGATCCCAACGGGTCCGTTCAATGGGAGCTCGGCCCTCATCTCGAGTTTTCCGCTTCCCAGCCCAATACGAATAAGATCAGGAACATCACTTTAGCGCCTAATACGACCTGCTGTTATCCTTTCGATACCTGGATACGCGTTTCATTCAACCACAATTGTTTCGGACCGGTAGTTTATGAGCGGAAGATAAGAGCCAACAGTTCTTTCGGCCTCGAAGGGATATATGTGGGGCCGAACGGCATTACAAATATGCTTTATACGGTGAACCCCGTGCCGTCAGGCAGTTATGATATGAGGCTTGAAAATCAGGACGCCGTTTATACCTGGGTGCAAACCACGGGTAACGTCAGCACAACCCTTCCTTATACCACTTATGCCATCTCGTTCGGGATGACGAACCAAAGTACCTCGTTTTTTGTCAGTACTCCGAATGAATGCGGCACGATGAACCGTACTGTTGCGTTTGTGCCTCCTTCCGGCTCTTTTCGGATAAAAAAACCGAAAGGAGCGGCAGTTTTGTTTCCAAACCCGTCTAAAGACATATTGACTCTCGATGTAAGCAAAGTGATAGATGAAACGGAGAACGACGTGGAATACAGGATCATAAACGGCACGGGAGGACGGCTGATGCAAACATTTAACATTTCTGCATCTACTCGTCATCAAATTGATGTATCGTCATTGCCTTCCGGCACATATTTTCTGCAAATTGTCAGCGACCACGTTATGTTGACGGAAAAATTTCAGAAAATCTGACAATCCTGTTCAGGCAGCGCATGGAGCTGTCTTTGAGCATTTCATCTCTTCAATTTCAAATATCAATCCAATGAAATATCCGCAATCATTTATCATAATAACGGCTGTAGCATTGTTTTTTACTTTCTGCGGCAAAGAAGATCTGCCTCTCGGTGAGCAAATGGAAGGCTCTTGGTTGGTAAAATCCTATTTGTACAATGATGAAGAGTACATAGATCCAGAAGATGTTTTTACGATAGATTTTAGCGATTACCGAGACGGCAAGGGAGAAACCAATTGGCTCTGGACATCTTTTATCGTAAGTGCTAATGACAGCAGTGGAGGTGTATATTCTATCCAAGCAGAAAGGAACACCATGTTTATTGAATGGAGTAACCCATTGTTTTGGGGAGGGTATGAAGATGTTACATTCGATATTCTTAAATTCACCTCCGACACGCTTGTGCTGGACGCGGAGACACCCGGCGTGTCGCACTACCACATAACGGCGGTGCGGAACTGAAGCCACACTGAATTTCTATTGATAGTCTCACTGGCAGTGAGACTATCAATAGAAATTCAGTGCGCACAAAAAAACGGGGACACCTCGCGGCACCCCCGTTTTTCACAGAAAGGATTGTTCTGTATTTATTTGTAACGGCGCTTTACCTTTTTGTGCTTCGTCTTGAAGGTGTTGCCGTCGGCGTCGTTGCCGATCGGGTTGCCGGTACGCGTCATGGCGCAGCGGAAACCGACCGTACGGCTGGCTTTGTCCTCTTCCAGGAAGCGGCGTGTGCCCGGCGAGAGCCAGAAGGCGCGGTCGGCCCAGGAGCCGCCCTTGATCACGCGGGCCTTGTCGCTGATGAGCGTGCTGATACCAAAACGGTATTCTACGTTCGACTCTTTGTCGCCGTCGAGGTAGTTAAATACTTCGGGGCGTTTGTAGTTGTCGCGCAGCGCCGTTGTGGTGGTATCCATCAACTCGTAGACGAGACGGCCAAGGCTGTCCTTCGTAACCGGCGTACCGGTTTCCGGGTCAAGTTTCTTCGTCACGAAGATGTTGCCGCGGAAAGAGTTGAGGTCTTGGTTCGACACGTCTTCCAGGTCGGCGGATGTCATCGGACGATAGAGGTCGGCGGTCCATTCGTTCACGTTGCCGGCCATGTTGTACAGACCGAAGTCGTTGGGCCAGTTGTCGCGAACTTTGGACGGGAAGAACGATTTATCGTTCAAAGCGCCTGCCATACCACCGTAGTCACCCGCGCTGCGCTTGAAGTTGGCGAGCATGTGACCCTGGTATTTGTTGCGCTTCTGGTAGCGTACCGTGTTGCCGTTCCAGGGATAGATGCGACGATCGGTGATCAGTTCATCCTTGCTGGTCGCCTGCATGCCGATCAGGGCAAGTGCTGCATATTCCCATTCGGCTTCCGTCGGCAGACGGTAGGCCGGCAGCAGGATGCCGTCTTCGAGGCGTACGCGGCGTTCGCCGCCGGTGCGTTTGTCCGGCAGGTTTTTCCGAACGCTGGGTTCGTACTGACCTACAAGGTATGCCTCTGTGTTGAAGTTATTTTCGTTTTTCTGGTCGGGCGTCGGGTCGATGATGCCTTTTTCGATCAGGATCATCTCGTTGGCACGGTCCGTACGCCACTTGCAGTATTCATTGGCCTGGTTCCAGTTGATGCCCACGACGGGATAGTCGTCGTAAGCCGGATAGCGGAAATAGGTTTCCACCATCGGCTCGTTGAACGCCAGTTCTTCGCGCCATACGAGCGTATCGGGCAGCGCGCGTTTCCAGACTTCCGGATAGGTTTCACCGTATACGCGGTCTACCCAGTAGAGATATTCGCGGTAGTCGATGTTGGCGATTTCAGTTTCGTCCATGTAGAACGAGGAAACCGTCACGCGACGCGGCATGTTGTTCCATTCGTAGGTGGCGTCCTGGTCTGTCAGACCCATTGTAAACGTACCACCCTGAACAAGTACGAGGTTCGGGCCTGTAACCTGGCCGTCGTAATCCACTTTTTCGAAGCCGCCCCATTTTTGGTCGTTGTACTTCCAACCCGTTGTCGTAGAGCGCTCGGTCTTTTTACCGCAGCTCGCCAGGAGGAAGACCAGGAGGACAAAGCTTAACCCGTGAATGAGTGTTTTTTTCATTGTATTAAAATACAGGTTTAAAAATTGAGCAGCAAATGTAGGCAAATAAAACATTTCACAATTCCGACCCCGCCAAATTTAACGAAAGTCAATTTTTATTGAAACATCCGTATGCAATCGTTGATATCGGCGCGATGCTTCTTTTTGCGGAGATTTTCGTTTTTATCGAACAAAAAGCCGAGACTGAGCTCATAAGTGCCGCCGGCTTTGCCGGCCAGACCCGACACTGTCATGTCGTAACTGATTCCCATTTTGAACACTCCCTGCCGAAAACCGGCCATTAAAATAGCCGCATCGGCATTTTGAAAGGTGTGCCGGTACCAGACCCCTGCGATCACCGACCCCAAACCAGCGTATGCTCCAACGTTCAATTGCCGGTACGGGCCCTGCGACACAAAAAGGAAGTTCGGCGAAATAAACGAGGGTGCCCGGAGTTTATTGCCTTTCTTAACAACGAGTTCCGTACCTCCGTGAACGGTGAAGCGAAGCGGCAGCCCCTGCGATATATTGTCATTCACAAGCAGCAGACTTTCACTCGGGGTATTCAGATGTTTGAGCGCCGCGCCGAAATAAAATTTGTCGCTCAGGAGGAGCATCCCGGAGGAAATATCCAGTTGCGTATTGTTCGTGGCGTCGGGCCGGATCTCGCCGGTCTGGCCTCCCGGGCCGCCTGTGGGGTCTATCTGGTCGGGAAACAGCAGTTTGTCCCAGTCGAGATGTGTCTGGTGCACACCGGCCTCCACGCCGAGTTTCAGGGCCAGGTCGTCGGTAATATTGAGCCGGTAGGCATATACAGCAGAAAACCTTGTTGTTTTGTAAATGCCGTCTCCGGCATTGTCGCCCTCGAGGTTGAAGCCGATGCCGCTGTTGAGCCTTTCAAGGCTTTGTTCGTAAAAGGCGGCGTAGGTGCGGTATGCACTGTTGAATCCCGTCCACTGGTTGCGGTAGGCAATACCGATTCGGGGCGCAAAGGAACTGCCGGCAAAACCGGGGTTCAACTGCATGGGCATGGCGTAGAACTGGGAAAAAATCGGGTCCTGCGCAGAGGCGGAAAGGCCCGACAGCAGAAGCACCGCGGCAAATAGTTTTCTCATCATATAGTTTATGTGCTTATAAACCGTGTGCAAATTCCGGATTCCGGAGATAATCACCAAGTCGAACGCACTCTTCTTTCAGGAATTGCCTTAATTGGACATTTCAGGGGGCTTATTGGAAAATAAAACAGACCGGAAATGGGAAGCGGCCTATTTTTGCGTCGGTTTTTTATCCTCGCGGCTGCCATGCCGTGTTTTGTACAACATTCTGAAATCGAATTATTTGGGCGGAAGCCTTTCCGCCATGCCATAATTTATGAAACGAACCATTCTCGCCGAAGAACACCTCTTTACGCTTTCCGGAACGTTTAAATTTGAAGCGATCGGCTTCCTCGGCCGCTTGCTGCTGTCCGGAAAACCGAAGAACCGGTATCCACGGAAATGGCTGAACTTCGGTTGCGGATTCACCTGGTTTGAGGGCTGGACCAACGGTGATTTTTTTCACCTACCGGTCCGGTTCTGGCGAAAAAACCAGCGCCGCACCCCCGACTGGATGTTCGATGCCCGGTATCCGCTCAACTGCCCCGATAATTACTGGGACGGCGTTTTTACCGAGCATACGCTCGAACATTTCACCCCGGTTCAGGTGATGCGTATTTTGAAAGAAATGTACAGAACCCTGAAACCCGGCGGCTGGCTGCGCATCATCGTACCCGACATCCGGAAGGCCGTCGAATACTACCAGGATAAGAAGATGCATCCCTATTTCCACGAAAAATTCCCTACGGGCTGCGAAGCCATCTGGTATATTACGCAGTGCCACCTGCACCTGTCGGTGTGGGACGGCGAACTTATGAGCGAATTCTGCACAATGGCGGGTTTCGTCCATGCAAAAGAGGTCTCGTTCGGTGTGGGCAGCGACACGGAGATCATTCGCGACAGTCAGGCGCGGGAGCCCATTTCTTTATACGTTGAGGCACAAAAGCCGATTTAGTTACTGATATCGGTTGTTGGTATATCGACCAGTTTTCCCTATTTTTGTTGGATAAAACCTGCGTTTATGTCTACCCTTGACGCCCTGCCGGAAGTGCTCACACTCGAAGAACTGGCCGTTCGCTACGGCCCTGTAGAGCTGCAAAAACCGCTGACCAAGGCGGAATTTGCAGAACTGGCAGAGCGGTATCCCGACTTGTCGATGGAAAGGGACGTAAACGGAAATGTTATCGTTATGTCCCCGGTAAAAAAAGGCTCTGGCCGACGGGAGTCCCGGCTGTTTTTGCTATTAGGCGCCTGGCTCGTGCAGACAAAAAACGGCGAATTATTCGGCTCTTCAACAGGCTTCGATCTGCCTGACGGCTCCAACAGATCACCAGATGTGGCCTGGGTGAGTAACCTGCGAATGGCTGCCGATACCGCCAGTGAAGAAGAATTTATGCGCATCGTCCCCGACTTCGTCGGCGAAATCCGCTCCTCGACGGACCGGGTGAAAACCCTCCAACGCAAAATGACCGACTCCTGGATCGCCAACGGCGTGCGCCTGGCCTGGCTCATCGACCCCTACGACGAAAAGGCTTATATTTACCGCCCAGGCAGGGAAGTGGAAGTGATCGAAGGCTTCGACGGAAAGATGCTATCCGGCGAAGACGTGATGCCGGGGTTCGAACTGGCTCTGGAAGAAATGAAAAGGGGCTAACCCGCACGGCCGCTGCAAGTGAAAGCATCATGTAACGCCAAGCAGAGCCTGGCGTTACACCACCGCCTCCGCAATGGCCCGCGAAGTGTCCGTATTTCCCATCGTATAATAATGCAGGCAAGGCACGTCGGCGGCTTTGAGTTCGAGCGATTGCTGGATGCACCATTCGATACCGATCTGCTGTGCCGCTTCGTCGGTTTTGGCCTTTTGGATCTCCGACACAAGCGCTTCCGGCAGGTTGACGAAAAACTTGCGCGGGATCGAATTCAGTTGATAACGCCTTGTCAGGGGTTTCAGGCCGGGTACGATGGGCACATTGATGCCTATTTTCCGGCATGCATCTACGTATTCAAAATATTTCCGGTTGTCGAAAAACATCTGTGTCACGATGTAGCCTGCGCCGGCGTCCACTTTTGCCTTGGTAAACTGAAGGTCGGAGACGGGGTTGGGCGCTTCAAAATGTTTTTCCGGGTACCCCGCCACGCCGATGCAGAAATCGGTCTTTTCACCGTTGATGATATTGGCATCGAGGTAGCGCCCTTCGTTCATGCCCGCGATCTGGCGAACCATATCGAGCGCGTATTTGTGACCGTCCTCTTCGGGCGTAAACTTGTCCTCAAACTGGCGCGCATCGCCGCGAAGGGCCAGTACATTGTTGATTCCCAGAAAATTAAGGTCAATTAGTGCGTTTTCCGTCTCTTCCACCGAAAACCCGCCGCAGATGAGGTGGGGCACCGCATCCACACCATAACGGTGCATGATCGCCGCACATATACCGACCGTGCCCGGACGTTTGCGGATAGATGTTTTTTCATAATACCCCGACGCCCGTTTGTTGTAAATAAACTCCTCGCGGTGATAGGTCACGTCGATAAACGGCGGCTTGAACTCCATCAGCGCGTCGAGGGTTTTGAAAATGGCCTGCATACTGCCGCCTTTGAGCGGGGGCAGCACTTCGAACGAGACCAGTGTTTTGTCTTTTGCTTTTTTAAAATGCTCGGTTACTTTCATGGCGGTAGACTGTGGGATGGACTCGATCATTTCAACAAGTGATAAAATAGGCCATTCTGTAATGGCAATCATGTTTTAAAAGGCAGACTTTGCAGGCCGGGGCTTGTTTTCGAATACGCTCTTGCGTTCATTTTCGCTCCGTCTGCCGTAATTTCATCGCTGCGCATCTGCGCGAGCCTTCATTTCAGCGGCTTTTGCCGGATCGCCCAGTGCGGTGTACACTTCGGCGGCATCGTCGAGCAGTCGAATATCTTCGGTTTGCCGGTCGATACCGAATTGCAGGAAGTGAAGCGCCGTTTTGGGGTCGTTTTTTTTCTGGAAATAGAATTCATAGCCTGCCCTGTGACAAAACGCCACGTATTTATCGGCGTTCGAACCATCCAGGTATTTCATATACTGGTCCAGGAAAGTCCGGAAATTGGTATTGTACGGTATCCGTTCCATGATGTACTCAAACTCGTGGAAGAGCTTGTCCAGCTGGTGATCCAGATCGAAACGGGCAGCAGCCACAGCCGATCGCATCACCAGCGCGGCGCTGTAATTGGGGTTGATCTCCAGCGAGCGCTTGATGTGGTATTCCATCGAATCGACGATCGGCGCCAGTTCTTTTTTATCCTTGGTTACTTTCGTTTTTTCCTGATAAACGTCTTTATACAAGGATGTTACGTAAAAGCAATGCGACCGGGCGCTGTCATAAGATACCCGGATAGCGGCCTGGTTCAATGACATTGCGTCCTTCCAGTCGGGTACGCGTGTGAGTGTGCGCAAGCCAAAAAGACCGGCGATCAGCACCATGATACCCGCTGTCAGGATAGCGGGGCGGTCGGGCTGTTCTTTTAGCCATTCGGGCATTTTGCGGGCTATTAACCACGCGGCAAAAATGCAAAACGCCACGGAGGGCATGTACACGAAGCGTTCGTTCATAAAAGTACCCACGGATACAAACAGGTTGGATACGATGCTCAGGGTAAGCAGCCAGTAAACGATGCTGTAGGCCGGGACGTTGCGTTTGCGCAGGTTGAGCATCGCCCACACACCCATGCCGAGGTACAGCGCCAGCGATACAAGTGCACGCCAATCCGACCAGTTTACCTTCGGAACGTGGTAGGGGTAATAGTCGTGTGTGAGCGGATGGGGATAGAACAGCAGTTTTAAATACCAGCCGAGGGTCAGAAATATCGTGGCGGATTTTTCCCCGATGTTCATGCCGATAAAGGGATCGTTCATCAGATCGCTGACCGCCTTGCCGTGATCGAGCATGAAGCCCAATGCGCGGAAACGAATGAAGATGAAAAGCAGGGTAGCAGCCAGCAACGGCGAAAACGCAGTAAACATCCGGCCTTTCAGCCCCGGGCCGGAGCAGAAAAACCACACTGTCGCCGGAATGACCGCCAGGAATGTCAGCGCATTTTCCTTGGAGAGCAGGCCGAGAAACAAAAACAGCCCGGATAACCCGAGAAACATTCCCCTGTTGGTGTCAAAATATTTGAGCGTAGCCCACAAAGCCGCCAGACTGCACAACAAAGCCAGTATCTCGTCGCGTCCTTTGATATTCGCAACACATTCTGAATGAAGCGGATGCAGCGCAAAAATGAGAGCGGCCAGAAACGGCATGCTGAAATACCAGCGTCCGCCTTCCTTTAGGGGGAACAGGCCCAGCAGGATGCGGTAAAGCAGAACACCCGTCAGCCCGTACAACAGGATATTGATGAAATGGCTGATATGCGCGAGGTTGGCGTTATCTTTTCCGAAAATGCCTACTTCCATGGCAAAGGTCGCCAGCGACAAGGGGCGGTAACGCCCGCCTTCCAGCAGGAAAAGCTGTTCCTGTTTCTGGAAATAACCCATAAAACTGTCGTACCCGAAAATGTCGCGCAAACCGGCGAATCCTTTCTGTACGTACACATTTTCCCAAATAACCATCTGATCGTCAAGTACATACCCGAACGACAGCGATGCGCCGTACAGCACAAATGCCAGTACCACGAGGATCAGTGCAGGCATCCATTGCTCTTGCCAGAAACCGGGCCGGAATGTGTCGGTCAGCTGCGGCGGCGTATGCCGCGGCCGGCTCGCAGCAGGCGGGTTGGAGGAAGGCGTTTTTTTTGCGGGAACGCTTTTGGATTTTGATTTGCTTTTCGCAGCCATCTTGTCAGAAATAATGATTGAGCCGGCAAATATCGTTCTTCTTGCCGGAGTGCGCAAAAAGATAAAAAAATCCGCACCCGGACATTTGGCGTATGTTTCACCTGCCCTTTCAAATTCATTATTTTCATTTGCCTCAATTTTTAAATGTCACCAACTCCTTTATGTCTTATCTCGATACCACCGTCGACGTGTACAAAGAGGCCGCACTGAACCCGCAGGCCGGATTGTGCTGCACCACCACGCCCGTATGGCAGCTGCCCGGACTTTCTGTACCCAAAAAAATGCTGGAAATGAATTACGGCTGCGGCAGCACCGTAAATCCCCGCGATCTGGTCAATGACCCTGCCGTTTTGTATGTCGGTGTTGGCGGCGGCATGGAGCTGCTTCAATTCGCCTATTTCAGTCGCCGGCCGGGCGCCGTAATCGGGGTCGATGTCGTGGAGGAAATGATGCAGGCCTGCCGTGAAAATATGGCGCAGGCCGAGCGGGAAAACGACTGGTTTCGTTCCGGATTTGTGGAAATACGCAAGGGTAACGCCCTCGACTTGCCGGTTTCGGACAATTCCGTGGACATTGCCGCGCAAAACTGCCTGTTCAATATTTTTGAAACGGATGACCTGCGCCGCGCCCTGCACGAGATGTACCGGGTACTCAGGCCGCAGGGCCGCCTCGTGCTTTCCGACCCCGTCTGCGAACAGGCCATGCCCGAAAACCTTCGCAACGACGAACGCCTGCGCGCCCTCTGCCTTTCAGGGGCTCTCTCCCTTCAGGAATACGTGAAAATGATCACCGACG
>JAKOXM010000231.1 GCA_029781095.1 Bacteroidota bacterium
CTCCCGGTGCGGGATGCTTTGATCATTCCGCAAAAGGCGACGTACGAAGTCCAGAACAAGAAATACGTATTTGTAGTCGGCAATGATAACGTGGTACACTCGAAAGAGATCAGTGTCACGGGCGAGGTGCCCGACCTGTACGTTGTCCGCAGCGGCCTGTCGGCGGACGATAAAATTCTCCTCGAAGGCCTCCAAAAAGTCAAAGATGACGACAAGATCGAATTTGAATATCAGAAACCGGAGGAAGTGCTTACCCGGTTAAATCTGAAAGCGGAATAAGCGATTTGCGGGAACAGGTTTGGGACTATTTCAATGCAAAATAGTCCCAAACTCTTGCCCGCAATCCATTTATCCTAAGTTCTATCCCTAAACATAAGTCCATGTTTCATAAATTTATTTATCGACCGGTGCTGTCGATAGTGATCTCCCTTATTATCGTATTCATGGGAGCCCTGGCACTTGTGAAGTTGCCGATCACACAATTTCCCTCCATTTCGCCGCCCAAAGTGAACGTAGTGGCTGATTACCCCGGCGCCAACAACGAGCTGATGATCAAATCGGTAATCATTCCGCTGGAACGGGCGCTCAACGGTATCCCCGGCATGAAGTATATCGCGTCGGACGCCGGTAACGACGGCGAAGGCTCGATCCAGTGTGTGTTCAACCTCGGTACCGATCCCAACCAGGCTTCCCTGAACGTGCAAAACCGGGTGTCGTCGGTCGTAAACAAACTGCCACCCATCGTGGTCCGGGAAGGGGTGAAAATTTCCCGCGAGGAGTCCAACATGTTGATGTACATTAATTTGTACAGCACCGATACGCTTGCCGACCAAAAATTTCTGTTCAATTTCGCCGACATCAATGTGCTGTCCGAACTCAAACGGGTGGATGGCGTAGGCTTCGCCGATATTCTGGGCAACCGGGAATACGCCATGCGTATCTGGCTGAAACCCGATCGCCTTCTTGCTTATAAAATTTCAGCCGACGAGGTGATGGAAGCGCTCAGCCAGCAAAGTCTGGAAGCCTCGCCGGGCAAAACGGGGGAGAGTTCCGGCAAACGCTCACAGGCCTTCGAATATGTACTGAAATACCCGGGACGGTTCACCACAGAGGAGCAATACGGGAACATTGTGATCAGGGCGAACCCCAATGGCGAGATGCTTCGCCTCAAAGACGTAGCCAAGGTAGAGTTCGGGAGCTCCATGTACGATATCTACTCCAACCTCAACGGAAAACCATCCGCGGCTATCGTATTGAAACAAGCCTACGGCAGCAACGCCAGCCAGGTCATCAAGGACGTCAAGGAAAAACTGAAAGAGATCAAAGCCAGTTCCTTTCCCAAAGGCATGGATTATGAGATCAGTTACGATGTATCCAACTTCCTGGACGCTTCTATAGAAAAAGTGCTGCATACACTGGTGGAAGCCTTTATTCTGGTGGGCCTGGTGGTATTTATTTTCCTGGGCGACTGGCGTTCCACGCTTATCCCCACGATTGCCGTGCCCGTGTCGCTGATCGGGACTTTTGTGTTCATGCAGTTTTTTGGCATCACGCTCAACCTGATCACGCTGTTTGCCCTCGTGCTCGCCATCGGGATCGTGGTCGACAACGCCATTGTAGTCGTAGAGGCGGTGCACGCGAAGATGGAGACCAAACACCTGTCGCCACCGCAAGCCACGGAGGAAGCCATGCAGGAAATCAGCGGGGCCATTATCGCCATCACGCTGGTGATGGCGGCGGTGTTCATTCCGGTGGCCTTTATGTCGGGCCCGGTTGGGATATTTTACCGGCAGTTTTCGATTACCATGGCGACCTCGATCATCCTGTCCGGCCTGATCGCACTGACGCTCACACCGGCCCTGTGCGCCATGATGCTCAAGGACAAACACACCCAACCCCGCAAGCGTACGATCCTGAACAGGCTGCTCGACGGGTTTAACAACTGGTTTGACGGGTTGTCCAGCGGATATAAAAACATCCTTAGGGCCATTGCCAACCGGCGGCTGGTGACCGTTGCGGTGTTGCTGCTTTTCATGGCGGGCACCTGGTATTTCAACGACACCGTGCCGACCGGCTTTATTCCGACGGAAGATCAGGGTATGTTCTACGCGGTTATACAGACACCTCCCGGCTCCAGCCTCGAACGGACCAACGAGATCGCCGAACGGCTGCAAAAGATCGCTGAAGAAAATCCGGATGTACAATCTGTTTCCTGTCTGGCAGGTTACGAGATCCTTTCGGAAGGCACCGGCTCCAACTCGGGTACCTGCCTGATCAACCTGAAAAGCTGGAGCGACCGCACCCATTCGGCCCAGGAAGTGATCGACGAGATCGAGGAAAAATCCAGAGATATTACCGGCGCCACGATTGAATTTTTCCAGCCGCCTGCCGTGCCGGGGTACGGCGCCGCGGGCGGTTTTGAATTGCGCCTGCTGGACAAGGCGGGTTCGGGCGATTACAAGAAAATGGAAACTGTGAACAACGATTTTGTAGCGGCCCTGAACAAACGACCGGAACTATCCTCCGTGTTCTCCTTTTACAGCGCCAGTTTCCCGCAGTATATGCTGAATATCGACAACGACCTTGCCCAGCAGAAGGGCGTGACGATCGAAAACGCGACCAACACCCTGTCCACCCTGATCGGCAGTAACTACGAGATCAGTTTTATCAAATACGACCGCCAGTACAAGGTCATTGTACAGGCTTTGCCCGAATACCGGGCCTTGCCGGAGGATATTCTGAACCTGTACGTCAAAAACGACCGGGATGAAATGGTGCCGTTTTCGGCTTTTATGAAGATGGAAAAAGTGTACGGCCTGTCCGAGATCACACGCCACAACCTGTACAACTCCTCCGAGATCAGCGGCCAGGCAGCGCCGGGCTACAGCAGCGGCGAGGCGATCAACGCGATCAGGGAAGTGGCAGATGCCACCCTCCCGAGGGGATTCGGCATCGACTGGGCGGGTATTTCCAAGGACGAAGTAGGTCGCGGCAACGAAGCGGTTTACATCTTCCTGATCTGTCTCACCTTCGTCTATCTGATTCTGTCGGCGCAATACGAAAGTTTCATCCTGCCGCTGGCGGTGATCCTCTCCCTGGCTACGGGTGTATTTGGGGCTTTCCTGTTTTTGAAAATTGCGGGACTGGAGAACAACATCTATGCACAGGTTGCGGTGGTGATGCTGATCGGTTTGCTCGGCAAAAATGCGGTGCTGATTGTGGAGTTTGCCGTGCAGCGCCACGCCGCCGGCGGATCGGTAATTACTTCGGCCGTGGAGGGCGCAGCAGCCCGTTTCCGCCCCATTTTGATGACCTCCTTCGCCTTTATTGCCGGATTGATACCTCTTGTATTTGCTACTGGCCCGGGCGCGCACGGCAACCGCACGATCGGGACCGCCTCGGCCGGCGGCATGCTGATCGGAACCATATTCGGCGTGTTGCTCATACCGGGCTTGTATTACCTGGTGGGTCGCGAGTCCGAAAAAGTGCGCTATGTCACCGACGAAGAAGAGAATCCGTTAACTGAACAAACCGAGTACCATGCCGAAATTTAAGATATATCAATTATTTCTCCCGTTTGCCCTCGGACTACTGGTCACGGCCTGTAAAGCGCCGGCCATTGTGCTGAAAGACGCCCGGACAGCGGTACCAGACAATTATGGCAGTCCAAACACGGATACTACCAGCATAGCCCGGACGCCGTGGCGTACGTTCTTCACCGACCCGAATCTCGTGGAGCTGATCGAGACTGCCCTGCAAAACAATCAGGAGCTGAACATTACCCTGCAGGAAATCGAGATCGCGCAAAATGAAGCCCTGATGCGCAAAGGCGCCATCCTGCCTTCGGTGGAGGCCGGTGCAGGCATAGGCCTGGAGAAGGTCGGGCGCTATACGAGCCAGGGCGCCGGCGACGCTTCCACCGAGATCACACCGGGTAAGGAGGTGCCCGAAGTGCTGATGGATTTCACCCCCGCGGTGTACGCTCATTGGGAGGTCGACATCTGGAAAAAACTGCGCAACGCCCGGAAAGCCGCCGTGACGCGGTATCTGGCCAGTGTGGAGGGAAAAAACTTCGTGGTGACCAACCTGATCGCCGAGATTGCGAATTCCTACTACGAGCTGCTGGCCCTGGACGCGCAGCTGGATATCGTGCGGCAAAACATCGATTTGCAAAAAAGCGCTCTGGAGGTGGTCAAGATACAGAAACAGGCGGCCCAGGCGACCGAACTGGGGGTACAGAAGTTTGAGGCGGAAGTGCTGGCCTCCCGGAGTCTGGAATTTGAAATTCAACAGCAAATCAGGGAAACCGAAAACCGGATCAACTTCCTGCTGGGCCGTTATCCGCAGGAAATCAAGCGGAGCCACACCGATTTCCTGAGCCTGGCGCCTGCGCAGGTCCAGTCCGGACTCCCGTCGCAATTGCTGATCAACCGCCCGGACATCCGTCAGGCCGAACTTGAACTCTCGGCGGCACGCCTCGACATCCGGGTAGCGCGCGCGGAGTTTTTCCCGTCGCTTGACCTCTCGGCAACGGCAGGTTTGCAGGCCTTCAAACCCTCCTACCTGGTGAAACTGCCGGAATCCCTGCTGTTTACGATGGCCGGCGACCTGGCGGGCCCGATCATCAACCGGAATGCGATCCAGGCCGAGTTTAACAACGCCAATGCCCGGCAAGTCCAGGCCTTGTACAACTATGAGCGCACCATCCTGAATGCCTACCTGGAAGTTAATACGGGACTATCCAACATCAGCAACCTGGAAAAGAGTTTTGACCTCAAAACACGGCAGGTCGAGGCCCTGAACAAGGCTATCAGTGCATCGAATGACCTGTTCCGGTCGGCACGTGCCGATTACCTCGAAGTCCTGATGACCCAACGCGACGTGTTGGAAGCCAAACTGGACCTCCTGGTAACCAAACGCGACCTGATGACCGCGGGGGTGCAGGTATACCGGGAACTGGGCGGCGGCTGGCGATAATATCCGGTTCCGGGAAAAGTAAAATCCGGGAAGTTAGCCGCATGACCAGACAATAACTGTCTTTTATTTCGTGATGAGGAGGCTGTTTCATAGTATAAAATCGTACTTATGAGGCAGCCTCTTTTTCATCTATATCCCCGATTTGATCACCATCAGGCAAAGAACAAGCAGCAGAAATGATAAAGCGGATGGAGCGGCAAGGTCTAAAAAAGGACTTTTACATTGAATCTGCATGCCTTCTTCTGCCGGGGGAGGTGAAAA
>JAKOXM010000247.1 GCA_029781095.1 Bacteroidota bacterium
GATTTTGGCGTGCTGATGAGTACCGACGGGCCATATCACAACGTATTGAAAATCAAACCGCCAATCGTTTTCAGCCGCCGGGACGCCGATTTTCTGGCAGAAATGCTGGAACGCGTTCTGGAGGAAGATTATATGAAAAACGATACCTTCCGTACTAAAAATCATGTTTGACTTATCCAATAAAACAGCCGTGATCACGGGTGGCGCAAGCGGCATCGGACTGGCCATATCAAAGTTGTTTGCCCGGCAGGGCGCTGCGGTCCACATACTGGAACTGAACGAACCGGCGACCCGGGAGGCCGTGGCAGGCATTGTTGCCGAAGGCGGCAAGGCACATGGGCATACCTGCAACGTAGCCAATCAAAGCGAAGTGGATGCTGTGTTTGACAATATCGGCCTGCTTGATATCCTGGTTAACAACGCCGGCATTTCCCACATCGGCACTGTGGAAAATACCACCGAAGCCGACTTCGACCGCCTGTATGCCGTCAATGTAAAAGGGGTATACAACTGTCTGCACGCGGTAATCCCGCGCATGAAACAGCGCGGTGGCGGGATTATCCTGAATATGGCGTCCATCGCCGCTCTTGTCGGCATCCCCGATCGCTTTGCCTATTCCATGACCAAAGGCGCCGTGCTTGCCATGACCCTTGCTACTGCCAAGGATTATATCGGGGATAATATCCGCGTCAATTCCATTTCACCTGCCCGCGTGCATACACCCTTTGTGGATGGTTTTTTAGCCAAAAATTATCCCGGGATCGAAGCAGAAATGTTCGAAAAACTATCCAAAACCCAGCCCATCGGGCGAATGGCCTCACCGGAAGAAGTGGCCGGTCTGGCGCTCTACCTTTGCTCGGACGAAGCCGGTTTTATTACGGGTTGCGATTATCCGATCGACGGGGGTTTTGTGAAATTGAATAACTAGGCGTACCCCGGAACGCTGTTCCGGTCGATGTACCCCGGAACGCTGTTCCGGTCGATGTACCCCGGAACGCTGTTCCGGTCGATGTATCCCGGAACGCTGTTCCAGTTAATGCACCCCGGAACGGCGTTCCGGGATACAACCCATTCCGGAACAGCGTTCCGGGATACATGAAGCGAAGCATGAAACTATTCAAATTCGGCGAGCCGGGCCAGGAAAAATGCGGCATCATGGTCGGCGAGGAACTGCACAGCATCGCCCGCCTCGTCGATGATTATGACGAGAAATTCTTCGAATCCGGCGGACTGGATACCCTGCGCACGGCCGTCGGAAAGGGAGCGCCGGGTATCGAAAAGATCGAAAATCCGGACCGGATACGCTTTGGAGCGCCCGTCGCACGCCCGTCAAAGATTGTGTGTATCGGACTGAATTATGCCAGACACGCCGCCGAATCGGGCATGGCCCCGCCTGCGGAACCTGTGGTGTTTTTCAAATCGACGACCGCGCTTTGTGGCCCATACGACCCGCTGATCATCCCGATGCATTCGGTAAAAACGGACTGGGAGGTCGAACTGGCCTTCGTCATAGGAAAAAAAGCGAGCTACGTCGCAGAAGCGGAGGCGATGAATTATGTGGCGGGATACCTGCTCCACAACGATTATTCCGAGCGGGAATTTCAGTTGGAACGCGGCGGGCAGTGGGTGAAAGGCAAAAGCAACGACAGTTTCGCGCCGCTGGGGCCGTACCTCGTCACGACGGACGAAATACCCGATCCGCACAATCTCGATATGTGGCTGACGGTCAACGGCGAACGAATGCAGGATTCCAATACGAACGACATGATCTTCAACATTCCCTTTTTAGTTCATTACCTCAGCCGGTTCATGACGCTGCTGCCCGGCGACGTGGTATCCACCGGCACGCCGTTCGGTGTGGGCCTGGGGCTGAAACCGCCTCGCTATCTGAAGGCCGGCGACGTGGTGGAACTCGGAATTGAAGGCCTGGGAACGCAGCGACAGGTGGCGGAGAATTACGCACCAATTTGATTCTCAAAAAGGCCGAATCTACATTCACATGATCTATCGGCCAAACGCAATCACAGACCGGCCTTATGCAAATCCCGATTTTATGAGGTTGGAGGCGGGAGAAGCAAAACCCTGTTTGAGCCCGACGAAGGAGGGCGAGTTTGGTTTTGCGCCGCCGAAGACCGAAATAAAATCGCAGGATTTGCATAAAGCCTTGATTTTTTGGTTCTTTTTTATCAAGAAAAAAGAACAGGATGTTCGGCTTTCAGTGACGTTCCGAAAGACGCGGGAAGCGCCAAGCGCCGAGCGACCTCAATACCACAAGCAATTGAAAACCAACTTTTTACTCATCACTTATCACTCATAACTAACCACTACCCAAATGCGAAATTCGAATAGCCCCGATAACTTCCCAAACAGGAGAAAATCATGATCATCGACGCACACCAGCACTTCTGGCAATTTGACCCCGTCCGAGACGCCTGGATCAGCGAAGGAACGATGTCGGCCATCCGCCGCGATTTTATGCCGGACGATTTGCAGCCCCTCCTGCAAAAGAGCGGCATCGAGGCCTGCGTTGCCGTGCAGGCGGACCAGTCGGAGGCCGAAACGCAATTCCTGCTGGATTTGGCAGACAGACACCCTTTTATCAAGGGCGTTGTCGGCTGGGCCGACCTGCGCGCGAAAAACCTGCCGGAGCGGCTCGATCACTTTGCACAATTCCCGAAATTAAAAGGGTTTCGCCACATTTTGCAGGGAGAAGCGCCCGAATTCATGCTGCAAAAGCCCTTTCTGGAAGGAGTACGCGCATTGGGCAAGCGGGGCTATACCTACGACATCCTCGTTTTCCCAAGGCACCTTCGGGCGGTCAAATCGTTTTTAAAAATGCTTGACGATCAGCCATTTGTAATCGACCACCTGGCCAAGCCCTACATCAAAAAAGGTTTGATAAAACAATGGGCGAAGGATATGCGAAGCATCGCCCGGCATGAAAACGTGTTTTGCAAGTTGTCCGGCATGGTGACCGAAGCGAATTGGAAAGACTGGCAGGCGTCCGATTTTCAGCCATACCTGGAAGTGGCCC
>JAKOXM010000248.1 GCA_029781095.1 Bacteroidota bacterium
CAACTCCTCTTCATTTCTTACCCCGGCCTCCTTGCCTTTTTGCCGAAGGCGGTCGACCCATTTGCGCGAGCAGATCACGTGCAGCAAGGCCCCGAGCGGACAAGTAAGCACAAAATCAGCGTTTTGCGCTTTTTCGAACACTGCGATCAGGGCCTCCTGAAAAATATCGCGCGCGTCGTCGGCAGAGCCCCCGCGCGACACTACCCAGCGGAGTATGTTGCCGGAATGCTGCTTGTATATCTCCCGGATGGCGGGCTCGTCGTTGCTGCGCAGTGCGTCGATGTAACGGTGGTCGGTGTGCATATAGTCGTATTGGTTGGTCGGTTATGGGTTAACGGGTTACGGGTTGACGGGTTAGCGAGTTGACGGGGTTTTCTGACTTGGTTATTTGAACACTCCCGGTTTTTCGTTGCTTTTTTGCTTTTGTCCTTTTGGGTTTGAGGCCTCGGCAACGGCTCTGCGCTACGCTCGCCCGGTTTGCCCTCCTGCCGGGACCCGTGCGCTCTACGAGCGCGCAACTGCCCGATGTACCCGATTTAGAGCGGACGGGTCCCGGCAGGAGGACAAACGTAGTGTACACCTAAAACGCTTAGTCACCCGACATATCGTTGGGGCTGTGCCCCAAACCCCCTGCTCGGTACAGATGCCATGCTGCGCGGGCGGCTCGTCCCTCGCTCGCCTCGCTTGCATCGCCCTGTACCTCGCCTGCGCTCCGCGCTCTTTTGCTCACGGGAAAGCCGGCTGGCAAACCACCTCACTGGAGGGGCAGAACCAGCCGGAAACCGAAAGAGTTGAAGCGGTAGTCCGGCGGAAACCTGCGACGGTTCGCAGGGCGGCAGTTGACAGCGCGGTTGAAGTAACTGCCACCGCGTACGACACGGTTGACGCCCCTTGGGCTGTCAACCCAAACACCGCCATCCGTCGGAGCGCCCATGTAATCGTTATGCCAGTCATCTCCGCACCATTCACAGACATTGCCGCTCATATCGTATATCTCCAGTTCGTTGGCTTTGAGGCTGCCGACGGGATGCGTTTTGCCGCCGGAATTGTCAGTAAACCAGCCTACGTCTGCAAGGACATTACTCCCGGAATAGAGATAATTTCGGGATTTATCCCCGCCCCGCGCAGCATATTCCCATTCGGCCTCGCTCGGCAGGCGGTATTTTTTGCCACTTTGCTCCGACAGCCACGTGCAATAGGCGCTGGCGCCATACCAGGAAACGTAAATAACAGGGTGGTTTTCATAGCCTTTTTCGACAGTAAAGGTGGAACCGGATTTGAATATCCTGCATTTTTCGCTCCCGTAACTTCCGGAAAGATTAATCCATTCCGCGCCGCCCTCGCTCTGATTGCCTTTTGCATTCAGGAATTTGACAAATTCGGCGTTGGTCACCTCGTATTTGCCGATGTAAAAACTGCTCACCGTAACACTGTGTGCCGGTTTTTCCCAATCATAACAGTCCTTATCGCGCCCGTCTTTGCAACCCATCGTGAAGGCGCCACCGGTCACCAGCACCATGTTGTCGGGCCGCGTATCTGTCCGGGTGGCTGGCGAAAGAGGCGCTTTGCAGCCGTCGTACATAGCCTCGCCTTTTTCATTCGGACATTTATCATCGGGGTCAGGCACCCCGTCGCCGTCGGTGTCGGGGCATCCCTGGAAACGCTGGAGTCCCGGGGTGTCCGGGCATTTGTCGGCGCGGTCGGTCACGCCGTCGTTGTCGCGGTCGGGGGGCGGGCAGCCT
>JAKOXM010000249.1 GCA_029781095.1 Bacteroidota bacterium
TTTCGGATATATCGGAAAACGGGTTTGTATATATAGGGTTCGGGACATGAAAAAACCGCCGGTGTGCTTCATCCCGCGAGGGATTACCAGACACAGGCGGTGAGGTGCGTATTCGTCCCGATCCCGGGATCGGGATGGGAGCAGGACAGGCAGCGGGACAGAAATACGCACGCGCGCCGTTTCCGTGGATACGGCGCTCCCGGCGATTTTTCCTGTATTGGCCAGGCGGAAGCCAACGTTGTTGTTGCGGTTGTCCGGCGTGTTGTTGTTGCGATTCGCCACGCGGCAGTTCTGCGGGTCGTTGTTCCACGACCCGCCGCGTATGACGCGGTTGGAGCCTGATGCTGCCTGCCCGCGTTCATACCGGCAAGTCGAGTGCCAACATCTTTTTTCGCAAGCCCGCGCTGGGATATTTTGACAGAAGTGCAAGGTAACTGTTGGCGCCGGCGAGCAGCCGTTCATCGGAAATATCGCCCGCAAGAAATTGCCGTTCAAGATGTTGCAGCCGCCTGAACATCCGGCGGGTATTCTCCGGGCGCAAACGAATGATACCGGGGAATATTCGTGTGCCCAAAAAACTCAACCCGTTCTGTGCGGAGTTGAAATAAGTGGCTTTGTGTTTCAGGCGTAGGTTCAGATGTTCCAGCAGCCATTCTTCGAGCAGGAGGCGGGCAGTCTTGAGAATGACTTTGTCCTCGTGGAACAAAACGAAATCATCCATGTAGCGCAGGTAGTGCCGGATGCGCAGTTTTTCCTTGACAAATTTGTCGAACGGATCGAGATAGACATTGGCAAAAAACTGGCTGGTCAGGTTGCCGATGGGCAGGCCAAGCCCTTGGTTGCCGCCATTTTGTATTATGCTGGTGATCACTGCTAAAAGCGCCGGGTCGGCAATTTTTCGCCCGATAAGCCCAAGCAGGATGTTGTGGTCGATGCTGTCAAAATATTTTTCCACATCGCTTTTGAAAAACCAGCCTGTTTGCCTCAGCATCTGTTGCGCCCTCGACACCGCGGCGTGGGTGCCTTTTCCCTTCCGGGTAGCGTAAGAATCGAAGATAAAGGTGCGCTCATAAATGGGTTCCAGCACATTGACCAGTGCGTGATGCACCACACGGTCTTCAAAAGTGGCTACAGAGATCGTGCGCTGTTTGGGGTCGTAAATTTCAAAAAAACGGAAAGGCCGGGGCTGCCATTGGCCTGCGAGCAAGCGTTCGCGCAGGTCAAAAATGTTCTTTTCCAGATGGAAACCATACTGCTGTGCTTCCCGGCTGCGACGGCTGCCATTTCTGGCTTTTTTATACGCCAGCAGCAGGTTGCCAAATGAAGCAAATTGCCAGAAAAGATGCTTCACGCGCTTCATCCTTTTTCAACGGCGTGCAGCCAGCCGCCGCACATTTTCCCGGCGGTCTGGATGGCCTCCTGGACAAATTCATATTGATTTTGGCTGATGTAGCGCCGGTCGAAGCACAGGCGAAATAAAATGCGCAGGCGTTCGAGGTGGAGATTTACAGACCGCAGCAAAGGCTGCCGCTCTTTCGTGTAGATGGCCTCCGTGATGAGGTCGAGTGTTTCCAGCGTAATATTGGAGATGCGTCCGCTGATCGTAAAACGCGTGTGTTTGGGCATCTGGTCGCAGCGATCCAGTATCCAGTTGGCGGTTTTGTACCAATGTTCAAACAACGGGTAGGTGTTCATTGAACCGTTTGAAAATCTTTGATGATGCGGGTAAATCCTTTTCCGTAATTTTCGATACGCGATTTGCCGAAGCCTTTGATGAGTTTCAGGCTTTCCAACGTAGTGCATTTGTTCCGTACCATGTTGGCAAGTTGGGCATTGGTGGCGATCAGGTACATCGGGAATCCTTTTTCTTCAGCC
>JAKOXM010000251.1 GCA_029781095.1 Bacteroidota bacterium
TTCCTTCTCCGCGATGGCATGCACGGCCTGCACCGGAAAACCGATATAGCACAGCGTGCGTACCGGTATTTTTTTCAGCGACTCATGCCGTTTTTGGCGGGTGACCCAATCCTTCAGGTCTTTTTCCCGCTGTTTGAAATATTCATCGATCCAGAAAGCACTGTACACATTGTTCTCGACGCCTTCATTGGGAAAAACCACATGAAGGGCCAGAATTTCGGAGCCGGAGCGCTTTGCCGTTTCCAGTGCATACCGGAAGGCATTGGCTGAACACTTCGAAAAATCAATCGGGACGAGAATCGTTTTCATAGTTCAAAAAGTAGGCATGGTGAAAAATAGAAAAGCCGGGTTGCTTATTCCTGTTCCCTGTAGTCGATCGGATCAACAATCTCGAAATGAAGGCGCTCACCGGCCTTGCCTTTTATATTTTGCTCTTCCAGCGTAAGATCGTCGGTGACACTCGTTTCAAGCCAGGTATTGCCCGATTTGCGGAAAACCTGGACGTGCAGACCAAATTCTTCTTCGAACAGCCGCTCCACTTGCCAGGTCGGCATCTCCACTTCGATATACAAATCACCGCTTTTGGGCTTTTTCTCCAGGCTACCCAGCGTCAGGCTGGAATCCGTGATCAAAAATTTGGCGTGGCTGCCTTTATAGGCCTTGTGGGCCTTGCTAAAGAAGACCAGTTTCAGGTATGGGTAAACTTTTGAAAATTCTTCCTGAATCTGGGCGATTGTCATTTCCGGTAACACATGAATTTTCATGATATAAGGTTATTTGTTTTTGAAAATCAATTATTTATGACACAAATTTCCACAAAGTGGCGCCGCGGGCAAATGACGGCCATCAGAAGGGGGTGTGACATATATCAGGCCGTCCGGACTTGCCGGCCTGAGGGGAGAATTTTCAGGTTCGCGATAATATTAGTGGGGGCTTGTTTACATTTGAGGCTTTCAGCAGCCGGATACAGTTGCCGGCAATACACGCCATTTACATGCCGATATTCAGTAAAGCCTCCAAAGCATACAGTATTTTTTATCTCAAATGCCCGCGTTGCCACGAAGGAGAAACCTTTGAGACGGGCAGTTGGTCATTTGTGAAGCCTGTCGATATGCTTCAGCGCTGCCCGAAATGCGACCTGAATTACTTTCCCGAGCCGGGCTATTACTATGGCGCCATGTTTATCTCTTATGTCTGGACCGGGTGGTTTTGCCTGATGTTCGTGATGTTGTTCCACTGGTTGCTCGGCTGGAGCCAGACCGCGGCTTTCGGGCTTCTTATTGCGTTTCTTGTGGTGAACTATGTCTATATCTTTCGTATTTCCCGCCTGATGTGGATCAATATCAATGTTAAGTACGATCCGAATGCGGTTGCAAAATTTGGAGGAAAATAAACAAGGGCGCTTCAGCCCGGGTCTTCCAGCATCCGCAATATCCAGTCCCGGTTTGCAAGGGGTTGAAGGTTGTTTGCCCGCTCGAGCAGCCGCCGCCGCTCCGCTTCCGACTTTTCTGCCGAAGCCCGATACTTTTTCTGTTTCCATTGACTGATCTGCCGAAGAATTCCGATAAAATGGATATTGGTGGTTTTTCCGAAAACGGAGAGGCTTTTATTCCGTCGGAGTAGTTGCCCGGTTGCATCCAGGAGCGATTGAAGTGCGTCGAGTTCACCCAAAAGATAAAATGATTTGAGCTGCAGTATTTTGGCTCCTACGTGGTAGGTGATATCGGTAAATTCCACGTTTTGAAGGGTTCGCAGCGCCCGGGCAAAGTCTTGTTTTTCAAAATACAGGGTCGCGAGGTTAAAGGCGAATGCGTTGTCGCGTTCTGTCGGCAGCAACATGTCGCGGTATTCTATGAGGAAGTTTTCCGTCCAGTCGAATGCGCCGCTGCGCAACCCGGTGGTGGCGATGTTTTTATAGGTCCACTGGGAGAGTCGCCCGTTGTGGAGTAAAAGCCCCCGATCGAGCAGGGTTCTGTAGAGGGCCAGTGCGTCGGCATATGCTTCAGGCTGACCGTTGTTAATGCGGCGGATGCAATAGTTTAGTGCGCATTGATACAGTTCATTGAGCTCTTCTTTCCGGAATTGCCGGTGCCGGGCGTCCAGTACGGCTGAAAGCGCCGCAAAGGTTTCCGGCGAAGGATGCGTCAGAAGGTCCTGTGCAGCAAAATACACTTCCGCGACCGGCAATGCCCCGGTCAGCCCTTTGTCATCGCGCAATTCCCGAAGGTCATTGGTCCATTGCGGGGCATCGTCGGGGCTGATGACCGCCAGCGTATTGCGGCTCAGCATGGCTATACTGAGCCTGAGTTTCTCGAGGATATGGGCATAATGCAATGTTTCCGCCTGCCGGCGGAGGTGTTCTCCCGCCGTGCGACGCGGCTGCCGGCTGTACAGCATTTCACCGGCCTCCCAAAAACGCATGGCGTCACGGTGCCACCCGGCCGTCCGGTCGTTTCTTTGCTCGAGCAGCTTGTAGTATTTGTCCAGAACAGCCCCGGCCTGTTTGTCCAGGTTTCGTTCGAGCAGGGCCATGAGGCTGTGATACTGTTCGCCCGCCGAATCGGAGGCCCTGTGCGTGTAAGCCAGAAAGCCCAGTAACAATTCGTAAAGGTCCGATATCAGGTTGTTGATTTTCAATTCGTTATACGGCTCTTTCGGGCCAAAAACCTGCCCGAAAACGACTTTCTTCCGGAGTCCTTCGCCAGAAAAATCAGGCGCGCAGGCAAGTACCACATCGCACAGGGTACGCAGTGCGGCGTGTTTGTTGAAAAAATCGGAATGTACGTACTGTCGCCAGCGGGTTCGTTCGCGTGTAGAAAGTGTCCGCAGCACCTCTACCAGCTTTGTTTGTCGCATAGGCGTCTGTTGTTTTTATTTTTTAAGCGTAAAATTATCTATAAAACAGCAAAATACCTGCCAAAGAAAATTACATAAACAGTTAAAAATCAATTTTATAAATCGATATTTTAATTAAGTATCATTCCTAAAAAAACCTATAAATTCCCAAAAATGTAACCTTTCGGTGTGCTTTCTGCCGGTTACTTTAGTGCCGTTAAATCATTATCCGGTTACCAAAATCCGTATGTCCATGAATACCACCGTTACTTATCGGTTACATTCCGCCGTTAATCACCTGCTTCTTGGTCTTGTTATGACCCTTGTTTTGTCCATCCATCGTGCAGATGCTCAGAATACCCCGCTTTGTTTTCAATTGTATTTTCCCGTTTTGGAAGCCGATGCGGGTGATACCGTTTGCCTGCCGCTGCGGAGCCGCGATTTCGATATGATCGCTTCCTTGCAATTTGCCATTCACTACGATGCGTCCGCATTTGATTTTGTTAAAATCAGTCCGGGTACGACCCAGATCGGTTTCGGCGTCAATAATTATAACGTGATTAGTCCGGGTACCGTGTTAAACTCCTGGTTCGACCAGTCAGCCGGTTCCGTCACCTTATCCGATTCCGATATCCTGTTTTATCTGTGCCTCAAAGTAAAAAACAACACCGGTCCCGGCTTTTATCCTGTCCTGATTGGCGACGCTCCCGGATTCCCGTTTGAAGTGTCTCAAATGATATTTGTTTCGCCAAACTGGGTATTTCATTTATTGCCGCTGGCGCAACAGCTGGGAGGCATTTCGATCGGCATTCCGGTTCCCGTCAGCGACCTGTCTGTCAGTGCGGCCTGCGCTTCAAAGGCTCTGTGCGGCGCGCCTGCTGGCAGCATTTCACTCAGCGTTACAGGCGGCCAGATGCCTTATCAGTTTCAATGGAACGGCCCCAACGGTTTTACTGCGACGACAAAAGACCTCGACGGATTGCTTGCGGGCAATTATTCGGTAGTTGTGACGGACCAAAATGGCGCCACCGTTGCTGCGCAGGTAACGGTAGAAGCGACCAGTTCGGGTGTTTATGTGCAAAAAAGCCTGAAACCTGCTTTTTGTGGTCAGCCCAACGGCTGTGCCACGCTCGATGTTTTCGGCGGACAATTACCTTATACCTACTCATGGTCCGCCGGCGGGAGCCAGACAAATGAAAATTGCTCGCTGCCACCCGGCATACACACCGTTTCCGTGACCGACGCGAGCGGCTGCGCCCGGGTCGATACTTTTGAGATCGCAAACGATACGACATTCCAGCTGGATATGATCGTTCAGAACATCTATGACTGCAATGGCCTCGGAAGTGTTACCATTGTGCCCCTTGTCAGCGGTAATTATACATATGCCTGGTCAAACGGCACGACCGAAGCCACAGCAGACAACCTGCCCGCGGGCGTTTACATAGTAACAGTAACCGCTGCAGGCGGGTGTTCCCGGGAGGCGTACCCATGGATCGTGGATTACTCGACATTATACTGGAACCTCGCCTTGCTCACCAGCTGCGACGATCCCGTCGCCGTGCCGACCGGGAGCCTTGCCCTGCGATATAACCAGAACGGCGGCATTGCTTTTCCGGCCATCGTAAGCTGGAGCGACGGCACCACGCGACTGATACCGGAGGAGCCACCGGGCAATATCCTGGACTCCTTGTCGGGAATTCCTTCCGGGCTTTATTCTGCCACCGTCACGGATGCCGAAGGTTGTACCCGTTCGGTGCAAAAGGTGCTGAACTGCACACCACCATTGCCCGTACCTGATTCTGCGACGGTATTTTATATTCAGGATGATTACCTGACACCGCAATATGCCGTGGATAGTTGCGCGGGGGTTTATGCGCGGTATTTCGAGGGTGTGGTAGCCCTCGGTATGGAATTACAATACGAACCTGCGGCAATGAATTTCAAACAAATCAAACTCCCGGGGAATCCCTTGTCGCTAACGACAGGGGGAAATTTTAACACCGGTACGCCGGGCACGATCAAGTTCTCCTGGTCCGACCCTTCTGCAGCAGGTGTGACCCTGCCCGCCAACAGCCTGTTATTTGAGGTCTGCTTCACACCAACAACCTCCTCTACGACATACTCAAACCTGAAATTTGTAAACGGAGATTTGGCAAGTTACCCCGATAATTTCCCGTTCCTTGGCAAAAACGGATATGTGCTGTTCGGTCTGTACTTTCCGCTCGGGCCTTCCGTGTGTGAATTCGCTGCCGAGCCCCCTTCCTGTGCCACAAACGGTTACAGCCGTATTTTTCTCGGCGGCTGCGACCCGGGCGATTTGCTCACCGGATATTACATGCAGGACGGCGTTTACCATGACGACCTGTCCGGACTGGCTTTTGCAGGACAGGGTAAATACGAGATCGTGGCTAGCCAGACGGCCCAAAGCACTAATTCGTTTTTTGCCAATATCCCCGCGGCCATCGACTCCCTGCCCTGCGTCTGGCCGGGAGATGCGGACGACAACAATGCAGTGAATCACCATGACCTGCTGTATCTCGGCCTCGCGTATGGCGCCACGGGGGTGCCCCGCGCCGCTGCATCGCTGGAATGGCTTGGCCAGGATGCCCCTGTATGGTCCCAATCTACCGCTGTCAGAAAGGTTAATTACAAAAATATCGACGCCAACGGGGACGGCGTGATCAATGCCGCCGACACAATCGCCATTGTCCAAAATTGGGGCCGGGTGGTCAACCCCGCACAGAACGACCCTTTCAACGCGCCGCTGGGCAACCCGACCGGCAATATACTGCCGCCGTTTACGATTCAGGCGGATACCCTGGCGCCAGGTCAGATGGCCGCATTGCCCCTTCTGCTCGGTTCGCAGGATATGCCGGCTGACAGTGTCTATGGCCTTGCATTCAGCATTTCCTACGATCCGAGGAAAGTGAAGGACCATATCTATTTCAAACCCTCCGATTCATGGCTCGGTGCGAACGCCCAAATGCTATGGCTCCAGAAGAATTTCCCCAGGCAAGGGCGGCTCGACGTTGCGATTACGCGTACTGATGGAATGCCGGTCAGCGGCTGGGGGCCCATCGGCGACGTGTTCGTGATCATAGAAGACGACATCTTTTTTGGCCCGAACAACGATCCGGACGCAGATTCCTTTCTTGATACAGTTGCAAAAACGACGCTGTTTTTCAGCGGATTGCGTTCGGTGCAGGCCGATGAAGCACCCTTGTCCCTCGACGCGCCACCCGTGGAGTTGGTGATACTGAAATCAACTACATCGGCGCCGGGGGTTCCGTCCTGGGAACGCCATTTATCGCTTTCTCCCAACCCCGCATCAGGAGAGATTTATTTGTCCAGCCCGGAGGCAACGATCCGTCGGGTTGAAATACTGAACCTGACCGGCAGCATCCTGTCCGTTCAGGAATTCAATACTGCGGGCACCGTCAGCCTTGATGTGCATGATTTCCCGCCGGGAGCCTGTTTCGTTCGCGTATTTACCGATAGTGGCGCCGCGTTGAAAAAGGTTTTAATTGTTAAATAATTTTTCCTCAGCCAACTTTTTCTTCCATGAAGATTCATACCCTGAATTTGAATTTCTACAACAAATGTCGGTGGCTTCCGGTCCTTATTGCCATTGGCATTCAAATATCCCTTCATGGCCAGACGCCCTGTGTGCAACTGCGTTTTTCAACTGTTACTGCAAACACCGGCGATACCGTCACCATGCGCCTGACAGGGCAGGGCTTTACCAATATCACCAGTTATCAGTTCGCCACGCGCTGGAACCCCGCTGATTTGCAGTTTTTGCAGTACAGCACGGCGGGTTCCGGGCTGACGTATCAACTGTTCAACGGGATGCAGGCAGGGCAGGGCAAACTGATCTCTATCTGGAGCGATATCAATGCGACCGGTGTCACGCTGCCGGATGATGATCTCCTTTTTGAAATCAAATTTAAAGTGCTGGCCGCCGGTTCCGGTTTTTATCCGGTGTGGATCAACCCGGAAGATGCGCCCGTTTTTGAACTGGTACAGGATGTCAACGTCATGCCTTTTACCCACATAATTGGCGGTGTTCAGGTCAGTATGAGTAGCGATCTGAAAATTGAATCCTGTTGTTCTATCTCTCCACCCTGCAACGCCGCATTGGGCGCAGTAAACATCTTAACGAGCGGTGGAATAGAACCTTTCCAATACCATTGGTCGGGCCCGGGCGGCTTTTCCTCCTCCGATAGCGAACTGAAAAACGTTTTACCGGGCTTGTACAAGGTAACGGTCACCGATGCCGACGGTACAGAAGTCGTGGCTTCCGCGATCGTACTGCCTTCCTATACTTCCGTTCAGGTAGCTGCCCTTAACACAAAACACGCCATTTGCAGCCAGCCCAATGGTTGCGCCGAATTGACTGTTTACAACGGAACGCCGCCTTTCACCTTTCAATGGTCGGTCGCCGGCCCGGCCATTGAAGACCGATGTGATTTGGCTCCGGGATACCATTATGTCACCGTAACGGATGCTGTCGGTTGCACAGGCTCGACGTATGTGAATATTGCCAATGACTCGCTGCTTTCCATTACCCTGGATTCCGTAAATGCGGATTGTCGTTTCAGCCAGCTGGGCGCCGCACATGTTACGACTAGTGGCACCGCTCCGTACATCTGCCAGTGGTCGAACGGCGCTACCGGAACCGATATTGCCAACCTGACCGCCGGCGAGTATTCGGTAACAGTATCCGATGCTGCCGGGTGCGATGCGAAAGGCTCTGTAACTGTAAGGGATTACGGCACATTTGACTGGTTTACAAATATTTCAAAATACTGTGCGACTGCCACGAAACCTTCGAGACTGCGCCTGACCGGCTACGATTTCGCTCATCGTGCCGCGTTCCCGATCACCATTGTCTGGAGCAACGGCACGATACAGGAGGTAAAATCAGTGGATGACAATGTCGTTAGTCCGGTACTGAGCGAACTATCGGATTTAAGTCCCGGCCATTATACTGTAACGGTGACTGATACCGATGGCTGCTCTGTTCAGACGGGTGCAAACCTGGATTGTGTCGTACATGAACCTGTGAGCAATCCGGGTACGCGGTTTTACATAAAGGGACACCAATGGGGAACCCTGGACAGTTGTGCGACTATTTCTGCGGATCATTTTAGCGGCATCAAAGAATTGGGTTTTTCCCTTCGCTGGCATCCTTCCTGGATGGAATTAAAGAATATCAAAAACCCGAATTTGATCATGGGCATTTCCATGAGCAATTTTACAGTCTCTTCACCGGGATGGATCGATTTTCACTGGATCAGCCCATCACCGCAGGGATATTCTTATCCTTTTGAGTTTCCACTTTTTGACGTTTGTTTTAAAAACCACAGCTGGGATACGCCTTTGCTCGATTTCGCTTACAGCGACGAACCGCCGAAAGTCGTTCACGCTACGGAGGGCGAAAAAGGCTTTATCGGCAAAAACGGCAGAGTCTTTTTCGCATACGGTTCCAACAGCGAACTGGTGCAAGACTTCAACCTGTCTCCGCCATCCTGCGCATGGGACGGTTACGCCCGGGTACAGCTGGAATCCTATGACAATCAGGTCGTTGACCCTTATAAATCCCTCCAGTTTGAAAAGGCATATTCCTATTACCCCCAAGTTGATGCCGATACTCTGCTGTTTGCTCCGCCCGGAACTTTTCACTTCAGGACTTCGGGGATGAACGACAAAATGAGCCGGTTTCTGGTGCACATACCGCCTTACGATTTACCCGCTTACGAATGCGTCTGGCCGGGCGATGCCGACAATAACGGCGTGGTGAACCACTTTGATTTGCTGTACATGGGCCTTGGTATCGGCACATCCGGCATATCCCGGGCATACCCCGATTCGATATGGGCCGGGTCGGATTGCGCAGACTGGCCGGAACAAACGCCACTGCGTCACATAAATTTCAAAAACTTCGATGCAGACGGCAACGGAACAATAGAGGCGTCTGATACCAGTGTCATTATGATGCATTGGGGACGGTCGATCCATCCGTACAAATCCGATTTCTTTGCAATGCCGGGCGCGCCCGATAACTTCAGCGATCAGATTTCCATAAGCCTTTCGGCCGATACCCTTCCGGGCGGGCAGGAGGTTGAAATACCGGTCATGCTCGATATGCCTGCCGGTCAGGGTGCAGGTCTGCACGGACTGGCTTTCAGCATTTCATATGATGCCGATCTCCTTTTGTCCGGCATGCAATTTATACCCACGACTTCCTGGCTGGGTGATCCTGCGGCCGACCTGATCGCAATTCAAAAAGATTTTCGCGGTCAAAGGCGCCTCGATGTCGCACTTACGCGCACCGGGGGGCCGGGTGCGAGTGGTTCGGGTCAAATCGGCAAATTGATCCTGATATTTAAGGCCCCGCCTCCAGGTTCCATAGTAAAAACGCCTCTTTTCGTGTCGCATGTGCTCGCGATCACGCCCGGGGAAGAACGAATCGCGCTGAAGGACATTCGTGCCGATGTCCGGATCGGAGAGAAGCAAAGCGTTCAGGTGTCCAGTGTGCCGGCGCTGGAAAGCAGTATTCAATTGGCGCCCAATCCTGCCTCCGGCTATATTCGCATCGATAGCCCGCTGGCGGAAATCAGGCGCGTGGAAATCAGCAATGCGGCCGGTAAGACCATACTTGCCGAGGAACCCGGCGACAACACCCGCTACCTGAACATTTCGGTAGACCACCTGCCCGCTTCGCCTTTTGTTGCCCGGATTTATACAAAAAACGGTGTTGTTTTGAAAAAATTTGTGATTGCCCGGTAGTGTGCGATAGATTTGCCGGGTGCATTTTCTCAAAAAATACTTACTGGTACTGATCTGCGCGGCAGCATCGCACGCTGCCGCGCAGGAGGCGCCCCGTATCCGGGCTTTCACGCCTGCCGACTATGGCGGTCAGAACCAGAACTGGGCCATTGCCCAGTCTCCCGCCACAGGCTGGATATATGCCGGTAACAACGGCGGTTTGCTGGAATTCGATGGCGCGCGCTGGCGACAGATTTCCCTGCCCGAGAAACAAACTGTACGCGCGGTGGCGATTGGAAAGAGGGAGGAGGTTTTTTGTGGCGGATTCGCGGAGTTTGGCTTCTGGAAAACCGATGACTCTGGGCGGCTTTCCTACACGTCCCTGAGCAGTCAGGTGCGCGCCGAACAGTTGGGGAAAGAGGAGATATGGCACATTCTGGTATTGCCGGACTATGTCCTTTTTCAGTCTTTTTCCACGATTTACAAGTATGATTATCAGAAGATTACGGTGCTTCACCCGCCCAGTTCCATTATGTTTATACAGGAAGTCGGAGGAAAGGTGTGGCTTCCTGCCATTGGCCGAGGTCTGTACGAATTATTGCCCGACAATACATTTCGTTTTGTCGCGAATACTGAATTGCTGCGCGATAAAATAGTCCAGTTTCTCACTTCAGATGGTTCAGGGGGTGTGTGGGCGGGCACCACAGACCATGGAATTTTTGTCATCAAAAACGGCCAGTGCAAACCCTGGAACAACCAGCTCAACGCAGATTTCCAAAAATATCAACTCAACAAAGCGGTAGCGCTGCGCGGCGGCGGCTGGGCGATCGGTACCATCCTGAACGGGGCGTATATTCTCGGTCCCGACGGGCTTCTGCGCTTTCACCTGCACCGTGAGAATGGTCTGCAGAACAACACTGTACTGGCACTTCAGCAGGATCGGGACGGCAATCTCTGGATCGGGCTTGACCGTGGCATCGACTTCGTGGCACTGCGTTCGCCGCTGACCATTTTTACCGATCAGACCGGCCGGATCGGAACTGTTTACACCGCATCGGAATGGAACGGCAGGCTTTATATCGGCACCAACCAGGGCGTATTTACACGAGAAATATGCGCGAGATCGGCATTCTGCAACGCCAGTTTCCGGCTGGTCGAAGGCACTCAGGGACAGGTCTGGCAACTGCAGGTGCTCGACAATCAGTTGCTCTGCGGACACAATGGCGGTACATTTCGGATCGACGGCGTCGCAGCGGACAAAATATCGGATGTCACGGGCGGCTGGTGTACGGTGGATATTCCCGGACACCCCGGTGTGTTGCTGCAAAGCACATACACAGGGCTGGTCCTGTTTCAGAAGGACGCGGCCGGCCGCTGGCAATTCTCTCATCGTATCGGTGGTTTCAAAGAGCCCCTGAAAAAAATTGTCTTTGACGAACAGGGCACCCTTTGGGGCGTGCATCCGAATAAAGGGCTGTTCCGGCTTCGCCTGAACGACAAGCTCGACCAGGTCACCGAATTCAAGGAATATACCCGGGAAGACGGACTTCCGACCGAGTTCCGGCTGGATATCGCCATTTTTGAGCATCGCATTGTTGTCAACACTTCCCCGGCCCCCATGCGTATCGACACGGGGAAAGAGCATCCGGTGTTTCAGGCATTAAACGGCGACCTGAACAGAAGGAAATTGCTCCCCGGATTGGCTCCGGAGTATTTCGCAGTAGACAGCAGCGGCGTTCGAATGATAAACGGGCAACGTTCTTATTATTTCCCGCTGACGCTGGTGCCTTCGTTTGAGAATATCGTGGCACTTTCAAAAGAAAAATACCTTTTCTGCCTGGAAAACGGTTTTGCCGTTTTGGACAAACGCCTCCTTGTCGACTCGGCTCCCCTGGTATCGCCGGCTCCCGTTATCCGCTCGGTAGAGACTTCCGGGGGAGAGTCGTTTTTGGCAAACGGAGACATGAGTTTCGCCTGGAAGCAGAACAGCCTTCGCTTTCATTTTGCCGCGCCCTTTTTCGAGCGTCCGCCCAAGTTTTCGTGGCGACTTGAGGGCTTTTCCGATCATTGGTCGTCATGGCAAAACAGCCCGGAAAAAGAATTCACCAACCTGCCGCCGGGCAAATACACTTTTCGCGTGCGTACAGATGCCGGCGAACAGGAGACGGTACTTTCGTTCCGGATCAGACCGCCTTTTTACCTGTCTGAATGGGCGCTGGGTTTTTATCTCCTGCTTGCGATCAGCCTGTTCTGGGGAATCGAGAAAATTAACCGCAGACGCATGGAACGACAACGCCTTGGTATGGAAGCCGACAAGCAAACGGAACTTGCCCGACAGCGAACGGAGGCAGAACGCGAAAAACTGATGCTGGAAGTGGAGAATAAAAACCGTGAATTATCCAACGCCGCACTCAACCTGATTCGAAAAAACGAGGTGTTGCAGCGCCTGAAAGACGACTTTGTCGATGCCAAGAGCGACCCCCGTGCCCTGCAGAAAATTCTGCGCCTGATCGATGAACACCTGGAAGGCGATCACGACTGGGAGATATTCGAGGAATCGTTCAACCGCGTTCATGATGACTTCTTCAAGCGTCTTATGCACGATTTTCCCGACCTCACGCCCGGCGATATGCGACTGGCCGCCTACCTTAAAATGAATCTTTCCTCCAAAGAAATTGCGCCCTTGCTCAATATTTCGGTGCGCGGTGTTGAAAACAAACGCTATCGCCTTCGGAAAAAACTCGGGCTGTCGGAAGACGCGAACCTGACGGAATTTATCATGAATTTCTAATAGAACTGTTGTGGTATGATAATTAATTAGTTAGCCCAGGTTGCAAATTGCGGGTTCTTTTATCGGTATTGTCTCAGTTTGAGTTGATTCATTCATCTGATGACTGCCAGTCATCTGATGAATAAGCGAGTGGCTTGGTGGATTTTTGAACAAACATTGATTTTCAATCAGTCATATCGCAACAACTCTGACCAGCCGCTCTACATAGCGGGCAGTTTCCACCCGTTCTGGTAATGCGATTTGATCAGTGCATTTGCATCGGTATCGTTTTTGAACTGACCTGCCGCCGCGTCCCAATATACTTTCCGGCCCGTTTTGTAAGCCACATTGCCCATATGTGCGTTGATAGCAGCTATAGCGCCGGTTTCGATGCCGCAATTCAGGATCGAGGGATCGTTCGCTTTCATGGCTGCCACGAAGTTTTTGTGGTGGTCGGCGATGTAGTTGGCATTGTTGTCCCTGCGCTGGTCGGGCAGGTCTTCGATTTCGTATTCGAGGATGCCGTCGCTGTTTTTTTTCGTTTCCGGTATTATCTCCCAGCCTCCGCGGTTTACCACCATCGTGCCGTGGTTGCCGATGAAAGCGATGCCTTCCGTTTTGCCGTAGTTCCCGTTATCGATGCCCGTGGCGTGTTCCCAAAGCATATTGAAATGGTCGTACTCGAATACCGCCTGGAGTGTGTCCGGCGTTTCGGAAGCGTCGTCGGGGTAGGCGAGTTTGCCGCCGGAAGCGATGACGGATTTCGGCGCCGTTACGCCCATGAAAAACAAGGCGATATCGATCTCATGCACACCCCAGTCGGTCATGAGGCCGCCGGCATAGTCCCAGTACCAGCGGAAATTGAAGTGAAAGCGGTTGGGGTTGAAGGGGCGTTTCGGCGCCGGGCCGAGCCACATGTCGTAATCGACACCGGGGGGCGCCGGGCCGTCGGGTTTTACGGGTACCGGTTCCATCCAGCCCTGGTATGCCCAGCACTTGACGAGCCGGATATTGCCTAGTTTGCCGGATTTCAGATAGTTGTGGGCCTGCTGGTAATGCGAGCCGCTGCGTTGCCACTGGCCGATCTGTACGATCTTGCCGTAGCGTTTTACCGCCTGCAGCATCACGTTACACTCCTCGATGGAGTTGGCGAGCGGTTTTTCGCAGTAAGCGTGTTTTCCGGCCGAAAGCGCATCGCAGAGAATCAGGCAATGCCAGTGATCAGGTGTGCCGATAATAACGGCATCCAGGTCTTTCATTTCCAGCAACTTGCGATAGTCGGTAAAAAGCCTCGGTTTTTTGCCGCGCAATTCTTCCACGTTGGCTGCCCGCTCGTCGAGCACGCTCTGGTCCACGTCCGCCAGGGCGATGCATTCCGATTCAGGCACGTTCATGAGTTCCGTTTTCATGTTCGTCCAGCCCATGCCCTTGCAGCCGATGAGACCGAAATTTATCTTGTCGTTGGCGGATATGCGGCGGCGCGCTTTGGCGAATGCTTCGAGGGGTAGGGTAGCGGCGATGCCGGCGCCGACCAGGGCGGCGGAGGTCTGGCGAATGAATCTGCGACGGGAAGTGCTCATGATGTAGATGTGTTGCGTTAATAACTTGCGGTAAATCTACTTATCATCTTGCAACGAGTTTATAATTTCAACCCTAAATCTGTCGGCAAACCGTCCAGACTCACCAGGTTCTTTTCCCGCATATATTCCTGAAGCCCTTCCCTGCCTTTTTTTTCGGCCCAGTCGAAGTGAATATCCCGCTCGCCGGCATAATCATACAAGGGAACACCGAACCCGCAGGAAGTCTGCACGAGATCGATTTCCGCTACGATGATCTGACGGGTACTTGGATAGATGTTGAAATACGGCGCATACATCGCCCACTCCTCCGTCTCAGGCAATACGGTAAAACCTTTCCCGTACAATCGCAGGATATTGGGCGAGCCCTCGAACGAACAGAACATGAACGTGATGCGTCCGTTTTCCCGGGTGTGCGCGGATGTCTCGTTACCGCTGCTGATCAGATCCATGTAGCCCACGCGTGTCTCGGAAAGCACCCGGAAACAATCGAGTCCTTTCGGAGAAAGGTTGATCCGCCCGCCGGCACTCAGCGGAGCGGTAGCGACAAAGAAAATGTGCTGTTTCTCTATGAACTCCCGGTGAGCGGGTTTGATGGAATCGTGAAATTTGCCCATGTTTTTTATGAGTTCAGCG
>JAKOXM010000258.1 GCA_029781095.1 Bacteroidota bacterium
CTTTAATGACCAAAGATTTTTCGGGTGATACCGTGTGGTGATACAGGAATCCTGCGCGATCGTCGTGGTTGAGAAAAACGACCTTTCGGGCAAAGCAAAACGCAAATCGGAAAAGCAGGAAAACAAAATACCGGAAAAAGGACGGGGCTGTGGCCACATACCCCAGTCCTTCTATCGTAGCAATGGCCGGAACGCCGGCAAGTTTTGCTGCAATCGAACCGAAAATATTGGGCTTAATCGTGTATAAAACAGCAATGTCAGGCTTTTCCCGCACCAAAAGCCGCGTCAGTTCTGCAAACGTTCGCAGGTTGCCAAGCGGCGAAAGGCTTTTACGCGAGAGATGGCGCAACGGCATAAACCGGACACCGGGCATCATTTCCAGGTGCTTCTCAAACCCGTCCACCGGCGCCATGCAGATCACTTCTGCGCCGTCCTGAATGAGCGCCTCCACCAGTGACCGGCGAAAATTCCAGATATTCCAGGCTGTATTGGCAATCAGAACAACGCGGGCGGGCTGCTCGGAGCCTGATAAAACGGAACGCCCCGAACCAACTCGCGAACGAGTCAATTCGGGGCGTTTGTTTTCAGTATTTTTTGGCTTAAAGCCCACAGAGTTGTTATGCGGTTGCCTGCAAGCGCCCTGTCCCGGTTTCAATACGCGACTGAGGGCCGGCCACAAGTGCGGAGATTTGGTCGACAGTGTATTTCTGTTTTACCAAATCGTAAACTTCCAGCACCTGATCACGGGTAATGGACGGGAATTCATCCAAAAACTCGCTCACACTGACTCCTACGCGGAGGAAGTCATAAAAGGTTTCAATGCGAACACGTGTTCCGCTAAATACGGGGGCTCCATCCTGGATTTCGGGGTGAACGGTAATAGCGGTAAAGTTTCTCATCCGGACTGCTGTTTGTGTGTAAGAAAAGCAAATCAGACCGGGACTATACAAATCAATGGAATAAAAGAAATGGATTAAAGAAATGATTACAGCGGCTAATGTATGTAAAGTTTTTAAGGTCAAAAATTTTACAGGAATTTTTTTTATAAATTGTATCTACAGGAATGTATCGCCGAAACGATCACGGACCATCCCTGTCACCTGTTTGATCTCCTGTTCTTTTGATTTGGGATACACCAAAAGCACATCGCCCTCGTCTACAACGATATAGCCGTGCAGGTCCTTCAGAACGACCAGTTTGCCTTTCGGGGTACGCACGAGGCAGTCGTCGATGTCCAGGGCAAGCACCGTGTCGCTCTGTACGACGTTTTCATGGCCGTCCTTCGGGCATTCGAGGTGCAGACTGGCCCAGGTGCCGAGGTCGGACCATCCGAATTCGGCCGGTACCGTGTACACATTCCGGGCCTTTTCCATGATGGCAAAGTCGACCGAAATATTGGGAGTCGACGGATAATGCACATCTATAAAAGACTGTTCGTCCGAGGTATTGTATTGATCTTTACCGCTTTGGAGTATGTTGAAAATATCGGGAGATAGCGATTCGTACGCCGAGAGTATGGAACGAACACTCCAGATAAATATGCCTGCATTCCAGACGTATTCCCCGGAGGCTACAAACTCGCGCGCTGCTGCGAGATCGGGTTTTTCCGCAAACCTTTTTACCTTAAAGATACCCGGCGATGCTTCCCGATCCATCTGGATATAGCCGTAACCCGTGTCGGGGCGCGAGGGTTCTATTCCGAGCGTGACCAGCGCGTCGTTATCGGCGGCAAACCGGAGCGCCAGTTGTATTTTATCCAGAAATGCCTGCTCTTTCAGCACAATGTGGTCGGAAGGCGCGATCACGAAATTGGCTTCCGGGTCGAGTGCGGCAAGTTTGAATGCGGTATAGGCGACACATGGGCCGGTGTTGTTGCGACTGGGTTCGCAGAGAATCTGGTTGTCGCTGATTTCGGGTATCTGCGATTTGATCTGATCTTTGTAGGCGGCATTTGTCACAATAAAAATATTGGACGCCGGACAGAGCGGCAGAAATCGCTCGAATGTGAGGCGCAACAAACTTTTGCCGACGCCGAGCATATCGAGGAACTGTTTTGGGCGCGCTTCGCGGCTTCCCGGCCAAAACCGGCTGCCGACGCCGCCGGCCATAATGGCTACATAGGTATGTGTGGTGGCAGACATTTCCTTTGATGATTTTTATAATGTATTTTTTACGCCCAGATAAACGGAGCGTATACCCTCTTCCAGGCCAATTTTCGCTGTCCAGCCGAGGCTGTTCAACTTGCTGACATCCAGCAACTTGCGCGGTGCTCCATTGGGTTTGCTCAGGTCGTGCCGGATTTCGCCGCTGAAACCGACGATCCGCTTTACCAGTTGCGCCAGTTCGATTATCGTTATGTCTTCGCCGACGCCGACGTTGATAAATCCCGGTTCATCAAAATGTTGCATCAGGAAATAACAGGCGTCGGCCAGATCGTCGACATGCAGGAATTCGCGGTATTGCGCGCCGGTGCCCCAGATTGTAACAAAAGGCTCGTTTTTCGTCCTGGCTTCGTGGAATTTTCGGATCAACCCGGGCAAGACATGGCTGTTTTGAGGGTGAAAATTGTCGTTGGGGCCATATAGATTGGTCGGTATGGCGGATATGAAATTACAGCCGTATTGCGCGCGATAGGTGTCGCAAAGTTTAATACCTGCAATTTTTGCAATGGCATATGGCTCATGGGTAGGTTCCAGCAGACCTGTCAACATATATTCTTCCTTCATTGGCTGCGGCGCCAGTTTTGGATAGATAGTGGAAGAACCCAGAAGCATCAGTTTTTTTACTCCATTCAGACGGGCAGCCTCGATAATATTGGCTTCGATCATCAGGTTGTCGTACAAAAACTCGGCGCGATAGGTGTTGTTGGCAAGTATACCGCCGACTTTGGCCGCGGCTAAAAAAACATAAACCGGCTTTTCTTTCCGGAAGAATTCTTGCGTTTCCTGCTGGTTGCGCAAATCGAGTTGCCTCGAATCTGCAAGGGCAAAATTATGGAAGCCCTCTTGCTGCAATTTCCTTATAAGCGCCGATCCAACCATCCCCCTGTGACCGGCGACGTAGATTTTTTCCTGTTTATTCATGGTATGTTATTCGCAAGGTTGCGAAGCCGCAAAGTTAACCGTCTATGCGACATCGCCACCTTGCAAACAACTTATTCGTATTGATTTCGGATGGTGAAACCTCCGTTTTTCAGGTATTCTTCTCTCTGGAATAATTTCAGGTCCGAATGCACCATATCGTGTACGAGCTCTGCCAGAGAATGTTTTGCAACCCAGCCCAGCTTTTCCCTTGCCTTGCTGGGATCGCCGATAAGCAGGTCCACTTCTGCCGGACGGAAATAGCGCGGGTCGATGGAAATAACCTCCTGGCCGGGCTGGACGTGCGGGTTTTCAGAAGAAACGATTATTCCTTTTTCGTGGGCGCCTTCTCCCTTGAATTCCAGTTCCATGCCCGCGGTACGGAACGCCATTCGGCAAAATTCGCGCACGGGCGTTGTGGTGCCGGTAGCGATGACAAAATCTTCAGGCTCCGGTTGCTGAAGCATCCGCCACATCGCTTCTACGTAGTCGCGCGCGTGCCCCCAGTCGCGTTTGGCGTCGAGATTGCCGAGCCAGAGTTTGTCTTGCAGTCCAAGAGACACTTTGGCGGCTGCACGGGTAATCTTGCGCGTCACGAATGTTTCGCCGCGGATGGGACTTTCGTGGTTGAATAAAATGCCGTTGCAGGCAAACATACCGTATGACTCGCGGTAATTAACCGTGATCCAGTATGCGTACATTTTGGCCACACCGTATGGAGAACGGGGATAAAAAGGGGTCGTCTCCTTTTGCGGTACTTCCTGTACCAGGCCGTATAACTCCGAAGTAGAAGCCTGGTAAAACTTCGTCTTGTCGGACAAACCCAGCAGCCGGATGGCTTCCAGCAGCCTGAGTGTTCCCACTGCATCGGCGTTGGCTGTGTATTCCGGGGTGTCAAAGCTCACCTGAACGTGACTTTGTGCGCCAAGGTTGTAAATTTCATCAGGCTGCACCTGCTGAACGATGCGGATGAGGTTGGTAGAGTCGGTAAGGTCCCCGTAATGCAGCACGAAGTGCCTGTTGTCGACATGCGGGTCCTGATACAAATGGTCGATGCGGTCGGTATTGAAAAGCGAACTGCGCCGCTTGATGCCGTGAACTTCGTAGCCTTTGTGCAGGAGCAATTCGGCGAGATAGGCGCCGTCCTGCCCGGTAATTCCTGTGATTAGTGCTTTTTTCATCAAGTAATTTTTTCTGTGGTCAATCCGCAGTAAGTGCGATCAATCGTCGCAACCGGGAAGACAAAAACCTTGCCTTTTAACTGCTTTGGGTTAATTTTTTTACCAAAATATCCGCAATTCGTCTTGCAGATTGCCCATCCCACAAATCGGGAATGGCTCCCTTCTTCCAGTTTCCGGAAATCGCCTGCCTTATTTTGGAGATTGCGGTATCCGTGTCGCCGGCAGGGCAAAGTTCATTGGTGCCCAGGGTTATGGTGACAGGTCGTTCTGTTGTGCTGCGCAGGGTGAGGCATGGCACGCCAAGAAATGTTGTTTCTTCCTGGATACCGCCGGAGTCGGTAATTACAATGGCGGCGTGCGCCATCAGATCAAGAAATTCGAGATACCCCAGCGGGTCGATTACATGTATATTTTCCAGCGATGCCAGTTTTGCTGTAAGTCCGAATCGCTCCAGGCAGTCGCGCATGCGCGGGTGCAGGGGTAAGACGACTGGCAGAGCAAGTCCTGCTGCTGCCAATAACCGGATCAGCACTTCCAGGTCAGATTTTGCGTCAACGTTGGAAGGCCGGTGGAAAGTCGCCAGTGCATAGTTTTCAGGCAACAAACCGAACCTTTTCAGGCTTTGGGTTTCGGAGGCTTTCTTCCGGCAACGTATCAACGTATCGATCATGCAATTGCCGACAAGGAAAATTTTGTCCGTCGTAATTCCCTGATACAGAAGATGATCGACGCCGGACTGTTCCGTTACGAACAAAAAATCGGAGAGGGTGTCCGCCAGAATGCGGTTGATCTCTTCGGGCATCGTCCGGTCACCACTCCGCAAGCCGGCTTCCACATGTGCGACAGGAATATTCATTTTGACGGCGGCCAGCGCCGCTGCGAGCGTGGAAGTTGTGTCGCCTACAACGATGACAAGATCGGGCGACAGTTCCAGATAAGCCGGTTCCAGACCTGACAGCATTTGCGCCATTTGCCGGTTGGGCGTGTCGCTGCCCACTCCGAGATGGTATTTGGGCGCCGGAATTTGGAGTTGCTCAAAAATCACTCCGTCGAGGGCTGTATCGTAATGCTGGCCGGTATGAATGATTTGAAAATCAACTTGTTCATATTGTTCGAAGGCCCGTGCCAGAGCGGCAATCTTGACAAAATTGGGCCGCGCACCGCCTACAGATACTATTTTGATCCGTTTCATGGCAGATCACCGCCTTTCTCTTTTATCCCGCTCCAGTATTGTCCGACTTTGGATAAGGGTTTCAGGTACAGCGTATAAAAATGAGGCCGAAGCCCGTTTATTTTCCAGGCAAGCCTGTCTTCGCGGTTTGCCCGCAATCGGTTGAAGATACTTGCGTTACTGGCTCCGCCCACCCGCATGCGTACGATTACTTCGGGAAGGTAGCAGACGGGAATATTGTGCCTGAGCAAAAAACGCAACATGAGTTCATAATCTGCCGAAAACCGAAAATCCGGATTAAACAATCCGTACCGGTCGTATAATTCACGCCTGACAAAAAAGGTCGGGTGGGGAGGCATCCAGCCTTGGTAGAAATACCGGGGTGTAAAATGCCCTGCTTTCCAGGTCCTGACCACCCGGTTAATATTGGAGACTCCCACGTATTCCAGATCGGCATATAATGCATCGGCACCGGTTTCATTCATTTTCTCCGCCACTTTGCGGATCACATGCGGGCCCGTATAAAAATCATCAGAATTGATGATCCCGACCACATCTCCGCTTGCCAGCCGCAGACCTTTGTTCATGGCATCGTACAGGCCCCTGTCCGGCTCGCTGATCAGCCTGGAAACGTGCGGGAATTCCGATATGATATCGAGCGTATTATCCTTCGAAACGCCATCGACAATGATGTGCTCGATGTCGGGATAATCCTGCGCCTGTATGCTCAAAAGCGTGTCACGAATTGTACGCGCGCTGTTAAAGGCAGGTGTGACAAGGGAAATACGCACGTTAAGTTTCGATTTGTTTCAGATTGGCGGAGTGCAGGAAATGGGAATGCATGGCAGCAGGGGCGGGTATTTCAACCCGTTTTCCCGCGAATGACCCTGTCTTTCGCTTTCGTGGCAGGATTGCCCTGGTATACGGTATATGGTTCGAGGTCGCGGGTTGCGACAGACTGCACCGAAAGAACAGCATGGCTGTGGCAAACCACGCCCGGACAAACGACAGCCCGTGCGCCGATCCATACTCCATCGTCGAGTTTAATACCGGCGACCGTCAAGTCGAATGCCGATGAAGTGTAATCGTGGTTGCCGGTCAGCAGCATGGCGCCTTGTGAAAGGCAGACATGAGAGCCGATTGTGACCTTGGCCAGGTTGTCGATCCAGACGTTTTCACCGATCCAGCAGTAGTCGCCAACGACCAGATTCCACGGATATTTGATGTTTACCGCAGGCTTGATTACGATTCCCCGGCCGATTTTGGCGCCGAATAAGCGAAGTAAACGCGCTTTTAAACCCGATAGCGGATTGAGCGGATTTATAAAAAACAGCACGTTGACAAAATACCACAGCCCGCGCCGGAGCATTCCTCCCGGCTGATACCAGGCGTTGTTGTATTGGGACAAGTCGGTTTTGCCGCGTTCCATATTTACAGTTTTACTCCAAAATCATCCTCCAGTACAGCCTTGACTGATTTTCCCTGTTTGCGGGCGAGGTGTTTGATCTGATATATTTTGGCATCCACGAGAAACTGGAACCAGAAACCCTGCAAAATATGCCAGATCAGTCCGGGCTTGCCTTCCAGAAAACCGAGGCGTAAAACGTATCGATAGATGAAATAAAGAAAAGGGCGGAGAAAGAGGGGCAGGTGCATATAAAGCGATTTGAACGGCTTTTTTTGGTTCCCTATCCCGTAACCCGTGTCATACGCATCTCCCAGGAAATGATATTCCCGGTTCAGACGCTCCACGGCTTCCCGGAGTGAATACCTGTTGTGTTTGTCCGTCCACCAGCCCAAATGATTGAGGTTGTGATCGACCAAATCATGGTCCAGCATCATCGTTTGCCCGTATTTGAGTTTGGTGTGCTCATCCATCCATTTTTGCTGGATATAGCCGGCGCCGTTTCGCCATATACGGAGCAAAACCATCGGGTAAAAACCTTTTTTAATCCATTTATCAAGGAAAATGACGCGCCTTTTGACCAAAAGGCCTGAAACGCCCTCGGGCAGTGTTTCCAATTTTTCCGAAAGTTCGTCAGCCAGTTCCGGCAACACGTACTCGTCGGCATCCATCCGCATGATCCAGTTGCTGTCGGTGGCAATATTGTCCAGCGCCCACTGAAACTGCCGGGCCTGGTTTACGAAGGGGTTTTGGAAGACTTCCGCACCTGCGGACCGGGCGATCTCGAGAGTCCGATCCGTTGAATAGGAATCGACGATAATGATACGCTCCGCGACGGATGCAATACTTTGGATACACCGCGCGAGGTGTTTTTCTTCATTGAACGTCAGTATGATAACCGTCAGCGATGCCGTTTTTCCGGTCTTCATGTCATTCCGGTATGGCAAGTGCGTTGTATGCCGGGGTGTCCGATTCTACGAAGTCGGGTAATTTGTCGGCGTTGAATATTTTGTAGCGGTTCCTTTTCAGAATCGCTGCAATCAGGGGGCTGTTTTCGCCGGACACTTCGCATAAAATGCCCGGCCGAACGGTGGAAAGTATCTTTTCCATGCCTTCAAATACAAGGTGTTCGGCCCCTTCCACGTCAATTTTTATAAAATCCGGCCTCGCATAATGCGCCAGAAAACTATCCAGTGCGACAGTCGGTATCCGAAGACTTTTTTGAATGCCGCCCGTTTGCGAAAGCCCCGACACCTCGGCAAGGTGATTGGAAGATCGGGAGCGGTTTGCAATATGAAAAACGGAAACTCCGTCCTTGTTCGATACGGCCAACGGAAATATGTCTATGTTCAAATCGGGGTTCAGATCGGCGCTTTTGCGAAGCAGGTTGCAAAGCGAGATATCGGGTTCGAATATGGCTACCTGTCCGCCATTTGACCGCACAGCACTTGCAAAAGCGAATAATCCAACGTTCCCGCCCACATCCCAGATGGTATAACCCGGCTTGATACAAGACTTTACGACCTGGAACAGCATCGGGTCTATATTATTCAGGGCAGGTTTCCAATAGCGCAAACCGCCGCCTTCCGGCGAAACAAAAAGGGTCCGGCTACCGAAGTCTGCCGGTAATTTTCGTTTTAACACAATTCCTTTACTCAGGTACTCCAGTACGGAACGCAGCATAATTGTTTTCTTGAAAAATATTGAACCGAACCCGGTAAAATCCGGGGATTAAATGATCAGGCCTTGCCCCGATATGCCGCAATAAATTGCCTGGCAATATTGTCCCAGGCAAACCGGCTTGCATAGGAACGCGCATTATCGGAATATGCCTCTTTCCCCCTGTCGAGCAGAAATGTGATCGCTTCCGCAAAATTTTCAGGTGTGGGAGCGACCCAGCGACCGCAGCCGGCCTCTTCCACGTCTCGCCAGGGCGTCCGGGTAGAGGCTGCCACAGGGATACCGGCGGCCAATGCCTCGAGGTAGGCAATGCCGAAGTTTTCATGCAGCGAAGGCAGGGCAAACACATCTGCACCTTGTAAAAACGCAATTTTGTCAGCGCCTCCGAGTTCGCCGGTGAAGAACACATGCTCACTCAATCCGAGATCCGAAGCCAGTTGCTCCAAAAAGTCCTTCTCCCCGAAATCCGGACCTGCTATCAATAAAATGACGTTGCCGCCCTGGTGCCTGATTATTTGAATGGACCGGATCAGGATATCCAGTCCTTTCACTTTGTGCAGCCGGCAAAGACAAACCACAATTTTGGTATCAATATCTCTCGTGATTCCGGCAAATTTTCGGAGGTACGAAACCCGGTCAGGTGCAAGTATTGTCCTGAATTCCGGCAAATTGACTCCATTTGCAATTATAACACAGGCAGCCTGCGGAAAAATTGTATTTATTTCTTCCGCTTCCTGTTGCGATGAGGTATGAAACAAGATTTTGGACAGATAAGGCCTTATAAACCACTGAAGAAACCGCGCTTTATTCCTGCTGCCCTGTTCCATCGACCACTTTCCCAGACTTCCATTTGGAGAAAGAAGCACCGGCTTTTTATATTTTGTTGCATACCGCAGCGCCAAAAGGGTATATATGGAAAATACCGATTGAATGTGTACGGCATCTGCTGCGCGGATTGACCTGCGCGCACCCGCAATAAACCCAAGGGAGAACAGGTTTCGGAGCTGCTCCCTGTAATATGTAGCCGTAAATCCCGGGGACAACACCACCGGAATGTTTTTTTTCACCAAAAGCGCTTGCCCGCCGTTTGCGTCAGTCGTAATAACCGATATCTGTACGCCCTGTGCCGCCAGCGCTTCACACAAGGCATAGTTCGCTACGGTCGGGCCGCCGTAAATGAATGCAGGATAAAATGAGGGCGTGACGAAACTCAGGTTCACGTGTTGGCCGCGGGTTGATATTTGTTCCCTGGCACAAGCAGGCTGATGACACGGTCCATGACAGATACCACTTCTTCCGGACCGATCTTTTTCATACAAATATTGTCGGCGCAAGTCTCGCTGAGGCAAACAGCACAGGCGATCCCTTGCGCCCGCAGCACGACATTATGCCGGTCTATTGGCGGAAACCACCTGTCGGGAAAATCGCGATTGCTGAATAATGCCACTACCGGAACGCCGAATCCGTATGCCAGGTGCATTGGCCCTGTGTCGTTGCTCAATACCAGCAGGCAATGCTGCATCAAGAGTCCGCTTTGCAGGGGCGTTAGCAATCCGCAAAAGGAATAAGTATTGGGAAATTCGAGTAATGGCCGGACTTGCGGGAGGTCATTTTCACCGCCGATGAGGAATATGTTAAAATAAGGGCTGTAATGCCGGATTACCTCTGAAAAGTGGGATACAGGCCAGCGGTTTTGCGGCCGTTTTGCGCCCGGGACAATGGCGATGGTCGGGCGATCCGATAGTGGTAATTCGGACAGCAATATTTTGACCCGGTGCGAGTCGCTTTCACGAATATTGAACGGAAAGCGATCCGGTCCTGGCGCTGCAACGCCGTTTCTTTGCAAAATCCGGATTAACCGGTCCCGTTCGTTGGGCAAAGCCAGGTATTTTGCCTGTTCCTGCCTGAACGATAAAAAACGGTTGAATTGCCAGCCCCAGCCGCTTTTTATACCCGCGAAAAACCGGAAAAACACCATGTCGCGTAACAAGCTTCGCAAAGGAGCCTCATATTGGGTCAAATGAATGACGAGGTCATATCCCTCCTCCCGCAACAAACGGGCTAGTTTGTTTGCCGGAATGCCTTCGTAATTGATGATTTTGTCAAAAATAGCCGGACTGACGAGTGCTTCGAACGAAACCAGGTTCTGATGGCCTGTCCCGGCATTTGTCAGCAGATGTACCTTCGATTGCGGGAATTGTGCGCGGATATTGCTGACTGCCGGCATGGCGCATATACTGTCACCGATCGAGCCGGTGCGGAAAACAAGTATTTTTTGTGGTTGACTTGCTTTCCTGTATAGCAGAAAATGGGACAGATTTATTACCCCGTTGCCCAGCGCCCGGCAAAACAACACCCATGCGATTTTAAGTCGATCAGTCATTTTGCCGGGTCTGGTATGCATTTTCATGATGCCGGTACGGTTGCGGGCGGTTTTCCTTTTCCGGTCCGAAACAATAAATTGCGTACAACCGCGATCGGATAGGCGATAAAAAAGAAAATGATCATATCCCTGACAAGCGACAATTCCTGTTGATACGGATATTCGAGGTTCAGGTGATTGTATATGGCATACATCAGGATCGAAAGACCCAGAAAGGGGTGAATTCGCTGAAAGCGGAAAGCGAACCACTCAAAAATGATCAGGAAAAAAGCTTGTAATATTCCCGCCAGAAAGGCGCCCGTATAGCCGAATTCCAGAAAACCGTAGAGCGGCAGATTATCGGCAAGATCGAATCCTTTTCGTCCGTAAAACAATAGAATAATGGCTTCGGGCGCGAGCGCTTTTCTGGCATCGAGTTTTGCAGGGTTAAGCGCCCTGGGCACCACCGCCGAGAGCTGGTAGCCAAAAATAAGTCCGTTCATGTAACGACCTTCCCTGAGCGGGAATCGCATGAATTCGATATTGCGGGCAATTTGATTGGCCCGGTATGCTTCGTTGGCCTCTATGCCTTTGCTCAACTCCTGCCCGCGCGTGCCCTGGCTGATTTCGTAGGTCTGGGTCAAGGACTCCTTGGCTTTTTTATCGTCGGGGTTTTCGATGGTCAGTTGTCGAAAAACGAAGAGAAACGGGAAAAATACCTGCAAAATAAATATCCCCATGCCACCGACTACCAGTATCTGGCGCAGGGGAATCCTGAACCGGTCCATCAACAATTTGAACAAAATCAATATGATCAATGCCAGGAGGTAGGTGCGTCTTGAATACAGGTTCAAAAAATTATTGCTCAGCAGGAGTATCAACCCCAGATACAGATATTTTTTACCCCGGACGAGGTGCATGGCGCCGTAACCTATAAGTCCAAAAACCAGGATGCCGATCAGGCTTTTGGCGATTACGATCGGGTAGGGCACCGCAAGATTGCGCTCCAGCGTGCTGGATGCATATGAAACAAACCCGAAATAGATATTGAATCCCAATAGAAAACCGATGACCAGAAGGAAATAGCCCATGGCTTTTCCCAGTGGTATGTCCCGGTATTGCTGTTCCAGTAATTGCGGGATCGTCCAGTTCTTCCTGAATTTTTTGGGGAAGCGGTCGAATATGAATAATAATATCAGAATGCCACCCAGGAAGACATACAAACTCAGGTATGCGGCCCATATTTCATCTTCAAAATATTCCCAGTGACCCAAAAGCGATTCTGCCGTGAATCCGTAAAGCGGCAAAAGGGCAAAATGCAACGTAAATGCTACGAGATAAATGCGAAGCAGGTTTACTTTCCGCGGTTTGAGGAGATTGAAAAAACTGACACCGCCGATGATGAAAATCGGCAACGACAACAGGTAAGGCAGCCAAAGCCCGGCTGTATTCATGACAGTTTGGTTGTCATAGCAATATCGGTATAGGTTTTCATCCTGCTTTGGTGGTCGTAACCGGATTCCATGCAGCGCCGGTATCCCGCCGCTGCTATTTGTCCGGCTTTTTCGGGATGTGACAGGTAAAAACGCACTTTGTCCAGCAATTCCTCAAAAGTCTCAAAGAAAACAGCCTCCTGATCTTCCTTGAACAGCATTTCGTGTTTAGGGCTTCGTTCGGCTATCATGAACACACCGCAGGCCGGTATTTCGAAGGTTCGGCTGTCCTGTTCATCGCGGTTTTCGCGTCGCAAAAAATGAAGGGCGATGCCCATGCCATTGATGATTCTGGCATATTCGGCGCCAAAGCGGGAAGGGCCGCGGTAGTGTTGCCGGATAATGTCCCAGTATTTCTGGTTGGGCCATCCGTTTCCGTATACCGCTACCGGGATGTCGTGCCCGATAAGGCCCGCAATCATACCCGCGCGGTCGTGCGCGTAGCTGCCTACAAACCCGACCGGCACCCCGTATGCTTTCTTTTCTTCCAACGTCAGATCAACCGGGCGGTGCAGGGACTTTGAAAATGACCGGTCGTAAGCAAAAATATTTTTTCCTCCCAGACGGGCGTACTCTTCAATATTCTGTGTGCGTGCTACGAAATGAATATCGTAGAACGGGATCGTTGTGATAAATCTGTCCCATCCTGAGCGGTATGCTCCGAAAGGGTCGTCGGGGTTCAGGTGTACCAGCCTGCATTCCGCTTGCCGTTCTTTTACCCTGCGGAGTGTCGACGGTTTCACAAGGGTGCCTTTTTCCACCCATAACAGGTCGAAATGTTGCCTGCCGCAAGTATCCAGTATCTGTCCGTTCAGCCCGGCGTAGTCGTGGTTGAGGCCCGCAGACCGCGCAATTTTACCGGCAACCCTTTGCCACGTACTCATGGGCGGACCCGATTCAATGCCTGTGACACGGTACCCCAATGCCTGCATGGCTTTCATGCGCTCCAGGCTTGTTTGACCTTCTGACAGGTGGCCGACAAAAAGGATATTCATCAGCGGACAGGTATTGCTTTCAGGTTTTCGATGATCTTTTCATAGGAGTATTCGCTGACGATCCTGGCCGATGCCACCGATGCCAGAAGTCGTGCCTTTTCATCTTTAATCAGAATATCAAGGAACGCGGCCAGGGCACGAACATCTCCCGTCGGGTAGATGAATCCGTTTTCTCCATGCCGGACCAGGTCGGCGGAACAACCGGTTTCGTCCGAAACGACAAGCGGAAGGTTGAGATTCATTGCTTCATTTACGGAAAGTCCCCATGTTTCGTCCGCATCCGAGCACATCACGAAAATATCTGCGGCTGCGTAATAACGGGGAATGTCCGTCTGGTTGACAAAACCGGTGAGGCGGACGTTCTTCAGCCCCTTTTCCGCTATAAAACGTTCCATTTGAGGGCGCAAATCACCTTCCCCGACCATCACCAGGTTGCAATCCGGCCGGTCCAGCAGGCAAAATGCCTCCAGCAGGTCGAGGGGTCTCTTTTTTGCCATATACTTGCCGGAATAAAGTATAATAACTCCGGATTCGGGCAGTTTGAGCGTCTGCCGCAGTCTCTTTTTCTCCGGTGAATTTTGGGGGAGCAGCGCCCTGAACCGGGCATTGTCAACTGCATAGGGGGTAAACACCAGCCTTGCATCCGATATGCCGTAAAATTCATAGAAGGCTTTGTTCTCACGCCCTATAAACAGAAAATAATGAACCAGCCGAAACAGAAAATTCCCGAAAAGCAGCCTCCGGAGCGCAATGCCGCGCCTTGTCTTTTTTAACTCGCGGCTCAGGGGCGATTCGCCGCGCAGGCATACGGTGTGTCCAAATAAACGGCCTGCAACGATGGCTACGAGACAAATGATGTAATTCCAGCCATTCACAACCAGCACACTGCGGTGGGCTTTCCAAAGGCGAGTAATAATGCCCCAGTTTTGCAAGCCCCAGAAATTGTAAACCGACGGGTGACGGGCGTAATTTTTCAGAAATACAGAGCGGTAACCTTCCAGAATCGGTATATCCCAGGCGACTTCGGCATTGAATTGCCGGTCAATTTTTTTTTGAAGTCCCTGATCGGAACAATACAAAACGGTGACATCCACGTCTTCACACAGCGTCATTTGCGCATACATTGGTGCGAAATACTGAATCGGGTGCGAATTGAGGAAAATAAAACGCTTTTTCAGCCTTTTGTAGATTTAGCGATCAGGTTTTGCGTGAAAATGCCTTTCCCGCTGCCTGTTTCCACCAGTTTGTAAAAGCGCATTTTCAGCACGATGACTTGCCAGAGCAGCCACCTGATCGTTGATAGCATCCCTTTCGGTACCGGGCCTGTCGGATAACACGTCACCTTGCTGAAACCGGTATTCAGGCAAATCTGGCGGAGCGAGGATTCTGTGAACGCGATTTCGTGTGTGAAATCGCCATAAAAAATACTTGTATAAAAAAGCCCTTCTCCGTTTGGTGATTGCATGATGAAGCATCCGCCGGGCTTCAATGCCTGGCTGATTGCAGTCAAAAGATCGAATACCTCCTGCCGGGTAAAATGTTCGAGTACATCGAACGCCGTGATGCAATCGTAGGCGTCTTTTTTGTCCGACAGAAAATGATGTACATCGGCACTTAGAATATTGGAAATACCAAGCGACCGGCCGTATTCGACCTGTTCCTCTGAAAGATCGATGCCAAACGCCCGTCTATATCCTTGCTGATGAAGGTAATACACAAAACTTCCTTTGCCGCAACCGATATCTAGTATCTGTGCGTCTTTGTTCGCCGGCAGGTGCCGGCCGTAATAGTAATCCCAGACAGGAAAGTGTTTTCGAATGCCGTCGAGGGTCTCCGTCCCGTACAACGGCCGGGTATGATTCCGGACGTAATTATTGTAAATAACTTCTTTAAATGGCATTTTTTACCCTGGATAAAAGGCTGTCAGAGGTAATCCAGTTTGAAGGCAGAATGTTGAGGTTGTCCCAAAGATTCAGTGGCGGGGTAAGCACAATGCTGTCCGGATGCTGGCAAAGCCATGCCGGCCACCAGCCGAAAGTGCTGTTCGAAAGGACAAAATGGCGGCATTGCGACATGAGATAAAAATCTTCGTGAGCCCGTTCATCTCCTTTGTTGTGCGTAACGAAAATGATGTCGAACGGAGCGGCGGCCAATTGCGACTTTACGGCGTGGGGAGCATCGGAAAAACATACAAACAATGGATTGTCAACAGATTGTGCTATATAATCCATGCTTTTCAGGTAATGTTGCCCGCCCAGTTTCCGCTCGCTTTCCATTTCGGTCCCTTTCAGGAAATGACGCAGCATGCGCAGGTGCACACAAACGCTGTTTGCGCCGCGAATTCTTTCGGCCAGCGCAACCGTCTCCTCCGAAAGGGAACTGGTAACACGCAGTTCCCGTATCAGCGTTTTCCGGATATCATTAAAATACAATGGCGACTGCCAGTACCCTTCCATCCAAGACCACGCTCGCGGCTGGTAGGAGATCAATGGCTCGATAAACTTCTTTTTTTGGCGGAACAGATCGGACAGGTAAAAACGATTTTGAGGGGGCAGGTATTGATTTACAGTCCGGAAAAGGTACCTGACGCCCCTGCCCATGGGGAATTCGAATCGCTCCAGCGCATTGGCTTCCCGGTAGCCAACGTCGAAATGATTGAGCGCAAACTGTCGCTGGAAATCGTCGCGACGAAAACCCGAGTGGATATCGAGCACCAGATCCGAACCGGTTCGTTCGGCCAGCGCTTTCGCGGCTGCATAAATGAAAAGTTGATTTCCAAGTCCACCGAAGACTCTTGCAATTACTTTAGCCATTAAAAAAAGTATTGTACCAGATGGCAAGGCTTAACACTCTCCAGAAGTAATGAAACCGCCCATATTCTCCTTTTTCAAGAACTTCTGTTCCCAATCGCTCCACTTCCGGTCGATTAAAAAATGGTATGGTCTGCACCTGCTCCTTGTAAAATCGCAGGGTGCCTTTTGTATCGAAATTCACAAAGTTCTCCAATGGAGCGGCAAAACCGTGCTTTAACCGCTGTTTTAACACTGGCTCCGGCACAAACCCCGACAAAGAGTCCCTTAATAGTTGTTTGGTGCGGTATTTCAACAGGTCTTCCGGACGGTATTGCATGACGTATTCCATGAAGTCATGGTCGAGCATGGGCACCCTGATCTCGATGCCAAAGGCCATCGAATTTCGATCTTCGTAGTGCAAAAATTGAGGGACCGTCCAGGAACAAAGGTTGTTAAGCATGTTTGCCTCATAAGGGTCTTTATTTCTGAACCGGTAAAAAATATAGTTGCTCGGATCAAAGTTTCCCGTTAACAACCGTTTTGCCGGAATGCTTTGTTGCCGTTTCTGCAATTCGCGCCACTGAAAAGGGAGGATTTCCTGGATGGACCGTACAAAGAACTGGAGAACAGATTCCGGCCGGTGAACCGGATAGTTCATCGTATAACGCACATAATCAACAAGTTGAAAGCGATGCAGCAACCTTCCAAGCTCGGAATACAAATGACTGGAATACCCTCCGAGTATTTCGTCTCCGCCGTTGCCGGACAACATGACCTTTATGCCATGTTGTTGCGCCAGTTTGCACAATTCCCAATGAACGTACATGGATGCATCGGCGAAGGGTTCGTCGTGGTGGCGGGTAATGGTCGGAAGTTCCTGTAAAAAATTGCCGCCATCGAACACGACACCATTGTGCACCGCTTTTGGCAGATAATCACGAACGAGGTCGATCAGGGCGTTTTCCTCGTTTTTTTCCTTGAGAATGGATGAATAGGTATTCAGGGACTGGCCTTCTTCCAGCAATCCTGACGCGAGGCATGCTATGCTGGACGAATCGAGGCCGCCCGATAAAAAGCAGGCGAGGGGTACGTCGGCGCGCAGATGCAGCCGGATGCTTTCCCGGAGATTTTCCCGAAATATTTCGCGGTCCTTCTCCTGAAAAACGCGGTCGCCGGGTCTTGGGACATTCCAATAGCTGACGGGTTCGGACATTATTCCGTTCTCATCCACCCATGCACTGGTAGCCGGCAAAAGTTGACGCACTTCATTAAAAAATGTCTCCTCGTCCGTATCGAGGTGGCGATGTGCCAGAAATCCGAATATCTTCCGGTGGTTTGGTGTTTGGGAAAGACCGGGCAGATTGACCACCCCCTTTATTTCAGAAGAGAACAGGAAACAACGATTCTCACGGCGGAAATACAATGGTTTGATGCCAAAGCGGTCGCGTGCCAGTAAAACTTTCTTTTGGGTGGCGTCATACAAAGCGAAGGCAAACATGCCGCGCAGTTTTTTCAGGCACTGAATACCCCATTTTTGGTAAGCCGCGAGGATAACTTCTGTGTCGCTGTCCGACCGGAAGGGATAGTCGCCTTTAAGCTCTGCACTTAATTCCTTGTAGTTGTAAATTTCTCCGTTGAATGTCAGGATATTCCCTGTGACGGAGCAGATCATCGGTTGTGCCGCCCGCTCGGACAAATCAATGATTTTGAGCCTTAAATGCCCGAATGACACGGCGCCGTTCGTCCATTTCCCCTGCCCGTCCGGTCCCCGGTGGGCAATGCGGTGCATCATCATGTCCAGATGCCGGTGTTCGAATCCGTAACCTATTATGCCGGTGATACCGCACATGGCCTAATGATGTTTTTCATTTTGAAAAAGACAAATCGGAGGGTAAAAAAGCCGGTCAAAGGATCAGTCATTTGGCAAAAAGCAAATGATGTCATTTTCTACAAATGACGGGCCATAGTCATTCAGCCTGGACGTGACATAAGCAAAGAGATCGTCCAGTTCGGGGTAGTCATGCGTGCCGTTAAAAAGGCGCGCGTCATCGATCAGTATCACGTGTTTGAGCTGATTATGACCCAGAATGGCGTCCAGCTCCTCAAATATCGGACACTCTTTTTCGCCTTTGGCCGTAATGCCACCTGAATAATGGCCGTCAAGCCAGAAGAGCGTTTTTCCCTTTAAAAGCGGCATGATTTCGGGGATCACTTTCCCGCTGTCTCCCTGTATGATTTTGATATGTTTCGTTCCCCTGAACCTCCGGGCGGCCTTCTGCCGGAGTTCGGGACTTAACTCTATCGAATATATCCGCTCAAAGTTATTTTTTTGCGCCTGCACCATGTCACCCTGAAAAGTCCCTGATTCAACCAGGGTTTTGCAGTGGAATCTTTTGCCGAACCCCGCTACGATTTTCTGTTTTACGATATGAGGCGGAGCGCCTTTGCGGCCGTTTTTCTCCCACACTTCCGCCATTTTTTTGCCCTTTATGTTTCTGATATAAAACAAAAGGGCGCTTGAGATCGAATCGGGGAAAATATCAAGGATGGCTTTAATGATTCGTTTCATGGATTGGCAGCGATTCATTTTCTGACATGGCCCTTTGTCTGAAATTCCACACAAGGAGGATCATCGTTACATAAAATGCCTGGGTGAATACGACGGAAATAATGAGGCCTTTTAATCCGAACCAATATGCTCCTGCAAGATTGAAAAGAATGCCGGCTACGGAAGCCGCTACCTTGGGAAGGATCAGGTTTTTGGTTTGCAGGGCCATCATGTAGCGGTTGGAATAATTTTGCGCAAAATTAAACAAGCCACCTGCAAGAACCATAAGCGGCAAAAACGGAGCCACTGTCACGTATTTTTCGTGGCTTAACAGCCGGATGACCGATTCGCCGAACAGCCAGAAAATCAAGAACAAAAATGCCGTCAACAACACATTGAATATCAGATACCAGTTGTTTAATGTGTTGGCATGCTCGAGTTGCCGGTTGTTTTTCAGGTTGCCCGCCCGGTTGAATAATATCGGGAACAGAAAATAACTGATGGACCCAAACAACAGACTTTGCGATTGAAACCCGATCTGGTTCAATACGGCGTATTGTCCGACCATTTCGGTGGACTGCAGTATTTCCAGCGTCCAGCGTTCGGAAGCGCTTTGTATCCAGAAAAAAACGCCGAACACGACAAATGGCCACGAATAGTTCAGGATGCCTTTGGTGTAATGGTCGTTTGCCGGGTGATGCGCTTCTCTGGTATCCGGGAAAGAAATATGGTAGTAATGTCGGTTGATCGCCAAAAAGCATAAAGACGATATGACATAGCCGCCCAAAACAATCAGTGGATCCCTGGAGACAATCCATAACAACAGGATCGCCAATCCTTGTTGAAATACGCGGTCGCCGGTTTCCAGCCCCATTGCCAGCGTTCGTTTGCGGGAAGCGTTTTGCAGCCCGTAGCGAAATGTATTGAAGGCGGCGGCCGAACTCAGGATAGCAATGAGCAGGCTGGCAATACTCCAGTGTTTCAGCCCCGTGATCCAGAAAACGACAGATAAAATGACACCCGCCGATAAAACAGCCAGGGCGCCTTTTCGAAACAGCAGGTTGTATTCACGGTGAAAAGCCCCGATTTCCCCGTTTTCCCTCGCGATTGGATAATAACGAAGTATCCCCTGCCCGAGGGGACCAAAATAAAACATGGATGGCAGCGTCGCAGTGATGTTGTAAAGAGCCAGCCGGCCGTAAGCCTCTTCGCTGAGAAAGGTCGTGAGAAACTTTGTTGTTGCAATCACCAAAAAAATGGAGACGAAACGTCCGCTTATGGTGTATACAGCCTCATAGAGGCCTTTTTTGGAAATGCCGGTCGACTTCAGTCCTGCAAACATTTAGTTTTCAACAGGTTGTCGCGGCGATTTTCCAAGCTGGTCGCGAATGGCCTTGCGCCCGATGACAAAAACGCCTCCGAGCAGCAGGCCGAGGCCGAGGCCAAGCACCAGGGCTTTTTTCTTTCCGTACGGCGTGCCCACCAGCGGAGGGATCGGCAGATCAATAGGCTGCACGTAAGGGATTTTGTTGCGCAGGGCGAAATCGGCCAGTTCCAGGTTTTTGATCGACTCCCCGTACATGAGCGTGTAAATGTTTTTATCCCTGGACAGGCGTTCCGTAGGCAGCTGATCGGTCGGTCGCAACAGCAGATTGTTTTTCTCCTGAAACTGGGCCGCCCTGAATTCTGTGCCGGTCAGCAGTCTGCGCAGGGAATCCGCTTTTTCGCGTATTATTTCATACGTTTCCAGTTGCTTCTTGGTGGAAGCGTTGATATAAAAATCACTTAATTGATCAAAAATCGCGCGCAGGAGCGCAATCGTAAGCGCTTCCGACCGGGTTTCAAGCGATAAAGTCATAATGCCTGAATCGGCATTGTTGCGCGCGCCAAACATCGGGCGGTAATCTTCGCTGCCTAGGAGCATGCCGTACAGTGATTTGAGCGCGGCATATTCCAGGCGATTGAATTGTTCGACGCTGTCGCGGGTAAACAAAAAACCCTTTAAACTCGGCTGGCCGGGGTTCTTCGGCTTTTTGTTCCACGCCTCCTCATGTAAATGCTGTATCCGGATAAAATGATTGGCCAGGTAATCCGATTTGCCGTCGATCGTGGCTTTCTGAAAAAGGGCCTGCCGGAATATTCGCATCGAACGGGCCAGTTCGAGTATTTTATCGTTGTTGTTATCGTTGGATGACAAACCGAAGCCGCCCAGCAGGTTATTCAGAAGCCCGCCACGCCCGCCGCTGTCATCGTCTACCATAAAGGTGAGTTTAGTGAGGTATGTAACGGGGGTGGTAAATGCCATATAACCCTGCCAGATCAAAAACGGCAAGCAAAACAATGCAAGCGTTTTCCAGCTGCGCCACAATTCCAGGGCATATGCCTTTGTGCGGGCAATTATGTCGTGAAGGGAGATTGCTTCTTCCTCTTCTGAACTGTCTGGAGCGAGATCGGGCAGGTAATCCTTCATAATGCTAGTTCTTCAGTGCGGAAACCGCCAGCAGTACCGTAGCAAGCGTACCTACAGTAGCCAGTATCTGGGTAAGGGACTTGTCCCAGTCAATAGGCTTTTTCTCCTTTTCAGCCTTTTTCTCTTTTTCCGGTTTGCCGCCTACGGTGATAACGGAACCTTTTGTTACCCTTGGATAGATTTTGAACAAACCGAAGTTAATCGTTCTGTTAATCTTGCCATTGGGCTGCTCCACTGTGACATGCGTCCGGATAGCCGTTTTCCCGAATCCGGCGGTGTATTTTCGAATGAACCACCCGGCGCGCTTGCCGGGCGTAAAAGCAACATTTATGAGACCACTGGCCACAAGGGGAGCGACGATCACTTCCATCGCACGAGTATTGGCCGCGCGTATGGTGACCAGGTCCTCCCGTTTCGGTACGGTGATGATGTCCCCGTCTTTCAGGATATGGTTGTGCAACGAGCGGTAGTTGCGCAATGCTTCGCCCAGGTTGGTGACTACATACCCTTTTTGCTCCTTGGCCCGAAACAGAGATGCTCCCTCCGGGAATGCTTCCTGGCTCAGACCGCCGGCGCGTTGCACAATATCAGAAAGTGTTTCGTTGTCGCTGACAAGTGCATAGCGTCCGGGATATCTGACCTCTCCCCGCAACTCGACAAATTGCTGAAATTCAAATTCCGGTACCGTTCGGACAACGACTTCATCATACGGTAAAATGGCAAAACCACCCGCAGTTACAAGATTACTGTCAACCTGCGCTGTAGCCACTATTGCCCGTGTCGGTTGGTTTTCCCTGATCTGAATTCTGAAAATATCCACCCGGTTGCGGGCGGCTTCCAGTTTAAGTCCACCGGCCAGCAGCAAGGCATCGCGAAGGCTCATTTTCTGGCCGTAGACGAATTCTCCCGGATGACGAACGGCCCCGCTGACACGGATCATGGCAGTATCGGCAAATGACGAGCGGGACAAAACTTCCAGGTGATCAAAGGGTTGCAGAACTATATTGGCTGCCGAATTGGGATGATCGAAGGCTGCCGCCAGATCCACTTCTATATACTCAAGTTCTTTGACGTTGCCGGGGTCGTTGCGCGTGATCAGACCGGTGCCGTTGGCATCGGGACGAAGACCGCCTGCGATCAGGATGGCCCTTTGCAAAGTGAGGGAGGAGTCGCGGGTGTAGGGATAGTTGAACACATTTTCACGGACGGCCCCGGTAATACTAATGGTACTGACATCTGTATATCGCCCTTGCGCATACACGGTCAGACGATCCCGGGGTTGCAGGATCAGGTCTGCGGCAGAACCTGGCGCGGAGAGTATTTCATTGATATTCAGCTGGATCAGCCTGGTTGAGTTGTCCGTGTTCGTACGCAGCAGGAAGGCGATATCGGTGCGGGTTTCCCGCCGCAAAACGCCCTTTTTTAACAGATCGCTCACGCGGTTCGTTTCACTTATGGCATAATCGCCCGGCAACTCCACGGCGCCTTCTATGGTAGCAATATTTTCAATGGGCGAGGGTATGACGCGGACGATAACTTCATCGCCATTCAGCAGGGTATAATCCTGCTTTTGATCGAGAATATCCTGGAGCGGGACGTCCATCAGCACCTTCTTGTCATTTATATAACGCTGAATCTGAACTACTTCCCGGTAAGCATCCGCATTGAGCCCTCCTGCAAATTCCAGTAGTTTGGCCAGATTCTCATTGCCCGTCAATTCATACTTAAAGGGCCTCCGAACCGCGCCCTTTATACTCACAACACGTTCTGCAACAGGCACATAGATGATATCGTTGTCTTCAAGGAAAAAATCGAACTGGATGCCGGGATTGTTCATGAACTCATATATATCGAGTTTTTTGGTTTCCCTTCCCCTGATAACCTTGATGTCACGGACCGTTCCCAGATCGTTTGGTCCTCCGGCCGCCATGAGCGCATTAAATGCGGTATTGGCCGCTGACATGGAAAAACTTCCATAGTGAACGGTTTCTCCAAAAATATTCACCGTGATGTTCCGGGCGGTACTTAAGGTGGCGGCAAACTGCTCCGGAGCAAACCGGTAAAATTGCGCAAACCGGCTTCTGAGCAGTTCTTTTGCCTGCCCTAACCGGACGCCTTTCAGAAAAATTTTGGGCATCTGGCTGGGCTGAACATACCCGTCCTTTTGAATCTCGAACTGGCTGTCAAACTGGGATGCACCGAATATACTGATCGTGATAATGTCACCGGCGCTTAATATGTAACTGTCCGGGGGTCTGACATCACTCGTCGTACGGAATACTGCAATTGTTTTATCGCGGAACAGGTGCTGTCCCCAAACCCGGGATTGCATGTTTGTATCGGCGGCATCAAACATCCTGTTACCATAAGCCTCTTCAATTGCAGTGCCTTGTCTGACCTTTTGCTGGAGCTGTTCGGCCCGTTTCGGGGTGATTTTGCCGCTTGTATTAATCGTCGGACCTGCTTGCCCCGATTGGATTTTTTGAGCCTTTTCGATTTCCAGTTCGTTGATTACGGCCTGTATCGTATCCTGTAGCTGCGGAAGCTGGTCCGGGGTAATACTGTCCATATCAATTCCTTTCTTGAACAGGCGGGCTTTTACTTCCGCCTCGTTCAGCCCGCGACGCTGTATTTCCTGTCGCGCCTGCTCCTGGATGGAAGGCGTGGACGGAGTAGGATTTTGCCCCTGTAAAGCCAGCGCGCCGACAAAAAAGAAAAATGCAAGGAGCCCGCACAAACCCCGGCCTGTACTATTTTTTTTCAGGTTGCCGGATTGAAACATATAAACGGATTTTAGGATAAATCAGGGAGTTGTATTTGGCAAAGCCGACAAAAGTAGAAAATGCCGCAATATTAAGAGCCAAAGAAGGAGCGTACGGCTCCTGTTATTTTTTCAAGGGTCTCTTTTGTCAATTCCGTGTGGATAGGCAGCGAAATCACTGACTCGCATAGGTGCTCGGTGACCGGCAAAACGCCTCCATGCCACCAGCCCTGGAAAGCCTTCTGTTTGTACAACGGCACCGGGTAATAGATCATGGATGGAATGCCCTGTTCAGCGAGGTGTGCTTTTAACGCTTCGCGGTCGCTTCCCGGCATTTGCAGTGTGTACTGGTGGAACACGTGCGTTGAATTCGGGTGTCTGACAGGCGTTTTCAGCGCACTTATGTCCTTAAATGCACGATCGTAGTAGTCTGCCGCATCCCGCCGGGCATTGCAGTATTCGTCCAGGTATTTAAGTTTGACATCCAGAATAGCAGCCTGAAGGGCATCCAGACGGGAGTTTACGCCGATCTTGTCGTGGTAGTAAAGTTTCGTTTGTCCGTGATTGGCAATAATGCGGGCTGCGTTGGCCAGCGCATCGTCGTTGGTCATGAGCGCGCCGCCGTCGCCGTAGCAACCCAGGTTTTTGGACGGGAAGAAAGAAGTGCAGCCGAAATGACCGATAGAGCCGGTTTTTTGGCTTGTGCCGTCGGAAAATCTGTAATCTGCTCCGATGGCCTGCGCATTGTCTTCAATAACATAAAGGTTGTGCTTTTTGGCTAGGGCCATGATCGGTTCCATATCGGCACTTTGCCCAAAAAGGTGCACGGGAACGATCGCTTTGGTACGTGGAGTAATAGCGGCTTCCACGTGGTCGACCCGGATGTTAAACGTTTCGGGGTCCACGTCGGTCAGCACAGGCACCAAACCCAGCAGACCGATGACTTCTGCGGTTGCCACGTATGTAAAAGCCGGCACGATTACTTCGTCTCCGGGCTTCAGTTCCAGCGCCATCATGGCAATTTGCAGTGCATCCGTACCATTGGCGCAGGGTATCACATGCTTTACACCCAGGTATTTTTCCAGATTTTCCCGGAAAGAAATGACTTTGGGGCCACCGATAAATTGGGAAGAAGCCAGCACCTCCATAACCGCAGCGTCGATTTCGTCTTTGATGCGGCTGTATTGGGTTTTGAGGTCAACCATTGAAATGTGCATACTCGGTCCTGTTGTTTTTGCTTATTGTTAGCGTTCTCTATGACTGCCGGTCATCAACCTGCAATTTCAGAAAGGCTTCGCCTTTCATAAGTTGCGGGGGGACTTATGGCAAATGATTGGTAATTATTTGAATCACAGTACATTCTGACTGTCGGGCAGGCTGAAAGGGTATGCTTACAGCCTCCAGTAATGTATTTGCGGGTCTATATTCTCATACAGGGCTTTCAGGTCCATCAGGATCGCATTTTCACGGGTAATGGACTTGAAAAACGCGCTGTCGTAAGTTTTATACTCCTTGTGTGCAACGGCCACAACCACCGCATCGTAATCGTCGGATATCTTGTCCACCAGTGTCAGTTTGTATTCATGCGCAACTTCATTGGGCGACGCATGCGGGTCTGCTATGTGCACATTAATGGAAAAATCCTGCAACTCATGCACAAGCGCAGCAACCTTGGAGTTGCGAATATCCGCCACATCTTCTTTAAATGTGATACCCAGCACCAATACTTTAGCCTGGCCCGGACTCTTTTCTTTCTGGATCAGCAGTTGAACGAGTTTTTTTGCGATCCAGGCAGGCATGCCATCGTTGATGCGCCGGCCGCTCAGGATAACCTGTGGCTCGTAACCGAGTTCAACCGACTTATGCAGTAGATAATAAGGATCGACACCGATACAGTGTCCGCCGACAAGCCCGGGGTAAAATTTAAGGAAGTTCCATTTGGTGCCCGCCGCCTTGATCACTTCCTGGGTATCGATTCCCATCCGGTCAAAAATCATCGAGAGCTCGTTCATCAGGGAGATGTTCAGGTCCCGCTGGGTATTTTCTATGACTTTAGCCGCTTCAGCGACTTTGATGCTGCTGGCCTTGTATACGCCGGCCTCTATGATGTGTGCATAGGTTTGGGCGATCTCTTCGAGCGATTCGGCGTCATTGCCGCTTACAATTTTAAGAATTTTGGTCAGAGGCCGCGTTTTGTCGCCCGGATTGATGCGTTCCGGCGAGTATCCGAGTTTGAAATCACGACCCATTTTCAGGCCGGAAAGTTCTTCCAGGATTGGCAGACAGTCTTCCTCCGTGCAGCCGGGATAGACCGTTGATTCAAATACCACATAATCACCTTTTTTAAGTGCTCTGCCGACGCTCGCTGACGCTTTTTTCAGTGGATTGAGATCGGGAACCTTGTGTTCATCGATATCAGTCGGCACTGCAATGACGAAAAAATTTGCTTTGCGGAGTTCCTCGATATCATCGGTGAAGGTGATATCCGTCCCTTCGAACGCCGATCCGTCCAGTTCGCGGCTCGGGTCTTCTCCCCGGCGCATCATGTCGATGCGGGCCTTGTTGATATCGAAACCGACGACTTTGAACTGGCGGGCGAATTCCAGGGCGATCGGCAGACCCACGTAGCCAAGACCAACGACTGCGAGGGCCTTTTTTTTGTTTTTAAGTGCCTGATACATGCTGAAGTAGATTAAGTTTTAGCATTTAGTTATTTAAAAATAGGGGGAGAATCATCCGGTTGGCTCCAGAGCAGCAAAGGCTCCGGTTTGTATTTCGTCCAGTCGATGGCGACTGCCTCCTGGGTATCGTAAATGAGGTATCGAATTTTCCGGCCGACGACTTTTTCCGCCTTTTCCACCAGCGAAGTCAGATAGGTCTTGTCGAAGTCGCCGATAAACACGAGGTCGATCACCTGGCTGTCGATGCCTTTTGAAAAATCACCTGCGAGGAATACGCGTTGCACATTGCCAAGTCGCTGTATCACGTTTTCCACTACCTGGTCCAGCCCCAAATGCTTCAGCACGATATTGTGAATTTCGCTAAAGAGCGGATGTGAAGTGTTGGCGCGGTAAATCTTTTTATTGCCCTCACTTTCAGATGTGAGCAGTCCCGCGCTTTCCAGGCGGTTGAGTTCCAGCCGTATGCCATTGGAAGATTCGCCAAATTCACTTTCCAGACTACGCAAATAGGCTGTTGCATGACTGTTGAGAAAGAATTTCAACAACAGCTTTATGCGCGTCTTGGAAGAAATAAGTGCATCGATCATGGCAAAGATTGAGCAGCAAAATTACTCAAAGTTGTCATGATGCCATCCCGGCGGCCATAAAAAACTTGTGTTTTGTCAACTATGCGGCATTACCTGACAGGTTTACACATCGTAGTTCAAAACCGGTGCCAACCATCGCTCCATCTCTGCCGTCGACATTCCTTTTCGCCTTGCATAGCTCTCTACCTGGTCTTTCCCAATCTGTCCGAGTCCGAAATATTTTGATTCGGGATGACTGAAATACCAGCCGCTTACGGCAGCAGCGGGGTACATCGCGTAACTTTCGGTCAAAAGTATGCCTGATCGCCGGTCCGGTTCGAGCAATTGCCACATGAGTTGCTTTTCGGTGTGGTCCGGACAAGCAGGATAACCCGGCGCGGGTCGAATTCCCCGGTATTTTTCAGCGATTAGCTGCTCGCTTTCAAGCGTTTCATCGGCAGCATAACCCCAAAATTCTTTTCGTACCCGCTCGTGCATACGCTCTGCCATGGCTTCTGCCAGGCGGTCGGCCAGGGATTTCAACAGAATGGCGGAATAATCGTCGTGGGCGGCTTCGAAGCGCTTGACGTGCTCTTCGATGCCAATTCCCGCCGTAACGGCGAAGGCGCCCAGGTAATCGGGCGATCCTCCCGCCGGCGCGATAAAATCGGCAAGGCAAAAGTTCGGTTGTCCGGGGGCTTTCTGGTTTTGTTGCCGGAGGTGGTGCAGCGTCATCAGCACTTCCGTGCGGGTATCGTCCCGGTATAACTGAATATCATCGTGTTGCACGCTATTGGCGGGGAATATTCCGATGACGGCACTTGCCTGCAGCCAATGTTCATCGATGATTCGGCGAAGCATAACCTGCGCATCGTGGTACAATTTTTTTGCTTCGATACCCACCACTGAGTCCTCGAGGATAGCGGGGTACTTGCCAGCCAGCTGCCAGCTTTGGAAAAATGGCGTCCAGTCTATGTATTCGGAAATTTCCTCCAGTGAATAATTATCAAAGGATTTTATGCCCAGAAAATTTGGCTTCGGCGGCTGATAAGCTGCCCAATCCGGCATGAATTTATTCGCACGCGCCTGTTGTAGACCGAGGTACTGCTTGGCGGACTGGCGGCCGGCGCGTTGCACCCGGATCTGCTCGTATTCATTTTTGATACCGTTAATGAAGGCCTCGTTGTCTGTCTCGTTTTTTGTAAGAAGCGAGCTCACAACGGCCACGCTTCGGCTGGCGTCGAGTACGTGTACTACAGGCGCATTCCGGTATTGCGGCTCGATCTTTACGGCAGTATGCGTCTTGGAGGTCGTGGCGCCCCCGATGAGCAGCGGGATATTCAGGTTCAGCCGCTGCATTTCTCTGGCGATATGCACCATTTCATCGAGCGAGGGCGTAATAAGTCCCGAAAGACCGATCACGTCCGCCTTTTCTTCCACGGCGGCCTTTAATATTTTATCCGCAGGCACCATGACGCCCATATCCACGATATCGTAATTGTTACATCCCAGTACGACACCTACGATGTTCTTGCCAATGTCGTGGACGTCGCCTTTCACCGTCGCCATGAGTATTTTTCCCTTGGCGCCCGTTGAGCCCGCGCTTTTCATCGCCTCGATATAAGGCGTGAGATAGGCAACTGCCTTTTTCATGACGCGGGCGGATTTTACCACCTGCGGTAAAAACATCTTTCCGGCGCCAAACAGGTCGCCCACTACATTCATGCCGTCCATCAGCGGCCCCTCGATGACGTGCAGGGGCATCTCAAATTGTTGCCGGGCTGCCTCGGCGTCTTCTTCAATATATTTGTCAATCCCTTTTACAAGGGCATGTGTGATGCGTTCCTGCACGGTGCCATTGCGCCAGGAGAGGTCTTCTTCGATTGTCTTGCCTCCGGTAGACCGGAATGACTCGGCCAGTTTGACCAGTTCTTCCGTAGCATCCGGCCGGCGGTTAAAGAGCACGTCCTCGATATGACGCAACAAATCTTTCGGTATCTCTTCATACACCTCCACCATGCCTGCATTCACGATACCCATATCCATGCCGGCCTGAATTGCGTGGTATAAAAAGGCGGAATGCATCGCTTCCCGCACGGCATTATTGCCCCGGAAGGAGAAAGAGAGATTGCTCACGCCGCCGCTGATCTTGACGCCGGGACAGGTTTCCTTGATGATTCGGGTCGCCTCTATGTAATTGATTGCATATTCATTATGCTCTTCGATGCCGGTAGCGACGGCAAAAATATTGGGGTCGAAAATAATGTCGGTCGGGTCGAACTCCAGTTGTCCGGTCAGTATTTTATAGGCGCGCTGGCAAATCTCCACCTTGCGTTCGATGGTATCCGCCTGTCCCTTTTCGTCGAAAGCCATCACCACGACGGCTGCACCGTAGCGGTGGCAAATTTTTGCCTGTCGTATGAATTCCGCTTCACCTTCTTTCATGGAAATGGAATTCACGATACTCTTTCCCTGCAGGCACTTCAGACCGGCTTCGATCACCTGAAATTTGGAAGAATCGACCATGACGGGCAGTTTGGCGATGTCCGGTTCTGCGCCCAAAAGCAGCAAAAATTCCACCATTGCCTTTTCGGAGTCCAGCAAACCCTCATCCATGTTGACGTCGATAATCTGGGCGCCGCCTTCTACCTGCTGCCGGGCCACGCTGAGTGCTTCCGTATAGTTGCCCGATTTGATCAATTGGGCGAATTTGGCGGAGCCGGTCACGTTTGTCCGTTCGCCGATATTGATAAAATTCGTGTTTTCACGCACAATGAGCGGCTCCATACCGCTATACATGCTGTATGGCAAACCGGCAGCGGGTTTCCGCGGCGCTATGTTTTTTACGTGTCCCGCGATATGGCGGATATGGGCAGGCGTGGTGCCGCAGCAGCCGCCGACGATATTGACAAACCCGGACCGGGCAAAATCCTCGACAAATCCGCACATTTCATGCGGCGTTTGATCGTATTCTCCAAACTCGTTGGGCAGCCCGGCATTCGGATAGGCGCTCACGAAGCAATCGGCGATTTTGGACAGGGTTTCCAGGTAAGGCCGCATTTCTTCTGCGCCCAGCGCACAGTTGAGACCTACTGAAAACGGCCTGGCGTGTTTCACGGAAATCCAGAATGCTTCCACCGTCTGACCGCTGAGGGTACGCCCCGATGCGTCGGTAATAGTGCCGGAGATCATAATGGGCAGTTTCAGATTTTTTTCCTCGAATACTTCGTCGATGGCGAAAAGGGCGGATTTCGCGTTGAGCGTATCGAAAATAGTCTCCACGAGCAGGATATCGACCCCTCCGTCAATCAGACCGCGCACTTGTTCGGCATAGGCCGTTTTTGCCTCGTCGAAAGTAAGTGCGCGAAATCCGGGGTTGTTCACATCGGGCGACAGGGACAGCGTTTTATTGAGCGGGCCGAGGGCTCCGGCGACAAATCTTTGTTTGTCGCCCGTATCCTTCAGGCCATCGACAGCCCGGCGCGCGATTTGGGCAGCGGCCAGATTGATCTCGTAGGCGATTCCGGCGGGCATCTCGTAGTCGGCCTGCGAGATGGCATTGGCATTGAATGTATTGGTTTCGAGAATATCGGCTCCGGCTTCGAGGTATGCCCGGTGAATCTGTTCGATCACATCGGGGCGGGTGAGGCAAAGCAGGTCATTGTTGCCCTGCAGATCTTTCGGATGATTTCCGAATCGTTCTCCGCGAAAATCGCTCTCCGTCAGTTGGTACTGCTGAATCATGGTGCCCATGGCGCCATCTATGACGAGGATGCGGGATTGGGCGGCGGCGGTGAGTTGAGAAAAAGTGTTGTTGAAGATTTTGTCCAAGGTTGGTGAGAAGATTTGCGGCAAAGGTAACGAATGGACGGCACAGAAGTTTACCGGACTAGTCCAAAACAAGGTTAGTTTTCTGTAAAAAAGCCGCATCCACCGTGATCAGCAAACTGTAGCCCAATTGGCCAAGCGCCACCTGAAACCTGCGTTTGCCTTCTGTTTTTACGATCCGGCCGGTCATGCCGGTCAGGTTGCCGGCGCTGATCTCGACAGGATCGCCTTCTTCGAACGCGCCTGGTATGGCCTCAATGTCAAGGCCTTCTTCCAGCGTGATGCGCTTGAGCAGATCGATCTCTGCCTCCGGGATGGCGATCAGGTTTTTGCTGAACTTGACGAAACCGGCGACATTTTCGGTTTCCAGAACCGGCACGTACTGGTCTTTGACGATTTTTACAAAAATGTAGCAGTTGATGAGTGGTTTTTCAGTCAGACGGGTGCTTCTCGCATAGCGCCGCATCAGTTTCTGGAGGGGCAGCCAGGCCAGAATGCCTTTTTTGCTCAGCATCCGCTGCACAAATTTTTCACTCCGGGAACGTGTATGCACAGCGAACCACCGGAACTCGGATTCATGAATCTGATTAACGATGTCCGGCATTGACCGGCGATGAGCGTTGGACATACAAGCGGACGTGAATTCGCAATCGGGCGGGGTTGTTTATTCGGCCATGCGAAGCGCTTCGACCTCATTGCCCGTTAACAGGGCAATATTCCGGGTTATTTTTTCCATATCCCAATTCCACCAGCAAATTTCCAGCAATGCGCGGATATGTTCCTCCGGAAAACGCTTGCGCAACGCGCGCGCCGGATTGCCGCCTGCGATGGTGTAGGGCTCCACATCCCTCGTCACAACTGAACAGGAACCGATGATGGCCCCGTCGCCAATGCTGATACCCGGCATGATGACGGCGTTGTAGCCGATCCAGACATCGTTTCCCACAACCGTATTGCCCTTGTCGGGATACATTTTTCCCTCCATCGCGTGCTCCCAACCATTGCCGAAAACGGCAAATGGATAAGTGGAAACGGCTTCCGTCATGTGATTGGCGCCGTTCATGATAAACGTAACGCCGGATGCGATCATGCAGAATTTACCGATAACAAGTTTGTCGCCCCTGAAATCGAACAGGTACTTCACATTTTTTTCAAAATTCGCAACATCCTCAAAATCATCATAATAGGTGAAGTCGCCGACCTCGATATTGGGGTTTTTGACGACGTTTTTCAAAAAACAGAGCCGCTCGTAGCCGGCCAGCGGAAAAACGGTGTTTGGATTCGGGCCTGTCATATTTAATGCTAAAAATGTGTTTTGTAAAGTAGTAATTACCAGCGTGTTATTCATCGGATGACTGCAGTCATCTGATGAATAAGTTCAAATGCGGGGAAATACTGCCAAACGGATCAACAAGTCTGCCGAAGTTAATTAATTGATTATCAATTCACAAAAGGAGTCTTCTATAAAAGATGCACCCGCCCGTCCCGCAATCCGTATCGCTCGCCGTTTTCCGGACATACCGCCTCGCCACCCGCATCGAATTTCAGGCGATGCCCGTACCGGCTCACCCATCCGGTCTGACGCGCCGGGTTGCCAACCACGAGCCCGAAATCGGGCACATCCTTCGTCACCACCGCTCCGGCGCCGATGAGTGCGTATGCTCCGATGGTAACGCCGCAGATCACCGTGGCGTTGGCGCCGATACTGGCGCCTTTTTTCACGAGGGTTTGCCGGAATTCATTTTTTCGCTCGAGGAAACTGCGCGGGTTGATAACATTGGTAAAAACCATGCTCGGTCCCAGAAAAACGTCGTCTTCGCAGAAGACGCCTGTATAGAGAGAAACGTTGTTTTGCACCTTCACGTTGTTGCCGAGTTTCACGCTTGTCGATACCAGCACATTCTGGCCAAGAATACATTTTTCGCCCATTTCACTGCCGGGCATGACGTGGCTGAAGTGCCAGATTTTCGAACCGGCGCCTATGATGCATCCTTCGTCGATGACGGCGGTCGGGTGTGCGTAGAATGTCGGTGCGCTAGCAGAAGGCGTTTGCTGATTGTTCATTTTCAAATGATTGAATGATTTGGGTAGTACGATTGAATGATTTCGAGATCGATTTTTTTCAAAAATCAAGGTTTTCATTCCAGATATTCATGCGCAGCCCGAGGCCGAAAGTGGTGGTATTCAGGTCGCGCAAATCGTCTGTGCTGTTTTTTTTGCGAAGCAATATTTTCAGATCGATAAAGAGATTGTGGTACCACATCCAGGAAGCGTCCAGACCGAAAATGTTGATGCTTGCCGCCACTCCCTGTCCGGTGAAATTACCGTAATCCTGCACATGCGTATCATATCCGAGCAGGGGATTGGCGCCCCAGTTTTCACCCGGCGTGTTTTCCCCTGTTTTTGCATGGATGAACCTCGATGTCAGCAAAAGTCTTGCCGATGGCTGGTAGCGCAGCAAAATAATCGCCTCCTTAAAGTTCGCCAGCAAAGGATGCGCCAGGGGCTGATTGTAATGTGTATAACTGTCAAGGGAGTCGTAATGTGAATACGTATATGGACGCACCGTATTGTATTCCAGTTGCAGGTCAAGGTGATCCACCCCGAAAGCATTGATGTATTTCAGGCCGGCCTGGAAGCCGTATTTATTGCCCCACCAGCCCTTTTCTTCGGGTTTTACCAGCGCCGAAAACAAAAATTCATCGAGCAGGAACTGGCTGTATACCTGAAAGCGGTCGAGGAAATTCCAGCGACCGTCAAAGCCGACCAGAACATTGTCGGGGCTGCCGATCATGCCTTCGACCGTGCGATACAGGATGAGCGGGTTGAGGTATTGCAATTCGAATTGCCTGCTTCTGTTGAATACCGTGGCCTCAAACAGCCCGACCGCCAGTCTGGGCGAGATTTTGTAGTTCAGGTAATGAATGGCTGCGTATTTTTTAGGGATCCGGGTATTGTTTCCGAGGTTGTTGGCGCCGATCGGACTTAATTCCAGGAAGAGGTTTTGATAATGAAACCGCCAGACATGGGTATTGAGTTTGAGGTAAAATGCGTAGTTGCTTGCATCGGACAAAAAGAGGGAACGATAGCCGTTGCCTATAAAATGTTTGCCGTGCCCGAGTTGAATTCCGACATGGCGTGTTGCCTTGAAGCCGATGTAGGCGGTTGCCTGGTTGAAATCATACGCGTCGGTCACATCGAGCACGCGCGGGCTGTATTTTTTGTAATTGCCGGCATAAGGAATGGCCTTGAATTCCTCGATGCGCTGTGTCACGTAATCGGCGAAACGCGCCTGCGACTCCACCAGGTTGGTGTAAAAGAATACTTTATCATCCACCCGGCCGCGAACTTCAAGACCGCGCTGGTTTACAAAAACAAGTTCCGGATCATCTTTCTGTTGCCCGATATAGAAGTTAAACATCGGGTTTACGCGCAGGGAAAAATCCCTCGTATTGACTTCAAAAAAATTAGCAGGCGTTTTGTAAAACACCCTGAACAGGCCCCTGCTGTTGCGGGTGCAATAGCGGCTGGTGTCGGCAACACAGTCGTTGTTGTCGTCAAAAATATATTGCAGGTCTGCCCTGTCGCGGTCCGTCAGACGATTGGCAAAGGAATCCACCTCAAGTGCATAATCCACAGCATCCTGCCTGGGAAAGAATTTGAGTTCGGGATGTATCTGGCTGTGTACCCCGCTGATGATGTCCAACCGGTCGAGGATATTGTATGTCGGTGCATGCAACGGAATTCCGGGGCTTTGTGTGAAGCACACCCCGTGAATACATGCGCAGACCGCACATATCAAAAGAGTGCGGTTATACACCCTGAAAATTCGATGTAAATATTTGAACATGAATATTTTATTGAGAAATAAAATCGAGGTATGCTTCCTGCCATGGCGCCCAAAAATAGGTGTTCCATGATGAATTATGCCAAAGTAATACGAACTGCCGGCATGTTTTTTTACCTCGGACCTCAGTTGTTGTAAATGCCCGAAAGCCGTTTCCCGCGAATAATTCCGGTATTGAGCCAGTGTTGCATCCATGGCGATAAGCGGTTTTTCGCGCAGGCGCAGCGTTTTACGCGTCAAAAAATCGAACACGGGAAAATCGCTGCAGATGCCGCATCGAAAGCCTTCCATGTCCGGATAACCTGCAGTGCTGTCCCAATCCATCCCGGCGTCATCCCACATCTGCCAGGTACGGGGCGCGGCAAACCGTAGATAATGCTGCCGCCCGGTCGTTACAGGGGCAGGAGATACGGCACGGAGCGACGATAACTCCTCCTGAAAAAACTGCGGGTTCTCAAAGGCTTCATACGATGGATGAA
>JAKOXM010000268.1 GCA_029781095.1 Bacteroidota bacterium
TGGGGAGGTCGGTGTCTTTTATGTGGAGCATATGTAATGCGAACCTCCGGTTCGCCGTTTATTTTAAAAAATTGATAATCAACCCGATAAGGGCATTCAGCGGATTTTTATACTTTCTGCAATCCCTTCCACAATTTCATTTCCCCCATCAAAATCAGGCCAATGGCCGCCAGAACCACCAATCCGGAGCCCTGCAGGAGCAAATCATCGGGTATATGAGCAACCAGCGGCAGAAGCACCGCGAGCGCGAAAACACCGAGAATAATATAGATGCCCGTTTGCGCTTCCTTCAGGCCTTCCGCTTTGGTTTTGTAGTATTTGTGCGGGAATAATCGCTTGTCGAGATACACGAAAAGACGGTCTTGCAGGATGCCGATCACTATGATAAGCAGGAGCACCGCGAATACCTTGTCTGTCTTGTCGCGCCGCGCCAGCCAGTAGATCAGCGAACCGAGGCCTCCGGTATTGTTCAAGATTTCGGCGATGATGATGTACGTCCACGAAATGGCCGTGAGTACGCGCAAATCTTCCATGAATTTTGAAAATACGGACGGGAAGTACACCGAGCGCAGGGTCTGCCAGTTGCCTGCGCCGAGCGTGTAACTGGTCTGCAAGTGCACGTCCTCCACTTCGCTGATGCGCTGAACGATAACCGGTATCATGTACACCAGTATGCCGAATGTCAGAAAAGCCACCTTCATGCCGTCACCGAGCCCGAACCAAAGCATGAACAGCCCTGTCAGCGCCGAAATCGGCAGGTACCGCAGCGCATCCACGGGACTGGCGAAGAGACCGTTGAACAACGGGATAAAACCGATCAGGCCGCCGATGATCAATGAAAGGACGATTGCCCAAAAATAACCCTTGAGGTTCAGCCAGACAGAATGGAACGTATGCATAAAAAGATTATCCTCGTCCGTCAGTTTCGGATAGGCCTGCACGACATGCAAGGGCGTAGGCAGTATCTTGTAAATTTTCCCGACCTGTTTGGCATTGGCGAATTGAATACTGTCGGCGCGAAGCAGCGAATCGCGGTTGAGATTTTGCAAGGCCGGGTCGTCGAGGCTCGGAGCGCGGTAGTCGAGCGCGGGCACAGCGAGCATTTCAGCAAGCAGCCACCACAACGCAACCAACAGGGCGCCGCCGGTGATTCCCAATGCTATGCTCTGGGTGCGGGTTAGTTTTCCTCTTAAGTCGAACATTCGTTATTTAATTCTTAAACCGGATGTAAAAATACACGCCTGCCGCTATCCTTCATGTTTTTATGAGAAACCGATTGAAAATTTCGGCAAGGACCCCCATTTAGCCCTATATTTGCCCGTAATGGCTTCTCTGAAAACGCAATTCCGATGCGCCGGTTAACCAAACTCAGTCTCTTTGTGGTGCTCCTCCTAGGAGGCAACAGCGCGTTTTGTCAGGAAAAAGCGGTGATGGACACCGCCAACACCCGAATGAACCTGCTTTCCCAGCTCATGCAGTCGGGCAATTACGAGCAGGCGCAAGTAGAGGCCGAAGGCTTCCGGGAATTTTTAAAACATCATAAAACGCCCGTATCACCCAAAGCGCTCGTGCTGATATCGGGTATTTACAAGGTAAATTCCGACGATCGCAGTGCAACTCGCTTTCTTGCAGATGCAGAAATGGACGCACGCAAGGATCCCAATCCCGTTACCAAGGCTGCTTTGCTAAATGTACTGGTGCAGGAATGCCGGAAATGGGACTTGCCCGACCAGGCCCTTACATGCCAACAGTTGCTGGCAATTGCCCAGGATTCAATTACCGTCCGCAAGCGACGCGCAGAAACACTGGAAATGCAACAAAAACTCGATTCGCTCACCGCGTTGCGCAAAACAGAAATGGAGGAGCAGGCCAATTACCTGCACCTCGAGCGCGACAAGGCAATGGTATTCGGCGGGGTTGTTTTTCTCATTTTTCTGGCATTGCTGTTCGCACATTACCGCAATACCGAACGCTGGCGCAAACTCCTGGAAAAGAAAGAGATGGAATGGGATATGCTGCGCACCAACCTTCGGGACGAAGTGGAAGAGAATACTCTGCATGCCCTGCAGGCGGCACAATCCCAGGTGACGGCGGCCCCTTCCCCACCCGACCCGTATACCGTTTACCACGGGCCAAAGCCGGAACAGATCGCGCTTTTGATCGAGCCGAATCGCCAGGTCGTGTTGTATCTGAAATCGTTGTTGTCCGACAGATTCCAGGTCGAGACAGCCTCAACACCTGCCGAAGGACTTCAAATGGCGAACGACCTTTTGCCCGATCTGGTAGTTTGCGATGCCATTCTGAATGGAAAAACGGGTATCGAGATCGCCCGGCAGATCAAACTTTCGCAGCGCACCAACCATATCCCGGTGGTGTTGCTTACCGATAAATTCGGAAACGAAGGCAAACTGGACGCCTTGCGCGCAGGCGCCGAGGCATGGTTTACCCGGCCGGTCATCGACGATGAGTTCGACGCCTCGGTGCAGCGCCTGCTCGATGCGCGCAAGACCAAACACGAACAGTTCAACCGCTTTTTGCAACTTTATTTTTCAGAATCGCGCCTGATTCTCGATGATCCGTTCCTCGCCCGCAGTGTACAGATGATCGAACAAAATCTGGCAGACCCTGACTACATGGCTGATGACATAGCGCGCAAGATGCAGATGACTAAAACGCACTATGTCAAGAAGTTAAAAGCCTTAACAGGAAAAGAGACCGTCCAACTCATTCGGGAAATGCGGCTGGAAAAAGCGAAAGTTCTGCTCGAAAAACGCGCGGGTACGCCGCAGGCCATTGCCGAGTTAGTCGGATTTTCAAGCCCCGGCAGTTTTTCCCTTGCCTTCAAGGAATATTTCGGGGAAAACACTTCGCTTCTGTACACGCACCCCACCAACAGGTTGACCTGAAAAAGACCTGTGACCCTCTGAAAGTCCCTTCTGAGACGGTACCTACACATTTTGATCATTCCGGTATCGGGAGCAGACGTTTTCCTGCTGCCCATAACATCATAATGGCTGCCAATGG
>JAKOXM010000283.1 GCA_029781095.1 Bacteroidota bacterium
TGACAAGCGCAGGTAGGTCATCACCTGTTTGAAATGAACTTCATTTAACACTTCTACCGATTTTATCTCTACAATAACCTGTTGCTCAACCAATAAATCCAGCCGAAAACCAAAGTCGAACTTTATCTCCTTGTACATCATAGGTATGCCTACCTGATTCTGCACCTTCAAGCCTCCTTTTTCCAGTTCATATTTCAGGGCTGCTTCATAAACACTTTCCAATAAGCCCGGGCCAAGTGCGGCATGTACTTTAAAAGCAGCGCCTCGTATTTGATAAGTAATATCGTTTGCTTCCATATTTTGTATTTAATCTGTGAAAAATCCGCGCAAAAAATCCGCGTGAAATCTGCGTGAAATCAAATCCACCCCCGCCTTTGGTTTCGCGCACATTTTACGCAGATTTATTGCACAGATTTTAAACAGAATGATATTCAGGTAAAAGTGTTGATAATTCGTTTCAGACTTATTTTATCCTCGAGGCTTTTTACATTGAAGTTTATAAGCAGACCAAGTTGCTTGTTTGACAAGCGTAGGTAGGTCATCACCTGTTTTAAATGAACTTCATTTAACACTTCTACAGATTTTATTTCTACAATAACCTGTTGTTCAACCAATAAATCCAGCCGAAAACCCAAAACACCGGGTACTTGACAGGTAATTTCATTTGCTTCCATAATTTGTACCTAATCTGCGTGAAATCCGCGCAAAAAATCTGTGTAAAATCTGCGTGAAATAAAATCTGCGCGAAAAACTCACCCCGCCCACCCCTCTCTGTCCAGGCTCCGGTAATGAATCGCCTCCGCCAAATCTTCAATTCGGATATCCGCACTCCCCGCCAGGTCCGCCGCCGTGCGCGCCACTTTCAGGATTCGGTCGAAGGCCCGGGCTGAAAGTTGCAGGCGCTCCATCGCCGTTTTCAGCAGTGAAAGCCCGGCAGGCGTCAACTGGCACACCTCGCGCACCATCCGGCTCGGCATCTGGGCATTGGCGTACACGTCTTTCAAATCCCTGAATCGCTCTGCCTGGAGGCGCCGGGCAGTGAGCACGCGCTCCCGGATCTCGGCGCTCGTCATTTTGGGTCGCTCGGTGTTGGTGAGTTCCTCGATCTTCACGGGCGTCACCTCTACATGCAGGTCGATGCGGTCTAGCAGCGGTCCGGAAATCTTTGACAGATAACGCTTTACAACGCCGGGACCGCACACGCAGTCCTTTTCGGGGTGGTTGTAGTAACCGCAGGGGCAGGGGTTCATACTCGCGACCAGCATAAAACTGGCGGGATAATCCACCGTCACCTTGGCGCGGCTGATGGTGACGCGGCGTTCTTCCATGGGCTGGCGCATTACTTCCAAAACCTGACGCTTGAATTCCGGTAATTCGTCGAGAAACAGCACCCCGTTGTGTGCGAGGCTGATTTCGCCGGGCATGGGGTCGGAGCCGCCGCCCACGAGCGCCACGTCGCTGATGGTGTGGTGCGGCGCGCGGAAAGGCCGGGTGGTCACGAGCGAAGCGTTGTCCGGAAGCGCTCCCGCCACCGAGTGTATTTTTGTGGTGTCCAGTGCCTCGTACAAGGTTAGCGGCGGCAGGATGGTCGGCAGGCGGCGCGCAAGCATGGTTTTACCTGCGCCGGGCGGACCGATCAGGATGACGTTGTGGCCGCCTGCTGCTGCCAGTTCGAGCGCGCGCTTGATGTTTTCCTGGCCTTTTACGTCGGCGAAGTCCACGTCGTAGATGCTGGAAGTATTGGCAAATTCCTCGCGGGTATTGACAACCAGTGGTTTCAGGTCCGATTCTCCTCCAAGTATTTCGATTGCTTCGCGCAGGGTATCCACACCGAAAACTTCCACATCGTTCACGATGGCCGCTTCCCGGGCGTTTGCCTTCGGCAAAATAAAGCCTTTAAAATGCTCTTTTCGCGCCTGAATGGAAATTGGCAAAGCGCCCTTGATGGGCCGCAAAGAGCCGTCGAGCGAGAGTTCGCCCATGATGAAGTATTGATCCAGACCATCCGGTGGTATCACACCCGAACCTGCAAGCATGCCGATGGCGATGGGCAGATCAAAGGCGGAACCTTCCTTGCGAATATCGGCAGGTGCCAGATTGATGATCGTTTTGAGACGTGGAAGGCGGATGCCGGAGTTTTTGACGGCAGCCTCGATGCGGGGAAGACTTTCCCGGACAGCGCTGTCGGGCAAGCCCACGATGAAAATGCCGGGTTTGTCGGTGTTCCCCACCGCGCCGCCGGTATTTATCTCGACGGTAATTGTCTGGGCATCGACGCCGTGGACGGAGCCGGCGTAGGTTTTTACAAGCATAATGAAGCGGATTATTGGTGATGGTTGCGGGTTAACGGGTTTTCGGGGAGCGGTTAAAGGTAGAAAAAGTTGGATTGAGAGCGTATTTTTGTAAAAGCAAATCTGGTAAACAGACATCAGAAAACTGAAACCCGACAATGGGGCATCCCAAAGTTGCGACATCGGCGGGTAATAAAGTGCTGCATTGGAAAGCAGGCAACCCGGAAGGACAAGGCCATACTCCGCCGATTTATTCACCTGCCCAACTTTTTTTGCATGAAACCATTCGGAGTTTTTCATGCGTTCAACCGCATGAGAGGAGGCAGACGGTTTCTAATACTCCAAAATAAACTTTGACAAATTTTGGCCCTGGTCCAGTCCCAATTTTTTGCGGAGGCGGTAACGGGCGATTTCCACCCCCCGAAGGGAGATGCTCATCAGGTTGGAAATTTCCTTGGTACTCAGGTTTAGCCGCAACAGGGCGCAGAGTTTTTGCTCATTGGGCGTGAGGTCATGGTACTGTTCCCTCAAACGGTTCAGAAAATCCCCGTGAACCTGGTCAAAATGATATTCAAACTGTTTCCAGTCTTCCTGAAGTCTCAGGGTGGTATCTATTTCCCTTACGATTTTCTCCAATGCCTGCTTCGTTTCCATACTTTTCCCTTTTCGCCTCACCTCTTTCAGTTCTTCTTTTATGGTTTCCATGAACTCGTTTTTCACCACCAGGTTCATGGTGGAAGCTGCCAGAAGGTTGTTGATGTGCCGCAGTTCGCTTTTAATTTTATCCTCCTCTATTTGCCGTACCTCCTGCTCTTTTTGCCGTTCTATTGCTATCAATTCCTGTTGTTTTTTTAAGAGTTCTTTCTGTTTTGTATCTTCCACTGCCAGAGCCTTCAGGTTGTAACGGCGTTTTTGCAGCATGGATATCATCAGCAAGAACAATACTCCGAGTGCCACGTATAAAATCCGGGCCAACAGGCTCCTGTGAAACGGGGGGTTTACCCTCAAAAAAAGGGGCTGGCTGGTTATTGTTTGCCCAAGATAGTTTTTGGTCTGCACATTGAACTCGTAATCACCTTCTTTAAGATTGGTGTATTCCTTGGCTGTGGCGTGGGTCCATTCTCCGTAACCCTCGTCAAAGCCTTTCAAACAATAGCGAAACTGCTGGTTGTTCACTTCATTGAACTGAAATGCCTCCACTTCGAACTGCAAAACTTTTGCCCGGTAAGAAACGGTCAAGTGCGCCGGACTTTCCGGGTTTACTTCAAAGGGTTTTCGCGCATACAAAACGCTGTCTTCCGCCACATTAACGACTTTGCTTACAATCAGCGGCTTTTCTGCTGCCAAACGGTTTTCCAATTCGGGCCTGTACTGGATAAAGCCTTCGTTGGCATTGAACAACACGCCGTCGCCCGTATTCACCGAAATATTCAGCAGGTCGTTGTTGAAAGAATACCGCAACTGAAACAAGGAGGAAGGCACGAATGTATAGTTGCCGAAACTGATTTGCTTAAAAAAGCCGGCGATGTCCTCCGTGTAAACATGGACGTTTTTCTGGTTGTCCTGCACCAGCAAATAGACCGGTTGTTCCCCTATAACTTTGGAAAAGGTTTCCGACTTTACAATGCGGTTGTTTACCTGGTCAATCTTGTACACTCCTTTCGGGGTGCCCAGGTAAAGTTCGTTGTCAATTCGGCTCAAAATAATCTGCTCATCTGCCGGGAGGCCCTGCCCGGCAGACATTTTTTTTGTAGCAGCCGTCATCAAATCGGGCGATAAAGACAGTTGGTACAAGCCTTTGTAAAACTGCCCGACCCAGATTTTCCCTTCGCGGTCTTCTTCAAAAAAACGGCTTGATTCCTCAAAGCCGCTGATTTTCCCGACGCCCTGCAATTCCCGTTTTTCATTAAACCTGAAAAGATACAAACCCGAGTAGGTGCCCCCAATGGCAAATTCGGGGTTTGACTGCAACTGTTTTACCTGCCACAATCCATGCGTGTAGGCTATCCGTTTCGAAGCCCCGTTGGCCAGCAGGAAAAGCCCGGTATGGTGTCCGGCATATAGTTTTCCGGCAATGTTTTGCATGCCGTAGGCGGGGCCTTCCGTCCCTTTAAGGAACACGCTTTGGGCAGCGTTTTTTGCTAAAAAGTAGATGCCGTTGGAGGTGGTATAATAGGTACCTTCCTCTCTTGCAAATGCTTCGTAGCCACTTCCCTGGATGTTGATTTCCTGGTTGATGAAGCGCATCGGGGAGTTGAGGTCAACGAGGGAAATCCCGTTTTGCATGCCTACCCACAGGTTCCCGGAGTAGTCCTGAAATGCCCGCAGACAGGCGTTGGACAATAAGCCATCCTGGGTTGTGATGTTTTCGATCGATTGTTTTTGCAAATCAAACAGGAACAAGCCGGCCGTCTGGGTAGAGATGGCCAGGCGGCTGTCTGAGAGTTGGAGAACATGGTTGACATACTTGCCTTGCAAGGCCCTGCTCAGGCCGTCATATTTTCCCACAACCCCAAATGAAGTGGCAAACTCGATTTTCCCCGAATTATAAATCAGGAGGTATCCACCTTCCTGCGAGATGACCCCGGCGATGGTCTCGTTGCTCGAATTGTGCAAATACGGGAGGGCAAGGAGTTCCTGGTCCTTTATTTCAAAAAGTTCTCCCTGTCTGCTTTGGGCAAATAGTTTTCCATTGGCCTGAAATGTACGGTTAAAGCCCTGCTTGTGCACAAGGACGGAAATGGACTGGCCATCATAAACGTAAATGCCCTGAAAAGTGCAGAAATAGACTTTTGAGTTGAGCAGGAAAACATCCCATACTTCATCGAAATCGCGAAAAGATTGCGGTATTTTATCCACGAGCGACACCATATTCCAGTCGCCGTTAAAGTATCCGAACGCTCCCTGTGAACCAAAATACAAGCGGTTGGCTTTTTCGTCAAATGCCAGAGAGCGTTGCTTCTTGCCCGTTTGGAAGGCATGCCGCTCCCAGGCTTTTCCATTGTATGAAAGTACGCCGAGGTTGTTCGCTACAAACAGCGTCATGTCCCTGTTTTGAGCAAAATCAATGTTCTGTATCCCGGCCTTATAGTCGGATGGCATAAAATTATGAACAGGGTATTTCCCTGAAAATGCCCGGCATGGCAGGCCGGGCAATAACGCAAGCAGCAGACATAAAATGTACTTCGTGTAGGTTGGATACCCTTCAACGTGAAAGTGACCGAATGTCATAATTTGTTAATAATAAATAAATTAGAATGGTGAAAATACGATTTTGTAGTAATCGAAAAAATGTTTGATGAAATATTTGATGGGGTTTGATTTTTTTTCTGCTGGAATGCTGCGTTTACATTTGAGCCCTTGAAAAACCAAAAAAAAATAGGCGGGTGTTCGGAGAGGAGAGAAAACATTCGCAAAATGCAATGATTCACCTTATAATAAATGGCAATGAAAAAACCAGTACAAATACTGCTTCTATCCTTTCTCGCTATTTCAGCAATGG
>JAKOXM010000285.1 GCA_029781095.1 Bacteroidota bacterium
ACGCCGAGGGCGATCCCGGCTGCTTTTCGCAGGTCGGTCGCCTGCAGCAATTGCGTCAGCATGCGATCGATTCGGTAGGGTTGTTCGCCCACATCTTCAATAAAGGCGATTTTTCCGTGAAAAGAAGGGGCAAAGGGCGTCCCCGCCATGGCCGAAAGTAGGGACAGGTTTCCACCGGCAAGCCGGCCGCGGGTCTTGCCTGCTGTTATGACGAAGGGTCGAAATTCATCGCCCGGCAAGACGTCTGTTTCTACGGGAATATGAATGGTATAATCCGAAACGGGTTCTATCAGGACAGCACGAAAATGTGCGAGTGTATTTTCCGGAAAATCGGAGGCTGCTACCGGACCGTGGAAGGTAACCAAGCCTGTTTTGGCATGAATCGCTGTGTGCAGGGCCGTCACATCGCTGTACCCGATAAACGGTTTCGGATTGCGCCTGATCAGATCAAAATCCATATCCGGCAACAAACGCGTGCAGCCATACCCGCCCCGAATACACCACACAGCCTCTATCTCCGGGTCGCCGAACGCCCAATGGAGATCTGCAAGGCGTTGCTCGTCGGAGCCGGCAAGGTATCCGTTCTGCGCAAAAAGGTTTTTGCCCTCCCGAACCTGAAAACCCAGATTTGTAAAATTCGCGCGGGCATTCGCCAGTTTTTCGGCAGAAAACGGACTTGCAGGTGCAATCAGACCAATGGTGGCGCCGGAACGGAGCCGGGGCGGTTTGTGCAGGCGATGTTTTTCAGGCAACATATTTTCTACCATATTGACATGCATCGAAAGCCCTGCAACAGCAGCAGCCTGCCCGGCTTTTTGAAAAAAATCACGTCTCCGCACTTCTCTTTCAGATTTTGATAAAAATTTGACGGACATACAACCAACGGCATAGCAGCCAGCAAAAGGCGACGTAGCACAGGGCAAATAGCAACGAACTAAACGCGCCGCCTTCTATAGGCTCGAATACGTGGGAATATATCCATTCCTGGGCGCTGATTTCCGCACCGTTCGACGTCCATACAATGACGTACAGCACTGTGATCAGAAGTTCGGAAAGTACATACGCAAATAGCGGGTTGGAGCCGAATGCAAGCATCAACCCCGGCCCGTTCCGCCATCCCCGGATATCTATCAGCCAGACACTTGCGGCTAACAGCACCATGGAAATCCCTCCGGCATAAAGTACATAGGAACTGGTCCACAGTTTTTTGTTAATGGGGAAAAACAGATCCCAGGCCAGTCCCGCAAAACCGCACATCAAACCAAATACGAGCAAGTCGCGCACCAGCAGGTCTTTTTGTTTGGAACGATTTGTCATGAGTTCGCCGCTGAGCCAGCCGAGAATAGCCGTCACAATGGCGGGCAAGGTGCTTAAAACACCTTCCGGGTCAAAAGGTATACGAAGCCCCGGAGCGACGGTTTCCCGGTACAGGTGCGATTCGCCGAACAACCACAGGTCGAGCCGTAATACCGCGCTGCCCTGCGCACTGAGGGGATCGCCACCCGGTTGGGCAAACCAGTACAAAAGTCCCCAGTAAAGCAGGAGAATACCGGCCGACACGGCGATCAGCGCCCTGCGTTGCAGGGTGAGTACCAGAACGGAAGCAAGCCCGTATCCCAACGCGAGCCGCTGCAATACGCCCATGATGCGCCAGGAATCCCAGTCTTTCCAATAAAATGGAAACTTGTTCATCAGAAGGCCGATCAAAAAGATCAAAAGGGTGCGGCGCAGGATCTTCTTGCCAATTTCAGGTGACCACTTTCGGTCGTACCTGGCAAATGAAAACCACATGGATACGCCAATAATGAACAGGAAAGACGGAAAAACGAGGTCCGTGGGCGTGCATCCGTTCCAGATTGCATGCCTGAGCGGGGCATATACGTATTTTCCGGTGCCCGGTGTGTTTACCAGGATCATAAAGGCAACCGTAAGGCCGCGATAAAAGTCAATAGACAGATAACGGGGAGAAACAGAGGAATCAGACATTTTCAAAACCGTTTATTTTGCACAGTCGGCATTTGGCGACGCTAAAAGTAACGGTTTTAGTGATTTCCACGATAATGCTCCGAAATTTATACACCCTCAAAAATTTTTCCCGGTCAATAACAACCGATAACCCTCCGGAATTGACATGCAATCATCCATAAATCACATTCGGGCGGCTTCAAAACGGTGGTTTCTAAACTTTTTAATACATTGCCGGTTAAGGATTGGTTGTTCGTGGCCGGTCGATTATGATCACACCCGAAGAATAATTGTCAAAACCCCGTTCACGGGGCCAATTGAGGTTTTTGTATGCTTTTCGCAATCGGCACAAAGGTCAATTTTCGCTATACAGACGAGAGCGGTGTGGTTACGGCGCTCCTGGAGGAAGGCATGTTGCAGATACGGCTGGACAGTAATCCGGAAATGGAAATACCCGCTTTTGAAGAAGATTTGATAAGCCAGGCAGGGGATATCCCGGGGACCGAAAGAGCCAAAACACCGCCCGGTATCAAACCCGCTCCCCCACCCCGCCGTGAAATAAAATCCGGATACCACATATTGAAACCAAAGGGGTTGCAGCTTGCCTTTGAACCAATGCCGGGACGCGACGGGACCGTTACGCGCTACAACGCGTGGCTCATCAACGATACTCCGCAGGAGTTTCTGTTTGAAGTGGATATCTACATTTCAAACCGCGACATCATCAATGCCGAAGGTAACTCTGCCGCTACAACTGCGCAGGAACTGGGTATTTTATTGTACGACGATTTGAACGAACTCCCGGAAGTATCCGCTTCGTTTCAACGCATTACGACGGAGGGCCCGGGAGAACCCGTTCAAAATC
>JAKOXM010000295.1 GCA_029781095.1 Bacteroidota bacterium
CTCCCGGAAATCCTGAAAACCGGCGGCGCCTTCGGAGGTGATCACGGCGACGCGTTGCAACACCGGCGGCATCGGAAGCCTGCGGTTTTGATCCAGCAAACCGAGCTCGCGCAGCGTCTGCAGCGTTTGACGGCGCCGGAGATTCAACTGTCCGAAAGTAAAGGCCGGATCGATGTCGGCAATGAGGAGTTTGAGGCCGTAACGCTCGTGAAAATCGACGCGAACCTGCATTTTCACTTCCAGTCCGTCGCGGAAGACCAGGTCGAGTTCGGCGCCGAGTTGCTGGCGGAGGCGGCGATAATCATTGGCCCACAATACTGCCTGAGCCTGGGCCAGGAGATTGTCGCCTTCGCCTTTTTGCACCAGTTCGAGATAGTAGTGCCCGCGCGACTGCCCGGCCCGGGTAATTTCGGCGGTAATCCACAGCAGTTGCTGAAAATTGAGGGCCAGCACCTGGCGGATGTGTTCGTTCAGGTCGAAAAGGGAGTATATTTTCATGGCTTCATTGCTGATTGCGTCATTGTTTTGAGGCAGGCCGGAAAATGAAAAAGCCGCCATCCCTGGGAACGGCGGCCGAACCCGTTAGTGGGTTTCAGGTGTGTTCAATCTTCAACACGACATTCCCTTTGCGGAAACACCGCGCCGAGCGTGAAAAATGAAGAAGTAAAAGTATATTTTTTGCGAAGAAACGAAAAACGATTCTTTCAGAACTTGTTTGCGTTATTCCCGCCGGGATGCCTTTCTACCGTTTCAGATAGGCCTTTACCCGGGCCTCGGCATTTTCCCGTACGTTCATGTAGTAGAGATTGAGGTCGCCAATGTGATAGTTCTTGGTGCGGAAAAAGAAACTGCCTGGAAATTTCGGCCTCGAACATAGCAGCACGCCCCTGTACACCTCGGCATCGACGATTTGTGGCCTGACGGCGCAGAAAGGCCGCACAACCCCACCCTTGTTGGCACTTTTGGGGGCATACTTTCCCTCTTCGGTTGTCCACAGAAGGGGATTGGTGCACACGATATCGCGTTCGAACGCATGCTTTAAGCCAAATTCGCGCTCCCAGGTGCGCCATGTGCAGTAGCAGTCCGTTTCGTCAGGAGCATTGCAGGGTTTCAACTGTTTGAAAAATTTTTGACCTACGGGCCAGCCGACGAGATAGGCAGCCACCAGTTGCTGCTCAAGCGGCTTCCCTTCCACATAATCGCGCAGCAGGTACAAGGCATGGCGGCTACCCTGGCTGTGTGCGGCGATGATGAATGGCCGCCCGTGATTCCAATGTGCCAGATAGTATTCAAAAGCCGCTTTGGTGTCTTCGTAAGCCAGTTCGAGGGCTTTTTGCGCAGAAACCTTGTCTTTTGTAAAAAACGCATTGAGGTGAGCCTGCCGGTATCGCGGGGCGAAAATCCGGCCTGCTCCGTTGAAAATGGAGGCCTGAAAAAGGATGGTGCCATCATCGGTCTTTTTGTTGGTTGCGGCATCGTCCACGGCTGCATTCCAGTCGCGCTGGCTGCGCAAAGCGCCGGTATAAGTGGTTGGGTGCAAGAAAAATACGTCAACGGCTGCTCCGGACTGTCCGTCTTTCATGTCCGGACAAGGCGTCTGGTCGGCAGGGTCTTTTTTGTCGGGATGCGCCGCCCAGTTTTCCAGATCCGAAGAGTCGGGAACAGGGGGTGCTTTCGCGAGATCAAACGGTTCTTTGGGGCGGACGGAGCCGCAAGCAAAGCAAAGGCTGATGAGGATCGTTGAGGCAAAGACAAGGATCTTGTTCATGACTGATGTGGAGATTTTTGGCAAATCTTACGGATAAAAAATTGAGGTCGTTTGATTTTTAATTTGAAAGGGTACACATTTTCTTTTTGGAAAAAAGATTGCAACAACATCTGTGACTTTTTCCAAATTTTAAGCCTGAAAATGCATTTATTAATTTCAAAGACATTTAATGGGCTTGTTCAAACCAGAAAATGCCGAGACATTAGTTGAGTTTGAAATGGCTCTAAAATAATGAAAATCAGGTCATTTTCAAAACTGTCATATATCCCAAACTGCCAAAAAGAAAATGTGTACCCTTTCAAATTTTTTGGCAAATAAAATGTTTTGAATTTAAAAACATTTTATTTGAAACGGTATCTTAGCCCCGAACTATCTACCTTCGCTCCTGAATAATCGCATTACCTGGCTGTCGTCTCCGCCAACTGCCACTGACTACTCGCTTATGTCCAGCTATCTCGACGAACTTAACGACGTGCAACGCGCCGCGGTAACCACCACGGAAG
>JAKOXM010000309.1 GCA_029781095.1 Bacteroidota bacterium
GCTATTAGGTTATCCTCCGAATAAACCACTTTTATATGTCGGTGGAAATTATATCGACTTTAAGCATGGAACTCCAGATATTCAATATTTTGATATTCCATATGACTTAAATCAACCGACCATCATGTCCGACTCTACAGGTAGTCTTCAATTCTACACCAGCGGGTGCAATATCATCAACAAAGAACATAATATTATGGACAATGGTGATGATATTAACCCCGGTTTTTATCATAATTATTGGTGTGATGAGAATAACGCTGGCTACCTCTCTTATCAAGGTATACTAAGTCTTCCAATGCCGGGCCAATCGGGGAAATACATTCTTTTTCATCATCGCAGATACCAGTTCAAAGATAGTATCGACGTAATGTACACCCTGATAGACATGAACACCAACAACGGGCTGGGCAAGGTGACGGAGAAAAACAAGATACTGCAATATGGCTGTCTGTCCCGCACCTTCCAGGCGGTGCGTCACGGCAACGGGCGCGACTGGTGGGTGGTGGTGCCGCAGGAAGATGCTGATATTTACAACTTTTACCTGCTCGACCCGGAAGGCATCCACGGCCCCAACGTGCAGCAAGTGAGCGATTCATGGATACCGGGGCAGTATTACAACCTGATGTGTACTTTTTCACCGGACGGCACGAAGTTCGTCCGGCTCGGCGGCGACCAGCCTGCTGCGTTCAGGATGTATGATTTTGACCGGTGCACGGGTGTGTTGTCCAATCCGGTCACGATTGCAGTGCCTGATACCACGATGTATGCGTCTTGGGCCTGTTTTTCTCCGAATTCCCGCTATTTGTACCTGACCAATGAGGTGGAGCGTCTGTACCAGTACGATACCGAAGCGGATGACGTCAGCGCGTCAGTGCAGTTGATCGGCCAATACGACGGGTTTTTGTCGGTGTATAACCTGCCAACGGGTTTGCACACGATGACTTTAGCGCCCGATAACCGCATCTATATGTCGAGTGCCAATGGAGTGAACCTATTGCACACCATTCACAACCCCGACTTGCCGGGCTTGGCTTGCGATTTCCGGCAACACGACGTTTTGCTGCCCGCACACATCTTGTTTTTTTTGCCGAACAACCCCTTTTTCCGGCTTTATAATAAGAAGGACAGCCCCTGCGACACCTTGAATATCCAGCCGCCTTTAGTAGCCTTCTGGCGCTCCGAGCCGGACAGCCTTGCCGGTCCGCTGGCGATGAGTTTTACGGATTTATCTTATTATCAGCCGGTTACGTGGCAATGGGACTTCGGCGACGGTACCGGCAGCACGGAGCGGTCGCCGGTACACGTTTTTCCTGCACCGGGCATCTATACGGTATGTCTGACCACTTGTAATGAAAGCGGCGTGTGCGATACGCTCTGCCGGGAAATAGAAATTGTCACGACCGGCGCCTCGGCGCCGGTGCCTCCCGGCGCGTTGCCTGTGCAGGTATATCCCAATCCGGCAACCGGATGGTTGTGGGTGTCGCATGGCGATATGGACGGAGAATCGACATTTACATTGATGAATTCGACGGGGCAGGTTGTTGTCAAGCGGAGATTGCCGGCGGGCAGCAGTGTGGAGGGTGTAGATTTATCAGGCTTGCCAGCGGGGATTTACTTTTGGAAAATACAGTCAGATAGCGTTCTGAAGGGTACAGGACATGTTGTCTTGCAACGGTGATGGACCCAATCGGGGAGCATAATGAAATAAAAAAGCCGCTCTGCGACAGCAGAGCGGCTTTTTTATTCGTAAATGAAGAATCTCAATTCTGGTTGGTAGCCATTTTCATCTCCTTGATACGGGCCTTCTTGCCAACCAGTCCGCGCAGGTAGTAGATGCGCGCGCGGCGTACACGGCCGCGTTTTACGACCTGGATGCCGGCAATATTCGGGTTGGAGAACGAGAAAATGCGCTCTACACCCACTCCGTGCGACATTTTGCGAACGGTAAAGGTTTTTGTCAGGCCGTGGCCCTTGATCTGGATCACATCGCCGCGATAAGCCTGCTCGCGGGTCTTGTCGCCTTCCACAATCCGGTAGGTTACGATGATCGTGTCGCCGGTTTTGAATTCGGGGAACTGGGGTTTCGTAAGCAGTTGATCGTGTACGAATTGTATGGCTTCCAACTCTTTCATATCAGGAGTATTTATAGTCGTCAAAATTTTAGAGGCGCAAAGGTACAAACACCGCGCAGAAAAAAAAATTATGTTTTGAAAAAATGCTAAAAAGCGCGTCTTCAGAAAAAAATCAGAATCCTTTAAACAACCGTTAACTTTTAATGTTGTAACACCTGTTTTTAAAACACATACCTTTGCGCAGGATTTGATACCGCGTTCATCGCATTCCTTCACCGTTCTAAAAATTTGAAAAAGAATGAAAAGACTACTCCTTATTCTCCCGCTGCTGGCCCTGCTTTCAATGGCCGCTTATCTTCCGACTAACTATAATGTCGACACTGCTGCCAGTTCGATCGTCTGGACGGGCTACAAAGTCACCGGCAAACACACCGGTACCGTGAAAATCAAAAACGGCAACCTGGCCTGGGCCGATGGCAAACTGACGGGCGGATCGTTCGAAATCGACATGACTTCTATCACCGACACCGATCTGGAAGGCGAATGGGCCGCCAAACTGGTGGGCCACCTGAAAAGCGAAGATTTCTTCGGAGTCGACAAATTCCCGAGCTCCAAGTTCGTGATTACCAAAGCTATCCCGCAGGATACCAAAGGCAACTACAAGATCATCGGTAACCTGACTATCAAAGAAACCACCAAAGAAGAAAAATTCTTTGCCAATGTGTCCGAAAGCGGCGACAAAGTCACTGCAACGGGCAAAATGACCATTGACCGTTCCAACTACAACGTGCGCTACGGCTCCGGTTCGTTCTTCGACGGACTGGGTGACAAAACGATCTACGACGAGTTTGATCTGCAAATTTCGCTGGTCGCAGGTAAGTAATATGCGTCATTAATCGTCATTCGTCATTGGTTAACGTTGAAAATTACGCAATGACGTCAAAAACTGCCCGGAGGTTAAAGCAACCTTCGGGCAGTTTGTTTTGTCGGTATAAGGGTTCAAATTACCTGCGCCCTTTTCCCGATATACATCTTCCGGAGAAAGCGACCGATGCTGGAACCTGACTATTTTTGAAGTAAGTACTTGCAAATCTGTTTGTTGTGGTACGGGAGATAAAATTTGGACAAAAAT
>JAKOXM010000333.1 GCA_029781095.1 Bacteroidota bacterium
CCATTGACCTTGTGATAGGACAAGGAGATGCCCTCCTTGTGCGAGGCAGTGTCCTCGAAAACGGAGACGTCAATATCCAGGGGGATCAATTTCTCACCGTCAACATCAATCCTTGTGAGGCTGACTCGGGATAGCTGGTCACTGACATTTGCGTCGAGAATGCGCTGCCAGTCTTTTTCAGCAAGGGCATCCAGGCGTTGCCGATAGGTTTCCTGCGAGGGAACGTTGCCGCCCGCAACCTTACGGAAGAGAAAGTCGGAACGGAACTTTTCAACGTCAGCATAGTTGCTGTTGCCGGCGGTCATGAGGCCAATGGTGCTGCGGACAATGACGGATGTCGAATAACAGGAATTGCGTGCCGCCGGCAGCTCGGCATCCCAATCCTTCATGCGGACATTTCCATCCAGCAGTTTTTTTACAAACGAAAAACCGCCATTCGAGTTGATTTCTTCAGAACTCAGCATAAATTTTGGCATTGATAACCTCGTTGGTGAGTGGAATTATGCTGCTTTGTAAACAGCATAATATACTACACGCCAACGGGTTGTCAACTTTTTTCAGTCTTTTTTTTTGGTGGTAATTCACGGATTCAGGTAACAGTCAACATAAGAACCGCAACAAACAACTTTTTCCTCATTTTGCACCTTTTTTCGATTACGACCATTTTTTTGTTTTAGCGAACCGGCGATCAAGTTTGTCATACATGGTAAATTCCGCGACTCAAATTTCTGAAAACCACCTTACATTTCTTGACCAGAAATGGGACTGATTTGGAATTGAAGCCACCGCCAGTTCCGTTAAACGGGCAGTTCTGCAGCACGGTAATCGTCTTATTGAGAAGATTATATATGTTATTTGCTAAAAGTCAAGCCGGGAAATTATAAATCCATCCCTGAAATCGAAATCGACATTTAGGATTTACCCACCAAACTCCCCAAAACACAAAAACGCCGCCTGGCTTTTGACCGGCGGCGTTGGCGGATGCTGTTGTCGGCCGACATCGCTTTCATTGCCGCCAACATTTCACATCGTACAATCCCGTCCATCTCATCCATCGAGGTCGGCGGGATTTTTTTTGCCTTTTTTTGCGGCAGTGGTGACAAAGAGCCCTGCAATTTCGCTTTACGATAGTGTGCAGGCAATCCGCCCTGTTGCTGGAAAAACTGCTATAAGGGACCGTGATGATGACAGGCTGTACACACTTACAACCGCGACCTGGAACCGAACCTGCCTCTTACCCTTTCCTGCGACTCTGACTCAGAATAAAAAATCATCGAGGGAGATTTTACGCGTTTCTGGTGAGCTGTTTCCTTACTGCATGGAGACTAACTTCGGAAAATAAGCAAAAAACTCAAACCGACCGCGGCTCGGCTTGAAAAAGGCGAAATAATAGTCAAGTCCAGCTGCAGGCTTAAAATCAACCCCCAACAGAGGAACCACCATGAACAGCATTTTTTTTGTGCCTGGCTCGGAAAATAAAATCAAAAAAAATCGCGTGACACTTGCGGATTTGGGAAATTTTGTTGGATACGATTGTGACAGGCAATGATGCCTGGCGGTTAACAACCACCCTGAAAAAGAGGTCACATCCAATGAACCAAGATTTGATTATTGGAATTCCGTCAGAGGAATACCACGCAGCCAGCCGGAGCGGGCAGTACATGTCGAGCCACCTGCTCTCCGACTTCCGGGAATCCCCCGCACTCTATCACAAGGAAATCGCTGGCGAAATCACCGACAACGAGACTCCGGCCCTGGCGCTTGGACGCGCCGCACACTGCCTCATTCTGGAAGGTACAGTCGCTTTCGACCGGCAGTACTGCGTTTCCGACGGGCCGATTAACATCAAGACCGGCGAGACCTACGGCAAGACAACCAAGGCCTACGCCGACTGGCTGGCCTCCCAGACCGAGGAAATCATCTCCCCGAAGAACTATGGCTTCATCCTTAAGCTGATGAAGTCGGTCACCCTGCACAGCGCGGCGAGCGAACTCCTGGCCGAAGGCATCGCGGAGGGCGTCATCCGAACCGATTATTGCGGCGTCCCCTGCCAGATTCGCATGGACTTTCTCTCCCCGAAACACGGACTGGTCGACCTCAAGACCTGCGATTCTCTGAAATG
>JAKOXM010000348.1 GCA_029781095.1 Bacteroidota bacterium
AGCGGAAGACCATCGATAACCTGTCCGGAGCGAATCGGCGGGGTAGGGAATGATGGTCAGGCGCAGGTAATTGTACAGACTGCGGTCAACTTCATTCATTTTTTCCGGCAACCGGGGTTGACTGTTCCATGGCTGAAGATTGCCATGCTCGTCGGTCAAAAAAACAGGGTTGCTTTGGGGCTGCTCGCGGCGGAACTGCCCCCGTTCGTACGTTTTTTGTATCCGGAAAGTAAGTTGTCTGCTATTGTCAACCATTCCGATGTCCCGGTGGAGTTCAAAGGCGAGTGTATCGCTACGCAGGATACGGTTTCTGTATTCGCCTCCTGTACCAAATACTTCATCGGTGGTGAGGATACATTCATAACCGGCGCTCATTTCGGGGCGCAGCACCCATTGTGCCCCGAGCAGAGTGCAAAAAGAAAACAGGACGGGGGCAATAAGAATACGTGGCAGCATTGGGTAACAAAATGGTAATTCAATGATTTGAGGACTGGAAAGATACTTCAACGCCGTTCGTTTCCGCGCGTTGTTGTTCGAAAGCGTACAGAAACGACAAATGTTTGGTTTTTTAAAATGCAGAAAACCAATGAATTATATTTTAGGCACGTCATGTGAAAAGATAAATTGCTTAAGTGATTGATATTATGGCACACAGATGCCACAGATCGGACGGATTTATACTGTGAAAAGCAGTCCGATCAGCGTTATCTGTGTGCCGGCACAAAAGCGAAATAACTGACGACCGCATGGCACTTATCTATCTCAAACTCGCCCTCCGCATTTTTCGGAAAAACACCTTTTTCTCGGCAATCAATGTCGCAGGACTGGCCGTTGGATTGGCTGCCTGCTGGCTTATCGCGTTGTTTGTTGTTCACGAACAAAGTTTCGATCACTTTCTGCCCAATGCCGACCGCATTTGCGCCGTGGCACTCGACCTGAAAATGGGCGACGAAGAAGGCCGCACGACCAATACGCCGCCCCCGCTCGGCCCCCGGCTGGCCGCTGATTTTCCCGAGATCGAACTCGTCGCCCGCACGTTTGACCTGCAGCAAAGCAACGTGCGGCTCGAAAAACCCGGACAAGCGCCGCTTGCGTTTTCCGAAACCAGGGCTTTGGCCGTTGATACCTCGTTCCTCGAATTGTTCGATTTCCCAATGGCCGAGGGCGACGCGGCGACCGCACTCGACGGCCGTGGCAGCCTCGTGTTGAGCCAGCGGGCCGCAGAAAAATATTTCGGCAAAACTGCTGCTGTCGGCCAGACCCTCTTGATAAACGATCGCCCGTTCACGGTTTCGGGGGTGGCGAAAAACCAGCCTTCAACCTCGACCGTCCAGTTCGATTTTTTGGTACCCATGGCAGATTTCAGGGTCGTTGACCGCTTTTCCTGGTCGTGGATATGGTTGCAGGTGGACACCTGGGTACGGCTGCGCGACCGCCCCACCGCCGGGAGTTTGGCAGCACTCGAAGCCAAATTTCCGGCCATGGTGCATCGCCACGCGCCTGCCGCGTTTGAACGCATCGGTCAAAATTTTGAGGAACAACTTGGGCGCGGCGACCGCTACGAGGTGCAATTGTTGCCCCTGCGCAGCCTGCACCTCGGCTATGCCGATCTCAATTCAAGGCTCAACACGCTCGGCGATGGCGGGCAGGTGCGGATGTTCGGCATCGTCGGCGCCTTGATCCTGCTTTTGGCCTGCATGAATTTTATGAATTTGAGCACAGCCCGCTCTTCGGGCCGCGCTCGCGAGGTGGGCGTACGGAAGACTCTCGGCTCGCAGCGCGGTGCGCTGATCAGCCAGTTTTTGGCAGAAGCCATGCTGTTCAGCAGCATAGGCATGCTCCTGGCCGCCGGTCTGGCCGCGGCGAGTTTGCCGGTTTTCAACCAGCTGACGGGACTGGAATTGAGTATTTCCGATCTTTTTTCAATCCAAAATATAGGTCTAGCCACGGGTTTGACCCTGATAACGGGATTACTCGGCGGGCTTTATCCAGCGTTTTTTCTGTCAAAATTCAGTCCGGGTGAAATTCTTAAAACGGTTTCCGGCACATCCAAAGGCGGCCATGCCGGCGTTCGCAACGGGCTGGTCGTGTTTCAATTTTCGGTTTCTATCGCGCTGATGCTTGGCTCGTGGGTCGTGTTGCGGCAACTGGATTTTGCCCGAAAAAACTCGCCCGGCATGCAACGGGAAAACGTGCTCGTCCTGCCCGTGCTGCGAAATTTGGAAGATCCGGTGAAACTGGAATTATTCCGTCAGCAAATAGAGCAAATGCCGGAGGTGATTGCCGTGTCACGCAGCTCTTTTTTGCCTTCGGTGGGCAGTTTCGGCGATTTTTACGAACCCGAACAGGGCGATCAAAGCCGCCCTGTGGTGCAAAACCTGATGATTTCGTCATTTCTCTCCGACTCGCGTTTTATTCCGGCACTCGGCCTCGACCTCATTGCGGGGCGAAATTTCCGGGATGACACGGGCCTTGGAGATTCCTGTTCGGTGATCCTGAACGAGGCCGCCGTCCGGGCAATAGGTTGGGACGATCCGGTTGGAAAATGGATGCGTTACCCCGGCAATCGCAACCAACGATTTCAATGTGTGGGTGTGATGCGCGATTTTCACCTCGGTTCGATACGCGGGGCGATTGAACCGGCGGCCATTTTTCATCAATCCTCCAGTTCGTACCGTGTTTGGGCTTCTTATATCGTGGCCCGGTTGCGCCCCGGTACGGAGCGGTCTGTCATTGAAAAAACCGCTGCGCTCTGGGCCGCCGCCATACCGAACGGACCTTTTGAGTTCGATTTTTTGGATGATTCCTATGCCCGGATCTATCGTTCGGAGGCTAAAATGGGATCTGTTTTGAGTGTTTTTACGGGCCTGGCCTTGTTTATCGGGTGCCTCGGCTTGTTCGCACTCGCTGCCTTTATGGCCGAGCAGCGCACCAAGGAGATCGGCATCCGCAAGGTGCTTGGCGCTTCGGTGACCGCCATTACAGGCATGCTGACCAAAGACTTTTTAAAGTGGGTATTGATTGCCTGCCTGATCGCTTCGCCCGTGGCGTATTATTTTATGAATAAATGGCTCGCAGGATTTGCCTATCACATTGATATTCAGTGGTGGATGTTTGCAGTAGCGGGCGGCGTGGCAGTGGTGGTTGCATTCCTGACAGTGGGTTTTCAGAGCGTGAAAGCGGCACTGGCAAACCCCGTAAAGTCGCTGCGAAGCGAATAGCCGGAACAGTACCAGGAGACGCGGGCATGCAACATAAAATCATCCATTGGTTATGGCTCAAACAATCGATGCTCAATCAACAAAAAAATAAACCATGCTGCGAAACAACCTTTTTCTCGCGCTCCGGTCACTGACAAAGAACCCCGGACATGCCTTGCTGAATTTGGGCGGATTGGTGATCGGGTTGAGCTCATGTATGCTGATTATGCTTTTTATCAGCCACGAATTGAGTTACGACCGGTTCCACGCAAAAAGGGAACGCATTTTCAGGGTCAACTACGACGTGCTTATGGGCGGCGTACAGGCATTGTCGCCATCGGTTCCGGTTTTTGTGGGGCCTTATCTGAAGGACAATTTCCCGGAGGTGGAGGACGTGACCCGTTTTACCTGTGAATGGCGACCACGTACGATACGCTACAACGATATCATGTTCGACGAGTCGGGGTTCTGTTATGCCGACCCCAATTTTTTCGATGTCCTTGATTTTAAGGCTGTTAAAGGAGATTTGAAAACGGCTCTTGCCAGTCCCGGCACACTCATCATCACGGAAAAAATGGCGCGGAAGTATTTCGGCGACGCCAATCCACTTGGTAAACAGTTGAATTTCAACAACAAACAGGATTATGAAATAGTGGCAGTAGCTGCCGATATCCCCGCCAATTCGCACTTTTCGTTCAATTTCCTGACCTCGCTTTACAGCCTCGACAATTTTGCCGCGACAGAGCACGAGCAAAATTGGAACAACCCCGAATACACGACCTGGCTGCTTCTGAAACCCGGTACTGACATCGCTGCACTTGCCGCGAAAATTGAAAATTGGGTCAACCCACCGACGGAACAAAGCGCAAACGCGTCTCAAAATACCCTGCACCTACCCATAGAGCGGCTTTCCGATGTGCATTTCAATACGCAGGCGGCCAATTTCGCCAACCGTTTGTCCATTATCGACCCGAAATATCTTGGCATTTTCGGCACCATCGCTGCGCTTGTTTTACTGATTGCCTGCGTTAACTATGTCAATCTGGCGACGGCCCGCGCTTCCCTGCGGGCAAAGGAAGTCGGGGTTCGGAAGGCAATAGGTGCCCAGTCGGGGCAATTGGTTGGGCAGTTTCTGAGCGAATCGTTTTTGTTGGTGCTATCGGCCATACTGCTGTCGGCGGCTTGTGCGCGATTGCTTTTGCCTGCATTGAATGGTTTGCTCGATAAGGAAATCCCGTTCCGGCTACTTGAGCCCCGGTTCATGATCGGCCTGGCCCTGGGTTGGATATTATTATCTGTGATAGCGGGATTTTATCCGGCGTGGGTATTGTCGCGTTTTAAGCCAATCGCGACGCTGAAGGGGCGTGTCAACCAGACAGGCAGGACGGGGCTACCCTTGCGCAAGGGGCTTGTGGTTTTCCAGTTTGCCATTTCAACGGTGCTGATTGCAGGTACGATAATTGTTCGGGCGCAGTTGAATTTCATGCAATCGAAGGAACTTGGCCTCGACAAAGAGCAGGTTTTGCTCATCCGCGGCCATACCGGCCTGGTAGGTCACGTCAAATCTTTTTGTGAAAAACTCCGGGCACTGAAGGGTGTCGAATCGGTGGCTCAAGTCGGGCGTTCGCCTTTTGAAACGGTCATCGGCAACGGTTTTTCGCTCAACCCAAACCCTGCCAATGACAGTGACTGGCACATGGTCGGGGGCATTTCCGCCGATGCAAATTATCTGCAAACGCTTGGTATCCAGTTGGTTGCAGGCAGAAATTTTGATCCTGCAAAAATTCGGGGCGATAGTACCATCAATGAGTTTATCGTCAATGAGGCATTTCTGCGGCATTACAACTTGAGTGCGGATGAAGCTGTTGGGCGGCGGTCGCTGTTCGGCAACAGCGCACAACGCGGCCCGGGCACCATCGTGGGCGTGGTGCGCGATTTTCACACCGCATCGCTACGGGGCAAGATAGAACCGATTGTGCTTTTCAATGATCCGGGACCGCTTCACTTTGCCTCGGCATTGGTGCGGGTCGGCAAGGGGCAGGATATGCGTGCGGTTTTGTCGCAAGCCGAAGCTGCGTGGAAATCGCTGGTGCCTATGGGCCCGTTCAATTTTACCTTCCTCGACGAGCAATACGATGCCATGTACCGCACCGAGCGGCGCATGGGCGCATTGATGTCGTTTTTTTCCGCTCTTGCCATTTTGGTAGCATGCCTGGGTTTATTTGCGCTTGCGGCGTTCACGGCGGAGCGGCGGACGAAAGAGATCGGCATCCGTAAAGTATTGGGCGCGTCGGTCGCGGGCATCACGGGTTTGCTGGCAAAAGACTTTTTGAAACTCGTCGTTGTCGCCATCGTCATTGCCTCACCGATTGCCTGGTGGGCGATGAATCAGTGGCTCTCGGATTTTGCATATCGCATTGATATCCAGTGGTGGGTGTTCGCGACAGCCGGTGCGGTGGCCCTGATGATCGCTTTTTTGACCGTGGGCTTCCAGAGTGTAAAATCGGCGCTGGCGAACCCGGTGAAGTCATTGCGAAGCGAGTAACATATATTTTTCAATGTTTGAAAATGCCCGATCATGATCATCCGGATCTTTTTACTGGTCATTTTGATGCTCCCCTTTTCCCCGGGAGATATGGAAAGCAAATTCCCGACGGGCAACGCTGCTGGAAAGAACGACCGCCCGAAAATCAGTTTCACTTTCGACGACGGTAATACGGATGATATGCCGGGTTATGCCTTTCGTGACTGGAATGCCATGCTGCTCCAACATCTTGAAAAAGAGGGTGTTAAAGCGATTTTTTTCGTGACCGGCAGAAATAAGACAGATGAAAAAGGCCAATTTTTGCTGTCGAGCTGGAATGATGCCGGCCATGCCATCGCCAATCACACTTTTTCGCACCCGAATTACAACAGCGACAAGATCAGTTTTGAAGACTTTCGGGAGGAATTCCTGAAAACGGACACCATTATCCGGCGATACGGCAATTATGTCAAACTGTTCCGGTTCCCTTATTTGAAAGAAGGAAATACGGCGGAAAAAATCAGCCGGTTCCGGGCCTGTATGCAGGAAAACGGTTATCGAAACGGATACGTCACCATCGATGCATCCGACTGGGCCATCAATGCCCGTTTGCAGAAAAAACTGAAGCAGCAACCGGACGCTCCGTTGGCGGCCTACCGGCAATTCTACCTCGATCACTTGTATGACCGGGCGATGTACTATGAAGGGCTTTCGCAACAGATCAACGGCCGGCATATCAGTCATACCATCCTGCTGCATCATAACCTGGCGGCCGCTCTGTTTCTGGGCGATTTAATAACCATGTTCCGGGAAAAAGGCTGGGATGTCGTGCCGGCAAAAGAGGCATTTGATGACCCGGTCTATCAAAACCAGCCGACCAATATTCCCGCCGGCGAGAGTTTGATCTGGGCTCTGGCCAAACAAAGCGGCAAATTTGAAAACATCCTGCGCTACCCGGCAGAAGACGAGATGTATGAAAAAGAAAAGATGGACCGGCTGGGCTTGTGACGATACTGTGCCATTGATCTGATGATTCAGAGTCGTCAGATCAATAAATATTTGATTACCAATATTTTATTGAACGATAATTTTACCTGCCTTCATGTCTTAAATTCAGGGAGTGTCAAGTTTTGAGTGATTTTGGTATTGCAAGTAGTTAAAAATCAAATTTTTACTCATCGCTCATCACTCATAACTCATCACTGCCAAATTCAGAATATGCAATTCGTCCGACATAATAGTTTCCCGATTTTCACGGCCTTTTGCCTGTGCCTGACGCCAATGGCCTGCCAATCGCAGCAGCAGAAGGCTGCCGGCATAAAGGAACTGAAAGCAAGGCTGGAATCAACCGGTACCCGTGCCGATTACGACTCGCTGCATTTCTACCTCGTGGAGCACTATACCGGC
>JAKOXM010000349.1 GCA_029781095.1 Bacteroidota bacterium
CAAAAACCCGATCATCATCGTGGTATCCAACCCGCTCGATGTGATGACGTACGCCTGCTGGAAAGCCTCGGGCCTGAGCGACAAACGCGTCATGGGTATGGCCGGCGTGCTCGACACCGCCCGCTACCGCGCTTTCCTCGCCGAAGAACTCGGCGTGTCGCCCAAAGACATCCAGGCCATGCTGATGGGCGGACACGGCGATACGATGGTGCCCCTGCCCCGCTACACCACCGTGAGCGGCATCCCGGTGACAGAACTGATCAAAAAAGACAAACTGGACGCGATCATCGAACGCACCAAATTCGGCGGCGGCGAACTCGTGAACCTGATGGGCACTTCGGCATGGTATGCGCCCGGTGCAGCGGCAGCCCAGATGGCCATTTCCATCATGAAGGACGACAAACGCGTTTATCCCTGCTGCGTTCGCCTGAACGGCCAGTACAAACTGAAAGATATCTTCGTCGGCGCACCGGTGAAACTTGGCCGCAAGGGCATTCAGGAGATCGTCAAACTTCGTTTGAAAAAAGAAGAAACGGAACTGCTCCACAAATCGGCCGCTGCCGTAAAAGAAGTGGCTGACGCGCTGGATGCGATGAAATTGATTTAATAAGGTTACAGGGTTACAAGGTTACAGGGTTTCAAGGTTGTGGTAAACTTAAACCCTGCAACCTTGTAACCATGAAACCTTGAAACCTTGAAACCTGTAGAAAAGTATGGCTGAAATACCCACGCTCCCGGCGCCGGCATTTTGGGAGAAAATGGTAACGGTAAACAGTGGCGAAACGATTGCGCAAATGGCCGATCAGCAGCCGGTACTGCTGGTTTTTCTCCGTTTTTTTGGCTGTTCTTTTTGCAGAGAAGCCATCAGTGACATCGCCAAACGGCGAAAAAAACTGGAAAAACGCGGCCTCCGCATCGTACTCGTCCACATGGCGCCGTCACCGGAAACTGCAGAGACATTTTTTAAAAAATACAAACTTTTCCCGGTCGACCACATTGCCGACCCGGAGAAGAATTTTTACCGGGCATTCGGTCTCGGTCGCGGCACGCCGCAGCAATTATTCGGTCTGATGAACTGGATACGCGGTTTTCAGGCTGCCGTGATCGAAGGCCACGGCGCCGCCTACGAAAACGTCGAGCTGGGCGACGGCTTCCAGATGCCGGGCGTTTTTGTGATACACAAAGGGGAAATACGCAATTCCTTTATCCATCGGTATGCGCACGACAGGCCCGATTACGAGGAAATCTGCCAGTTTTAAGCATTATTATCGCAACAAAGTCACTTCCCCCGTGACCCTTAATGCAGTTCCGTCGCTTTGCAGCAACACGGCCTGCCAGACAAAAACTGCCGGGTCGAGCATTTTGCCGTTGTGTTTTCCATCCCACCCCAGGTCGGTTATGCCGGGCGTCAGGTTGTCGCGGCTGAAAATCAATTCCCCCCAGCGGTTATAGACCTCCAGGTGTTGTATTTCCGTAAATTTGGCGGGGTCGACGAACAGCGTAAACCCGCTGTTGTCCCCGCTCTCTCCCGGCCGGAAAGCATTGGGCGCATACCACCCGACAGTTTTGGGGTTTACGAAAACCCATAGCGAGTCGTCGAGCAAACAACCATTAATATCCTGTATATCAATGGAATAGAGCGTATTTTCCGTTGGCCTGACCTGGATACTCAGATCATTCCCGGTCAAGGCTGTAAACTGGTCAGACCACTTGATCGACACCGCCTGGGCGTTGGTTTCCGCCTGTAAAATGACGGATTCTCCGGACACAATCGTCTGATCATCACCCAGATCAAGCGTCGGTACAAGCGCGTCGATGATCTCGAACTTCTGGATTTCACAACCGATAACCTGGGTGTATGTGCCTGACTGGCAATATGTTGTGCCGTTAAATGTTATGCAGGGATGCGCGCAGGTGAGTGAATCCACTATGCCGATCTGGACCATTGGCAGCAGGGAATCGTAACCGATTTCGAATGTATTGACCACGCAATTCAGGGTATCCGTATATGACCCTGGCTGGCAGTATGGCTTTCCGTTGAACATTACGCAGGGTTGCGCGCAACTAAGGGTGCCTACGAGGCCCAGTTGAGCCGTGCTGAATGACAGGTCGGACGCAATTTCGAACTGGTTGATCGTGCAGTTCAGCGTATCGGTATACATGCCGGGCTGGCAGTACGATTGTCCGTTGAACGTCGCGCAGGGTTGTGCACAACTCAAAGTGCCCACCACGCCCAATTGAACCGTCGGCATTGATTGATCGTACGTAATTTCAAACTGGTTGATCGTACAATTTGCCGTATCCGAATATATACCGGGCTGACAATATTCCTGTCCGTTGAAAATCGCACACGGCTGGCCGCAACTAATCGTACCGACCACCCCAAGTTGAAAAACCGGAAGCGCCGGATCGTAGCCGATCTCGAATTGATTGATCGCACAATTGGAGGTATCGGCATAGGTTCCGGGCTGGCAATAGGATTGTCCGTTAAACGCCACACATGGCTGTGAGCAGGAAACGGAGCCTACCGTACCCAGTTCCACGACCGGAAGCGCCGGATCGAAAGCGATTTCGAATTGATTGACGACGCAATTGGAGGTATCCGAAAAAATGCCAGGCTGGCAGTATTGTTGCCCGTTGTAAGTCACACAGGGCTGTGTACACGAAAGCGTCCCCGTTACCCCCAGTTGAATCGTCGGCAAAGCCGGATCAAAAGCGATTTCAAATTGACTGATCGTGCAATTGGCTGTATCTGAATACATTCCGGGCTGGCAATACT
>JAKOXM010000314.1 GCA_029781095.1 Bacteroidota bacterium
CAGATTACCAGACTCTTCTGTTACAACAACACTTGTCTGGCCGGGTGTTTTGGAAAGCGTGAGTGATTTTGCAGCGAGGCCCTGGTCGCTGGAAAGCGGGCCTTCAAGTTGGAGCCCTTTGGCCTTGATTGTCCCGGCAACATCCAGTGGAAAAGTTGCCTTTCCCCCGTTCCTAAGGACAAGTGTCTCTGACTGCATTCCACCGTTCACATCGAGCGTATCAACAGGTTCGGTATTGCCGATGCCTACTTTTGTGCGCTGGATAAAATGACCGTCGTCGCGTGGGTCGTGGTTGCTCTTTTGATCGTCAAATTTCAGCGGCGATTTTTCGATAGGCAACACAAATCGCCCGTCCCAGAAGCCCGGGATGTTTTCATACAGCAGGTAAAGATTGGTAAAACCCGAAGGCATCGATGTTTTCAATCCATCGAGATGGAGGTGGAAGTACTCGCCTACCAAAATGTCGATATCGTCCAGTAGTGTGATGATCCACTGCGGGTTTTCGCCTTGCAGTTCCGGGCGTATTTGCCAGTTGGTGCCTTGCAAGCCTTCGAAGTGCAGCCCTACATCGATAGCCGCTGCATTGTCGGGATCGCAAAGCGCCCAGGCTGCCTGTTCTTCGCTGGTATCGAAGGAGAGTATGAATTTGGTGGGCCGTTCGCTGTCGCGGGCTCCCAGCCGGATCGTGCTGTTCTGCAACAAATTGCTGATTTGCAGTGTCAGGCGGTTGGCAGTTGTGCCGTCATTCAACACCGTGCTGCTGCCTTCAAACGCCGCGATCATGGGCAATTCTTTTCTGCCCCGGTTGCTGATAATTTGAAGGCGCTCCTGTCGATAATGCAGGGCTTCATGATCCAGGGCAAGGAATGCATTCAAGACGGCAATCTCGGAGTTTAATCCACTGCCGATCAATGCATTGTTCATTTCCTGGCCGAACTCGGCAAACGGATTTTTTGAGTTTTTGACGGCGTGATTCGGGTTGCGCACCAAAAATGGTTGCAGCAGATTTTGTTCCAGATAGGCCTTCAGGTCGGTGGTTAAAATTTGCTGACTTCCATCGCGCAGGTAACCGATTTGGTAACGCAGTTCCAGTCGGCTGCCCCGGCTGCCACCGCCAACGCCCGCCTTAACATTATCGAGAATGAGCAGGATGGTCTGTCCGGCAGGCAGCGTCAATGTTTCTTCCCCGAAGTACAGCAGATACAAGGCCACCGTGCCGTCCTGGATACCGTCATTCGTAACGGAAATCTTTTCTGCGTGCAGGCGCCAGTCAGTCGTGCCGACCGAAATCCACGAAAGGAAATCCTCGTCGAGGGTGCCCGGGCGAAATCGCAACTCGAAATGGTGATTGTCCGATGCGGGAATGTGCCTTCTCCGCACGCTCGTCGATTGAAAAACCAGCTCCTGATCCCCGTTATTGGCGATCAGCAAGTGATGCGTCCGGCCCGGCGCCTGGTCATTGAGAATATAGATAGCCTGTTGCCCCTCATCGTCATAGAGGTTGAAATCGATTGGGTTGGCGCTTTTAAATGCTTCCAGTGCAACATCAGGAAAGATCGAATGTATCTGCGGCATCTGATTTTTGTTTATTTGAAATGATTGGCCAAGGGTGTTTTGGTGTCATCAGTGTGTTGATTCACTGAGTTTTAACCACCCTTCCCTGATCCACATGCTGTCGTGTTCAAAGTCGGCGGCGGTAGTGGGTTCCGTCAGGCTCTGTGCACATTGCTGCAAAACTTCTTCCAGTAAAAACTCCATCCCGAAATCCGGCAGCGCCTGCGAAAAGCGATCGGTCTTGGGCGGCAAAAGGAAGATGCCCGGGCGATCCTGTAAGGGCTCGACCCATTTTATGTCCGGGCTGCCAAGTTGGGTCCATAACCTGTCGCCCAATTTTCCGTTTGCAGAAAGATTTTGGCGGAAAATTGATTTTTTCAGGCTGGCGCCCGTCCCGACCAATGTCGAAATTTCCCCCTCGACAAGCTGGAACTGGTCGTTAAGACCCGGGCGATCTGCAATCGGCAGTATGGCATAATCGTCTCCCGAGATGGGCTGGACCCATTTTTTCGCCAGCAATTCATCGAAAATAACTTCAGAAAAGACCCGCTGAAAATCGGCCCATTCAATGGTTTGATAAGTGAATACTTCGCGCCATGCGGCAGGGGTCCTGCGTTCGATCCAGCTCCAGTCGAAGCCTTCTTCCGTCGGCAACAGGGTTTTGATCTTGTTGCCGGGGGTGAGTAACGGGCTGGTGAGGAAGGTAACGCCCAGGCGCTGCATCGCAGGCAGGTATTGATCCGGCGGCACGCTGATCTCTTTAACGGGGAGGATGCCCGAGGTCACGTGTACTTTCCCTCTTGGGTCGATGAGCATGGATACCAGTTGCGGCGCATCGTCGATGCTTTGAAAAACCGGAATGTCGGTGTTATTCAGCAACAGGATATTGGAGTGGTTGATGCCCGGCAACGGCAGCTGATTCAGCCTGAATTTCTGCTCCAGGTTGCCGTTATCATCTTCTTTCCAGTAGCCGACCAGCCCGTCGTTGAACTGGTCGTGTTTACCAATGCGCACTGGGAATTTTACCTTCGTAAATCCGTCCCTGTTTCGCTCCGTATCGCCGTCGGCACGGTCGCGGTAGAAAGCGTTCCAGCCCTGATCGACAGCCGCAACACCTTGTAATTCAAGATTCAGGGAAGCCCGGACCAACGCTATGGGTCGCCCCACGAGCAGCGAGAGCGCCTGCTGGCTTTCAAAGGTCTCGGGTTCGATAGTGCTCATGGCGGTATCCAGCCCGTCGATGAATTGCGCTACGAATGCGGGGCCGCCGCTTCGCAGTTTTGTCACCATTTTATTCAAAAACGGGTTGGAAATATTTGCAGGCAGTACCGGTAACGAAGGACCCGGCGCCGGGTTCCAGCGCGCGAGGTTCGGGGTGCCGGTATCTGCTTCTGCCTCTATGGAGCCAAGCATGACACCTGCGGCATCGTACACAACAATGCTGTCATCCAGCTGATTGGTCAATATCCAGCCGCAAACCGGACTGGTATCCGGATGATCGTTCATTTGTTGCGAACCGTCGTTTGCGCTTAGCCAGCGGAAATGCAGGCGTGCGGGTTGGGCCAGCCTGGGCTGTAGCGGTACCGCAATTTTCGAACTCAAATTGATCAACTCTTTTAACGCCCTGGCCACCGGATTTCCCGGGGCAGTCAGACGCAGCGACTCCAGCATTTCCTGGCCAAAATCCACATAAGGATTCACGGAATCTTTGGCGGGATGGGCAGGATTTGCCTGCAAAAAAGGATCCAGCAGGTCTTGTTTCAATCGAGTCCGCAAGGTTATCTCGGCGTCAGTAGGTTTAAAGCCCAAAGCCCGGTCGCGTTTTCCCAGGGCGATATTCCTTGTTTGACCAAAGGTGTCCACCAGTCGCAACTGGTTGATAACCATTTCACCTGTGCGGATGGGGTTAAAATCGGTCAGGGGCTGTGGCGCCAGCCAGCTGCTTTTATCTGCCAGGCGAGCCACGCTTTCGGTAAACGGTTTGTAATCCTTGAAACCGATGGGGTCTGCGATCGGTAACTGGAATGTCTGCCGGAGCTGCACCATAGCACTGTTGAAGCCGCTCAGCGCCTGTGATAAAATATGCAGGTTGTCGTCTTTTATTTTAAAAAATGCCTCCAGAGCCGTGGCCACAGGGTCATTTACGCCACTGATATTCAAATCGGCAGCCATTACACGGCCAAAATCTGCTATTGGATTGTTTGAATCCTTTGCCGCATGGTCGGGGTGTTTTTCCAGAAACGGGTTCAACAGATTTTCTTTCAGGTAAGTCTCCAGGCGACCGGTCAGGTTTTTCTTGGCCTGTGGCGTGAGCAAACTGTGCCCAACGTAAATATTCGGGTTGCGCCCCTGGAAATCGGCCTTCAGGTCAATCTCCGGGACCAAATCAGTCGCATTAACCGGAAGGGTAAAATTGGATTTATCTATAGTGGTATTCCCGGAGGTGATTGTATATTTCTTCGTCAAAAAATCCGGCTCATAATCCCGTTCTTCCATATTGGTGCCCTGGCTGAGCGGAGCGAGCTCCACTTCCCAGTCGAGCCGGAAGGGGTTCCACGGTTGCTCAGTCCACCCGGACAGGCTGACCTGACCCGGCACGCCATTTTCAATCCGATCGATGACTATGGCAAGGATTTCTTCGATTCCTGCCAGGGTTTTGCCGTCGAACGAGCTGAATTGCGTCGATAGATAGCACTCTAAGAGTCTATCGGAGCGCAATCGGCCGTCGCGGCCGTGACGGTCGGTAGGTTTCAAAATGGAATTTCCGGGTGCATCGTTGGCCAGCAATACGACAGGTTCCGTAGGTTCCCAGTATCGCGGACCTCCAATACGTTTGAGCACAAAAAAATCGTCGCTGCTGTTGGGGAGCGCGGCATTTGCGATATTTAAAGCCGTCAATCGGCTGAAAAGATCATTGATCGCGCGAGCCAGTTTTGTTGCGACAGATTCGACAGAGCCATCTTTGGAACTGGCAGGTAATTTTCCGCTTGCTATGTCGTCCGATGTCGCTAAAATGAGTTCGCCGGTTTCTGCATCCCGCATTCTCAACGGCCCCATTACTTTTTCTTCAATAAAAAAGCGCACCTCGTCTATTTCGGGGTAATCCACACGGGTATCTTCCGGCGGATAGGTGCTCACCATATATTTATACCAGTCGGCAAACAACTGGGTACCAAGTGATTGCAGTTGAAAATTCGCCTGATCGTATTCGGCTTGCTGCTTGTTCACTTCATTGAGAAGGTCGGCTACTTCCGCCGGCAAGGCCGGCTTGCCGGCAGCCTTGCCGGCGTTGGCCGGCTTGTCGGACCCGGATTCGGCAGAAATGGTCCACAGGTAGCCGCCTGCAATTGAATTAAAGCCGTTTTCATGACGCGATTCGTCGAATTTGGCGTCGAGATCGAGTACACGGTTATCCAGTTTATCCAGCAGATAAAGGGCTTCGAGTTGCTCCTCCATGGTCATTGCCTTGCCGGATGCTCCGGCCCAGGTGCTTTCCAGGGCTTTGGAGAGGAATACGGAAAGTGCCTCTGTGCCCGTATTGCCCAAAACAACTGCAATTCCTTCGACTTCATCCCGGGGCAATTGGCCGACAGCTCCGTTAGAGGCCATGACAAAACGTGTGTAAAGCAAGGTTCGGTCAGGAACTGCCGTTTGGGTGGCTAATGCGGACGTGGGCAACAATATCCAGCCAGCCTGTTCTTTCAAATATTGTTCGATCTCATTGGTCGGAATATTTTTGACGAGGTTGTCGTAAAACTCATCGGCAGTGTCGCTGTACCAGCCTATAATA
>JAKOXM010000318.1 GCA_029781095.1 Bacteroidota bacterium
CGTCCGGTTTAACGTTCCCTTATTCAGGCTTAACTTTTCCTTTTAAAAAAAGCAACTGAATCTTGAACTCTCTTTAATCGAATACCTGATTCCACTTGCCGAAGAAATTTATTTACGCACCCTGATCTTTTAACAAAATTCCATTTTTATGAAAAAGCAACTTCCCTTTTTCAGTGCACTTGCTATCTTGCTTGTTTTCGGCACCACTTCTTCAGCACAGGTAAAATTCGGCGTCAAGGCCGGTCTCAATCTTGCCAACATCAGCGCTGATAATGAATTACTTGGCGGAACAAGCCCGAAAATGCTTCCATCCTTTCACGCCGGCTTTCTGGCAGAATTTGGTATCAGCGAAAACCTTGGAGTCGGAGCGGGTCTCCAGATAAGCGGCAAAGGCTTCAAAGTTTCAGAATCCGACGGGGGCGACAAGTATGAAGTTACTTCCAGGCCTTTGTATTTGCAGGTGCCTGTTTCGCTTAACTACACCAACAACGGCTTTTTTGCAGGCGTAGGCCCTTATATCGGCTTCGGTATCGGTGGTAAAAACAAGGAATCCTTAAACGGTGATTCTGCCAAGACCGACATCAATTTCGGCGATGGCTCTGGCTCGAGTGACGACACGTATGCACCCCTTGATTATGGTATCGGGCTGGAACTTGGCTATTTGATCAGTGGAAACATACGCCTTTCCGCATCATATAATTTTGGCCTCGCAAATGCATTGCCCAAAGAATACAGGGAAGATGAATTTGGGAAGTACAAGATCAACCATAAAGTGATAGGTATTTCTGCAACGTACCTTTTCGGAGCGCAATAAGATTCCGTTTTGAACCTGACAGGATTTGCAAAATTACAGGATAAAATGCCCGTTTTGGGGATTTGGATGCCTGAAAGCCTTGCAGATCCTGTCAAACTGCTAGTTCGTCGGAGGATTCCCGGGTCATTTCGTTGTCGTAAATATTTCCGGCACAGCATTGTTTCGGGCTACCAGCAAGCATTGTTTTTGCCCGATCCGGATCGTTTTGATATCCCGAATTTCGCCGTCGAGCCGGAAGCCGCTGGCCAGCGAACGCACAGGACTGAAACCTCCTTTGCCGTCGCCCTTCAGAAACAAACCGTAATCGGCATCGACGTAGCCGAATTCAGGCTTGCAGCCGAGAAAATTGCCGCCGGTTACGGCATCCTGATTCCCGTCGCCATCAAAATCGCCGATACTGATGCCGTACATGGGTGCAAATTGTGCTTCACTGGGTAGCGGTACAAAGCTGAATTTGCCACCGCCCCGGTTGAGCAGTACGCCACTCGACAGCACGCCCGCTTTGAGTTCGATTGCATCCTTCATTTGTTCGGGAGTGAAAATATCCTGCATGCCCTGGTTGGCATATCGCTTGAATTTGAGATATTTCTTTTTCAGGGAGGGTATTTCACTCACCAGGTCGCCACGCAATACGTACGGGAGCAAAGCGCCGTATGTATAGCGGCAAAGGATTTGTTCCGGCGTTCCGTTGTTATCAAAATCGTTGAAGAAAAGGGACAACGGCTGCTCAGGCGATGCGTGCAGGCGGGTGTTTAAGCCTTCATTCCCGACCATAAAATCAGTGAGGCCATCGCCATTGAAGTCTCCGGTGGCAATCCGTTTCCACAATCCCGATGTCTGGCCTAATCCGGCATCCGAATCAACCAGCCGGCCATTGGTGTTGATAAATACCTTTATGGGCATCCATTCACCAACCACGACAAGGTCGGGATCGTGGTCGCCGTCTACGTCGGCCCAGACCGCATCGGTGATCAGACCCAGTTTTTTGAGCCCATCCGGTTGTTCCATGTTGAAATAGCCCTTCCCGTCGTTCAGGAGGAGAAAACCGCCGACGGGTACGCCCACTTTTCCCGGCAACAGGCGCATGCCTACAAAAAGATCCTG
>JAKOXM010000438.1 GCA_029781095.1 Bacteroidota bacterium
ACAGGGTGTGGTAGCGCCGTACCGAGCTTCCCTTCCGATCCCGTTTGCCAGTACCAGGACTTTATTTCGCGTTGTTCCTGCCGGTGCTGCAAATATGCCTCCCATTCGATACATAGCACCCGAAGCAAAAAAAGGTCAAGTGCAGAAATTACCCGCAAGCCGGTCAATTCACGGACAACGACGTTCCAAAAAATTTTCCCTTCTTCATTTAGATCGTCGGGTGCGGGCGGATATTCAGACAATGGTACGACCTTCATTTCCGCCTGTTCATAGGCTCTTTCCCGACCTTTTCGCGCCGTTCCCTTCTTGATTTTTTCGTCTTTTGTGAGGCGCGGGCGGCCTGCATTACTTTTTGCCATGTCGTTTTCTGTTTTACTCCCCCCCCTCTGAATTTTGGCAAAATACACGGACTGTTGTTGCAACGATGTTTGAAGGAAAGGTAGTAGATATTTTATACCCCCTCCCCCTTGCGATTTTTGATAAACGTCCAATGAATGTTAAACCCCGTCTGGCTTCAAATCAAACCGGGCAATCAGTTCCGTTACTGCCGGGTTTTTCTGAATCATTCGGGCAAGGCTCTCCCGTTGTTCGTCGGGCAAATCCCATGCAGCCGGGTAACCGTCGCCATTTAGCAGCACCTCGAAAGGCTGCCCCGTTTCGCGGTCTGTGAAGCGTTCGCGGCGAAGTGCCGACGGCGCGGGTTTCGTCGCTGTGGGTGGCTGTGGCGCGGCGTGTGCGACGTTCGGCGATTGTGTGGGCTGTGGCGCGGTTGTGGTGGCCTTGTATTTAAATCCGTGTGTTTTTGCCAGGTGTACCAAACTGCCCGCTGTGGTGGTGGTGCCGGTATCCCGGCGAATATTCCGCCAAAGGGTGTCAAAGTTCCGGACGGTATTCGATGTACTGAACGTGGTGCAGGCGTGTAAAATGTCCAGGGCTGTATCTTTCCCGGCTTCCCCCCATTCATGTTTGCAGGCAAAAGCAATCCGCATAAAATTGTCGTAGGTGCATTCCAGAGGTATCCGGTTTTGTGCCAGGTATGCGGCGGCTTGAGCGGGCAGGTCATCGGGTGGTGGCCAGGCCAGGTGTCCACGGCTCCGGGTGTATAACGGCTCCGACGCTCGTTTGTGCAGTCCGGTAAATGGACGGGCGTTCAGATTGAAATAGGGTGCAGGATCATAACTCCAAAAGCGTAAACGGCAAACGTCACGGCAAGCCGGGTCTATCTTGTATCCCATGCGGGCAAAGGATTTTTCCAGGGATTCAAATTGTTCGTTGTGCCGTTCGGGGTATGCCGTTAACACTACCCCCCAAAGCCCGGTACCACTAGCGCTTATCTCGCAAAATACGACCTCCGGTAATTTGGAAATTTCGGCCTTTACCGCTTCGACGGTTTCAGCATTTAGGAACGGGTTTTCTTTGGCGTCCAGGTCGAAAGACATAAGTCCCGAACGCGTTATTAAACCCGCTGCATTACGTTTCCCGAACGTACCCGACGGCGTGAAACAGGGTAGCTTTTCCTTTAGGCGTTTGCGTCCCTCCGGGTCATTGGTTGCCCGTATTTGGTCAATGATTAGCCCGTACTTATTGAGTAACTTTTCAGACGTTACGATCTGAAAGAAGGTGCCGTTATTTACCGGGTTGCCGGTGTCGCGGCAATTATTGAAAAATGATATTTTACAGTCTAAAACGTTCATGGCGTTCACGGTGTTTTGTGTTCATAATTTGAACGGTCTTGTAAATATTTGAAAAACAGCATTTTATTTAGTTTAGAGCGTTCACGGTGTTCATCTTGTTCACGGTGTTCAGGGTGTGAACAAGATGAACACCATGAACAGGATGAACAAGTCAGCCTTTCTTTAAAAGGTTATTCACTTTCCCCAATGAAATACCCAACTGCGCTGAAATATCCCTTTGTGTACTTCCCTGGGCTTTCATTTCCTTAACCTTTTCAATCAGGCTTTCCCGGTCGTTTTCCGTATGTACTTTCAGGTGGTCGCGTTCCTGTGCAAAACCTAAAAACTCAAATTGCAGGAAGTTGGACGGCTTAGAAATTTGGCACAAAACGACGTTTTCCGAATCGTATAAAATTTCCGTGTTTCGCGCTTTGATCTGTTTCAGGTATCGAGCGTTTTTGTCGCTATGGCTCTCTCCAATCGCAAAGGATGAATCACAAAAATTGATTAACATTTTACTGCCCTGTAAATCATTCCGGGTTATCGGCTTAGATAGATCGCGCTTTGGAGTGTGGGCAAGTGCGAGAATAGACAGCCCGTATTTGCTTTTTAGGGCTTTCAAGTGCTTCATTAAGGGCAAAGCGTCCCTTGCTTTTTCGGTCTCGTTTTTCAGGTATGTAAGGTTGTCCAGAATTAGAACTTTGGCCCCGGTTTCCTTTATGGCCGCGTCCAGGCTAAAATTTAGAAACGCTTCAAAGTCGCCTTTATAGTTTTCCGGCAATTCGGCGTCCGGGTCAATTTCGGCCCGGTGGAATAGGTCGCTAAATGCGTAATGGTTGGTAAAGTCCTGGGAGTATCTGGCCTCAAATTGTTTATCTCCTAATTCAAAG
>JAKOXM010000459.1 GCA_029781095.1 Bacteroidota bacterium
CGCCACGGAAACAGGGCTTATTACCGAAGTGGTCAGCGATTTTTATCACAAAAAAACGGGGAACGGACATGGCTGACATTGTGCGTAGCGGCTACCAGCGCCTGTTCGAAGTAAGGGTCCTGCATCATTATTTCCTGGACGAAGGCATTCAGGATTTTACGACGCTCGCTCCGGATGAGCAGAAACGCCGTTTACTGTCAGGATATGACGTCCGGCAGTTTTTGTCGTTCAAACCGACACTTTCTACCCAAAAAATGATCGGCGGAATGCACGGTGTGTTCAAGTCGACGCCTCTCGGGTTTGTTGTAGCCGTACCGGCGGACGCCAAAGTGCCGGGCGACGCCCGGTTCGAGGTTTTCGCGACCGTGGAAAGCGCTTATTTTATGAACTATACGTCGCTCACCTTGTCCCGGCCGAAAATCGTCGAAATTCAGCACGGAGGGCAAATCTTCCGGTATAAAGAACTCGCACTGCTGCTCGGCAATTCGAACGGAGTGAAAAAGACGGTTTCAGGCACTGATTTGCTTTGTCTTTCAACGACAATACCGGCATTCGTCAGCGGCCCCGTTTATCCCGTCGAGTCATTTGTGCTGGACGGAGCCGCATTATACCAGGCTGATCGTGATACTGCTCAGTCGCCTCCTGCAGACTGGAATGCGTTGGGTACACTCCCCAGACCAGTGTATGTCCATCAGGAAGACGCGCCGCTGCTAACCCTTCCCGACGGAAGCACGCTGAGAGGTATTGAACTGACGAACGAATTGCCGGACGACATTTTTGCTTTAATCCGCATCGATGCCATGCCGGCCGATACCGATTTTCAGATTCTGAGCGGCGGAATACCGAAAACCCCGGCGCCGGTTTTCGAAATACATTTTAAAAACCGATCGACCTTCTGGCGCTATGTCAATCCACCCGACCAGCAATACCTCCCGCTCACGATCTATGGTAACCCCGGTCCGAGCAAACCTGTCACCGGCGGTGGCACTGTCAAACGGAAAAAAGCCACTCCTTCGATGTTGACCATCGCACCGAACCGGCAACTTTTCTCGGATAACATCGAATGAACAACCATATTCCACACCACTAAAAAAAATAACACCACCATGTCAGGAATCTATAAAACACCGGGGGTTTACGTCGAGGAAATTCCCAAATTCCCGCCATCCATTGCGCCGGTAGAAACGGCGATACCGGCATTTATCGGGTATACGGAGAAGGCGATAAAGAACGGAGAGGATATTACAGGCAAACCCACACGAATAGAATCTATTGTGGAGTATGAGTCGATATTCGGTGGAGCACCGCCGCAGGATGTGACTGTACATCTGGACAGTGACAATAATTTCGCTTGGGCCGAGACAGACAACAATTTTTATCTGTACGACAGTCTTCGCACGTTCTATGCCAACGGCGGTGGCAATTGTTATATCGTTTCAGTAGGAGTATATGCCTCATCGTCCGGCATTTTAGAAACGGAAATCGAACAAGGGATCAAAGCCCT
>JAKOXM010000472.1 GCA_029781095.1 Bacteroidota bacterium
CTCATCACTCATCACTATTTTCCGCTGCGTTGCATCTCGGCCGCCTTGTGGATGGCTTTGCGAATACGGAGATAGGTGCCGCAGCGACAAATATTGCCGGCCATGGCATCGTCGATATCCTGATCGGTCGGGTTGGGGTTTTCGCGCAGCAGCACGGCCGCCGACATCAACTGGCCCGAATGGCAATATCCGCATTGCGGCACGTCGATTTCCTGCCATGCCAGTTGCAACGGATGATCGTTGTTGCCGGACAGCCCTTCAATCGTTACCACATTCTGCCCCGCCGCGCGGCTTACCCTGGTAATACAAGAGCGAACGGCCTCCCCGTTCAGGTGAACAACACAGGCGCCGCACTGGGCTACTCCGCAGCCGAATTTTGTTCCCGTAAGGCCGATAACATCCCGGATCGCCCACAACAGGGGCATATCGGGATCGACGTCGAGCTGATATGTCTTCTGATTAACCGTTAAAGAAATCATATGTCAAAATTATGAGACGTGATACTTGTTCTTCTTTCATTCAAATATAGTGTATAGCCCTCAAACATTGCCCATATCAAAAGGCAATTTGCGGATCCTTTTACCGGAAGCGGCAAAAATGGCATTGACCAATGCCGGGGCAAAAGGCGGCAATCCGGGCTCGCCGACGCCCTTGATCTTCCCGCCTTCGGCAAGGATATGCACTTCGATATCGGGCGCTTCATTGATCCGGACGAGTTGATTGTCGTAAAAATTGCGTTGCACCACAATTCCGTTCTCCAGCGTGATTCCCGTTTTGATCGCAGCGCCAAGCGCCATAATAACAGCGCCTTCCACCTGATTTTTTACGTTATCCGGATTCACCGTTTCACCCAGATCAATTACGGCGAACACCTTGTCGATGGTCACGGACCTGTTCGGATGATAAGTCACTTCCACCACCTGGGCGCACAAGCCTGCAAAAAACGACCATTGCGCCACGCCCTTTCCCTTGCCTTTCGGCAGAGGCGTATCCCAGTTTGACAATTCCCTTATTTTCAACAGGACGCGTTTTGTATCGGATGGTTGGGAAAGCATCTCCAGGCGGAAATCCAGGGGGTCTTTTTGCGCTTTATGGGCCAGTTCATCGATAAAACATTCATGCGCATAAGCCAGAGTAGAGCTCGTAACCGATCGCCAGGCCGCAACCGGCACGTGGTAATCGGCCCTCACGTAGGAAGTTTCCAGATTGGGAATTTCATAAGCCTGTTCGCCGATTCCCTCCACCATGATATTGTCTACCTTGGTTTTGTCAAAATCGCTTCTCATGGCCTCCATATATGAAGGGCTTATTACTTTATGCCGGAAAGCCACCAGTTTGCCATCTTCCGAAAAGCCGCCTTGCAGCCGGGAGAAAGTCATGGGCCTGAAAGGGCCTTGTTGCGTGGTATCTTCCCGCGACCAGATCACTTTTACCGGCTTTTGCGTGTGTCTTGCGATGTTGACCGCTTCGATGACATAATCGATGTTCAGCCTTCTGCCAAACCCGCCGCCGATAAATTTTGCGTGCAGTTTGATGTTCTCGGGCGCCACGCCAATGAAATTGTGCAAATCATTTGCTCCGCTTCCTGTCAGGGAACTCGGCACCTGCGTGGAAGTCCAGATCTCGACCGCATCGCCCTGTACCTGTACCACACAATTCATGGGTTCCAGCGGATGATGCGCCACCATGGGCGTTTCGTAAAAGGCTTCGATGGTATTTTCGGGCAGGAGATTGAGCGAATTGACAGCGCCGATGGTTTTATCGGGCAGGCCTTCGTCGTCTGCCAGCGCGCGCAGATGGTTTTCGTAATCTTCGGAGTTGAAATTGTCAAACCCGTTGGTTTCCCATTGTATAACGAGTTTTTTACGCGCCTGCAGGGCAGTCCAGTACGAATCGGCAATCACCGCGACGCCCGTTGAACGGTACCTGCCCATCACCCGCTCCACCTCGACAACCTTTTCAACACCTGCCATTTTAAGCGCCTCACCGGCATCAAAACTTTTAAGTGTTCCGCCGAGTACGGGGCATCTTTCCACGGAGGCGTACAGCATGCCGGGCACCTGCACATCGATGCCAAACTCGGCTTTGCCGCAGGTCTTTAAGGGCACATCGGGGCGATGCTGTGATTTGCCTAAAATTTTAAAATCCTTCGGGTCTTTCAGTTTCGGCTCCTTGGGCAATTCCAGTTGCGAGGCTTCTTCCACCAGATCGCCGTAAGGGAGCGACCTGTTAGTGGCTTTGTGAACGACTTGTCCGTTTTCGGCATAACAACTGTCCGGGCCGACCTGCCATCTCCGGGCCGCCGCCTGTATAAACACCTCCCTGGCCGATGCGCCCACCTGCCTGAATTCCGTATAACCTGTTCGTATGGAGGCGCTTCCGCCTGCCCTTTGGCGGGTACCCAGTTCCTTTTCACCGTTCGATTGCAGGATTTGGACCTGGTCGAGGGAGACCTCGAATTCCTCGGCGATCAAAGCCGGGACGGATTGAAAGGTTCCCTGCCCCATTTCGGGCTTTATGTTGTAAATGGTGATGGCGCCGGTCGATTCAACCAGAATGTAGGGGGTGAAATTTTTGGCCCGGCCAATGTCGATGGTTTTGCCGGCGAATCCTTTGGCCGAAATGCCCAGCCAGATGGCAAAGGTCGCTTTGCCTGAATCCTTTATGAAACTGCGCCTCGAAATTCGTCTCATGACTCGTTACAATCGTTGGAAGGTTCGTATCCCGCTGACAGGAGCAGGTTTTGCCGCCTGTCGCAGCCAGCGGGATGCTGTAAATATAATTAAACTGTTACAATCAAATGTTACGCCGGCGACCGGACTGACAAAATCCGGTCATACACCTTTAGCAACTAAACCCCGGAATCCGGCGGTTTTCCCGGAGTTCGCATGGTTTTGATTTTCATAGCGGCCCCGCGCGGTCGATCAAGTAACAAAGTTGAAGAATATCTATTCCAAAGAAAGTACGGAAATCAAACGATTGATTACGAAAATCAAATATTGGCGGAGTAAGTTGTCATACCCCGAAAGGCCGCGCCAATTTGTGGTTTTTGGGTAGCAAATGGAGGCCGGCCCCGGCCCGGCCGCTCACATTCCGCTTTGTTGTTGGCAGGACGCCAGAATTACATGGGGTTCGGGAGCGACTATCCCGATCCCCTCAACATCCGCCACTTCTCCGCACGGCATAGATCACCTGATCCGACATCGTCAAAGTGAATGGCCCCGCTCTGTCGATCGCGTATACCGGTTCCCAGGTCTTTCCCTGGTCGGAGGAGCGAAAAACACCGGTGTCGAAGCTGCAAAAAAGGTATTTGCCGGCCTGAATGATGTCGTAAACGTCGCGGGTCTGCCAGAGTCGCGCATCCATGTTGAAAACGCTCTGCACCGGCAGGGGAGCAGGCACCCTGTCAATTCGCTGCCAGGTCTTGCCGCTGTCGGAAGAAATACGCAGCCTGTTCGTAATACCTTCGGGACTGATGACCGAGGGGTCTCTGGTGCCGAGGATGGTAAAGAACCGATCTCCTATGCGCCCTGAATTTTTAGCCAGAATGTTTTCGTCAAACACATTATCCCAGTGCTCGCCGCCATCCGTCGAGCGCAATACGCCCTGATAACCGCCGCCGATCAGCACCTCGCCCATGGCAGCGATGCTGATGATCATGTCGCCGACAAAGACCTGCCGCCAGGTTTGTCCGCCGTCAGCAGATTTGAATATGCCACTGTCGGAGCCGATGAGAATCGCTCCATCAGCCGTCTCCAAAACCGTGCGTATCTTTTTGTTTTTCACCGCAGTGCATACCGGTTTCCAGTCGCCCGTGCCGGATATCGTTTCCTGAAAAAGCCCGTTATCAATACTGTTGACATACGGCCCGGCCCGGCCGGGGAAAATATCGGTGATATTTTCGTTCAGGAATGGCTCTTTTTGCCATATCGGACCCGTAGGAACAGCGCTGCTTCGGTACAATCCGGTTTCAGTTCCCAGAAAGACCTCGCCGCCAAAGGCAGAAGCGCCCCATACCTCGAGGCCTGCCGGCAGCCCTGCGCTGACATCGTGCCAGGTCTGGCCGCCGTCAACAGATTGAAATACGATACCGGCGGCAGTTTGCCCGGTTTCTTTCTGCCGGCCTGCACTGGCGGATGAAAAACCGATATCAGCCGCGGCTAATGACCGGGCTACTTCCTGACCCTGCTGACAGGCAGTGAAGAACTGAATAGAAAGCAATAAAGCGATGACGCGGATTTGCATGTTCTGGTGCGTTTGGTGAATCAATGCCGCAAAGATGCAGGCCTGGCGGGAGCAGGCAATTTCGGGGGTGTAAAACGATGTAAAGGAATTGTAAAAGAATGAATCCGAGGGTGCAAAGGTTTTCTGCACGCAGAATGTTTGTTTTTAGCCTCGCGTGGTTAGGGCATATGCGATGTGTGCGCCTCTTACTATTCATA
>JAKOXM010000493.1 GCA_029781095.1 Bacteroidota bacterium
AAACGGGAAATGAGCCTGAAGGCGAGATCGGGGCGGCCACATCATGAAGCACGGGTCATTTAGAAGATTGAAAACCAGTTTTTTAAATGATCCGTGCTGCATTTTTGCCACAAAAATTATCACCCGGGGTTTACCGATAAAAAAAACCCGCCGATTACTGCAAGGTTTCAACCAATAAATATCCGGACACATCAGCGTTGAAAAACTCTTTGCATACTTTTGCGCCGCAATTAACCCGCAAAACCAGACAAACCACTATCCAGCATGTCCGACATCGTTTTTTCCCTGATAAAAAAAGAACTCAACCGCCAGCGGCGCGGCGTTGAACTGATCGCTTCCGAAAACTTCACCAGCCAGGCAGTCATCGACGCGATGGGGTCATGCCTGACCAACAAATACGCCGAGGGCTATCCCGGTCGGCGCTACTACGGCGGTTGCGAGATCGTGGACGAAATAGAACAGCTCGCGATCGACCGGATAAAGGAACTTTTCGGCGCCGTCTGGGCCAACGTGCAGCCGCACTCCGGCGCACAAGCCAACGCAGCGGTATTTCTCGCCTGCCTTCAGGCGGGTGATAAAATTCTCGGGTTCAATCTGGCACACGGCGGACACCTGTCGCACGGATCGCCGGTCAATTTTTCCGGCAAGGTGTACAGCCCTGCGTTTTACGGTGTGGAGGAGGAAACCGGCCGCATCGACATGGACAAGGTGGAAGCCATCGCGCAGGCGGAACAACCCAAACTCATTATCTGCGGCGCTTCTGCCTATGCACGTGACTGGGATTATGCCCGTTTTCGCAAAATCGCCGATTCTGTAGGCGCCCTGCTGCTCGCCGACATTGCCCACCCGGCGGGCCTGATCGCCGCCAAACTGCTGAACGACCCCATGCAGCACTGCCACATCGTAACCAGCACCACGCACAAAACGCTGCGGGGGCCGCGTGGCGGCATCATCCTCATGGGCAAGGATTTCGATAATCCGTGGGGCCGGACCACAAAAAAAGGCATGCCCATCAGGATGTCGAGCATTCTTGATAGCGGCGTGTTCCCCGGCATGCAGGGCGGCCCGCTCGAGCACGTAATTGCCGCCAAAGCCGTCGCTTTCGGCGAGTCGCTGCAACCCGAATTTAAGACCTACTGCAAGCAGGTTATCGACAACGCCCAGGCCATGGCCAAGGAATTTGTCGCGCGCGGCTACAATATTATTTCCGGCGGCACCGACAACCATTTGATGCTCATCGACTTGCGATCCAAAAATGTGACGGGCAAAGTGGCTGAAAACGCCCTTGGCGAAGCGGATATCACGGTGAACAAGAACATGATACCCTACGATCCGCAGCCACCCATGACTACTTCGGGTATTCGCGTCGGAACCGCCGCTATCACCTCCCGGGGCTTTAAAGAAGCTGATTGCCGCAAGGTGGTGGAATGGATAGACGCCGTGCTGAGCCATCCCGACGACAAACGCGGGCACGCAGCTATCCGCAAGGAGGTGAACGCGTTTATGAAAAACTTTCCGCTTTACAGCAAGTAGGGTTACGGGGTTTCAGGGTTACAGGGTTGCAAGGTTGTTGTAGTTTGTAACCCTGAAACCCTGTAACCTCATAACCCGTACTTATCCAGCAAATACACCAGTGCCGCCATGCTCGCAGCGCCGAGTTCGAGTTCGCGTTTATTGACCTTGTCGAAGGTGTCGGCTGCCGTGTGGTGTATATCGAAATAACGCTGGGAATCGGGGGAATAGCCGCATAAAAGGCCTTTCATGCCTCTCAGCGGGCCGACATCCGAGCCCGAACCGCCTCGACTGATCTTTAGTCCGTAAGGTTCGAATAACGGGCCGTAAGCGCTCACTTTTTCAAAGAATTTCCCTATTACAGCATCGTCGCCTTCAAAAGTGAGCCCGCGGGGCGTGAAGCCGCCCGCATCGCTTTCGATGGCAGCAAGGTGAAATTCTCCTTTTCGCTGTGCTTCTTCGGCGTATTTTTTACCGCCGCGCAGGCCGTTTTCCTCGTTCATGAACATCACACAGCGGATGGTGTTCCGCGGGCGGTAACCCAGGCTTTTCAGGATGCGCAGCACGTCCATGCTTTGCGTGCAACCCGTGCCGTCGTCGTGCGTGCCCTGGCCGACGTCCCAACTGTCGAGGTGCCCGCCGACCGCGATCACCTGCCCCGGCTGCTCCGAGCCGCGTATTTCGCCGATCACGTTGAACGAAGGCGCGTCGGGCAGCATCTGGCAGCTCGTTTTCATGAATACCGTGGCTTTGCCTTCCTCCTTCAGCAGGCGACTTAGTTTTTCGGCAGCCATCGTGCTGATTGCCACGGCGGGAATGAGCGTATAGGTAGAGTCGTAGTGCAGGGTACCCGTGTGCGGCACATCATCGAGGGCAAGCGTCATGGAGCGCACCAGCACACCCACGGCGCCGTATTTGGCTGCGCGTGAAGCGCCGCCCACGCGCTGATCCACCGCGCCGCCGTAGGCTTCGAAGGTGCGTATCTTCGTGGGGTCCATCGGGCGGTTGTAGAACACAATCTTGCCGCGGATACCGCGTTCGTTGAGTTTGTCGAGTTCTTCCCAGGTTTTCACCTCCACCACTTCCGCGCTGATCCCCCTGGGAGCCGTGCCGACCGAGCCGCCGAGCGCCAGAGCCTTCATGTCGAAGGTTCCGTATTTGGGCGAGCCCGTCACACGCACCTGTTCGGCTTCGCCGCGCACCCAGTGCGGAACCATGACGGGCTGGAGCCAGACGGAGTCGAGTCCCAGTGTGTCGAGCATGGATTTCGTCCATTGCACGGCTTTTTCGGCGCTCGCGCTTCCGCTGAGGCGGTTGCCGATGTTGAGGGAGAGGTATTCGAGCCAGGGGTAGCAGCGTCCGTCGGTGAGTGCCTGGTCGTATATTTTGCGTACAAAAGCCGCATCCGTATCGTTGGAGAGGCTTTGCGCAGGCAGTTGTGCCAGAAGTGTAAAAAAGACAATAAGGGTAAGCGCCGTCCGGGATAAGCGCGAGGGTTTTGTACAGATATTTTTCATTTCAGGAAGCGAATAAAATTATGTTTCAAAAAGGCGGTTAAATTTTCCCGCACACGATGGATTGTTTTTTCGAATTATAAAATTTCAAAAACAACATTTTGCCGAATCATTCTCACCCGAAAACGTTTGCTGGTTTCCGAAAATTTCGGACAAAAAAAATTTCAAAAATTTTTCGATTTCTTCTTGTAGGACTTACACAAAGTACATTACCTTTGTCAACAGAAAGTAATCGAACTTAAGAATAATTTGGTTTTATTTGGTTAGGGCTGAGGTAGTGCTGTGGTGGCACTGCCTCATTTTTTTTGCCCCAAATGTAACCTGTACATCGGATTTCCAAATCTGCTGAAACTTACAGTACTTATTCTGTCTTCACCACCCGGCCCGATTTTGCCACTTTCCCGCCCGCTTTTCGCAACACATAAAAATAGATGCCCGGCGCCAGAGTGTCTAATCGAACCGTACACGTCGGAGCCAACTGAACGCCCGGTACGTACAACGCGAGCCTGCCGAAAGCGTCGAATATCTGCAAATCGAACGTTTCCGGCAGAGCGCCATCGACGGAAAAATACAGCACGTCGGCGGCCGGAACAGGCCAGACACGGATTCCTGTTTTTTCGGACGCGGGCGGCGGTAGGACGACACCGACCATGCTGTCGCAGGGAATACCGGCCGCGTACAAGCGGTAGAAAGGGACGTTGGGAAGCGTGCCGAAGTTGTCGGTGGGCAGATAGATGGCGTGCTGGATGACGTTGCAGGCATCGCCGGGCTGGTCGGGTTGGTCGATCACGTGGAGGTAGCGGCAGTTGAAACCCGGAATGATGCCGTATATCTTGTTATCCGGAGCAAGTAGCAGCCCGAAAAAACGCGTGGGCACCCCGTTCCCGTCGAGAAAACCGTCGTATTCGGCTACTAACTGCTCCGATGCCAAGATATCAGACGCCTTCAGATCGTACTGAAATATTTTGGTGTAGTTGGCAACATACAGATAGCGGGAGTTGGGAGAAAAGGCTACCCCGCCGTAGTACTCCGGTGGGGTAAATTTCTTGCGCAACGGGGCAGATAACTGACCGGTACATCTGTTGAAACGATATAAATAAAAGGCGGTTTTAGGGTTAGATGTTTTACCATAGACCATGTACCGCGCGAACCATTCACCGGAAGGAGAATATGCGGCATAACCTACTCCGTTATAAACCGTATCGCCGATAACCTGATTGTCGTAAAAGGAAATGCCATCCTTTGTCACAAGATATTTTCGATGCAATTTCGATTCATATTTCGTGGATATCACCCACCAATCATTCCCATTCCCGTGTCTTATGGCGTTTAGCATCCCTATGTTTAATGTATCCGTCGAATTTTCTACGGTTATTTTTTTCTCGGTTACCTTGCCCAACCCGTTATTTTCGTTCATATCAATAACCGAGTATCTCAATTTTTCTGTAATCAGGTCGGTTACTATATCTTTCTGACTGCCATCGATCATGATATAAACTCCTTGTGTATCAGGCAAGGGCAAAATAATGACTGACTGGTCGAAAGGATAACCGTAAGGGAATTGGGATTGCGACTGAAAATTACTTCCGTTTTCTATTATTTCGTGGTTTTTATTGTATATGTGTATATCATTTGTGTAGCATACCAGATTACCGGAAGTGTCCGATACGATACCTAATGCTCCGAATACGGGAACGGTTTTATTAACAAGAGTTACCTGAAAAGTATCGTTTGTGAATTGAATGTGGTTTATTTTCGTTGTATCCGGAAGGCCATAGGTACCTAAACCCATTATCCAATTATTATCTTCTTTCTGGGCAAGGCAAATGAACGGACTGCAAGCCAGCAGGATGAACAGGTATTTGCTCATGGCAAAACAAATTTAGGCGCGCAGACGAGAACGTCATCTGCGCGCCGGTGAATGGGAGGGAAAGTTTAGTGTCTGATAACTACTTTAACCTGAACAGGATTCAAGCCGGGTGTGAGGACGGAAAGTACGTAAACGCCCTGTTGAACAGTACCAACATTAACGGATGCTTCGGACAACCCGCTCACCTCTTTCGTAAATAATATTCTTCCCGACATGTCGCAAACAAAGAGTCGGCTTTCTTCCGGAAGAATCTGGCCAAAATAGACAGCAAGTCGTTCATCAGCCGGATTCGGCGTTACGGTAATACGGTTGTTAGTTCCGAGAGAGAACTGTTTTGACCGCTCATTCGAAGGTTTGCAGCCATGTTCATGATATGCAGGCGAGCCTCCTCCGGGTTCGTACAGCCGGCGCGCTTTGTACACCCCGACGCCTTCATACTGCGGGCACGACAAGGCGAGCGTTTCGATCAGGTATTTTTCTGTGGCAGTAAAGGTATCGACGACTCCTCCATAGTATTTGAAATACAGGTCATTGATGTCTTTTTCATTCGTCTCCCAGAGCTCCGTCACGGAAAGCGCGCTATTTTGTGTCAAGAGTTGCGTTATTTGCGTTTGCATCTCCGTCTCCGCCGAAGAGCGAAGGGCATTTACCTGGTCTTGCAGGTTACCAATTTCGTCCGTCAGTTCATATATCTGCTCCAGGAGTGTCTTCTTTTGCTCGCTTGTGGCGGTCGGGTATTGAGCGCTTATAGCGCTTACTTCGTCGCCAAGGCTGTCGATCTGTTGGGATAAAGCGGCGTAACTTTGGTTGAGTGAAGGCGAAAGAGAATAAATCTTATAAAAAGCCTCATCGAGCGAATCAAAAGCCCCCACGATGCCATTTTGCGCGGCAGAATAGAAATTACTGACCTGTTGATTCCAGTTGACCAGTTGCGGATTTTCCTGCAATTTTCTGTATAACTGGCGCTGCTGCTGAAACCGCAGCACGTATTCGTTTTCCGCACCCACGGGGCTTAACGCAGCCAAATCCGCATCGGTCAATTCCGTAAACCCTCCGGAAATCGTAATGTCGGAACAGGTAAAACCTGCTTGTGTACATGAAGGATCAGTACCTGTTAATGTAAACCATCCGTTCGGAATGATTTTTGACGAATTTATATTTGCAGGGTCTGTCCGAAATGGAGCGTTTGATTGTGCTTGCGGAAGGGTGCCATCATAATAGGCATCGAGCAGATCACTTGCTCCAACCCAGGTATTACCGGTATTGAACTGCGGGTTTATTGTGGCCGCCGGTGGAAAATACAATGCGGTGTCGTGTATACCGTAGGTAGTGGTATAAAACTTTATGTCCGTGTTGGATGAATTGAAACGGGTACCGTAGTTGCTTTCGGTGATCGTGTTGCAGCAAAAAGCGACGTTGGTAGCTGACGCGTCGATACCGGTGGTATAGTATGGCATGGTCGATTTACTGCCGGTTATAGTGTTCCGGTAAATTTTGGAATTTTTGCCGCCATAAGATATGCCGGCGCCGCTCACTGTTTCTACTATGTCAAGGCTATTGTCCGAAATTTCGGAAAACCCCGTGCAATCTCCTATTCGTATTCCGGAACCACTGCCGGAACCGGCAGGATTATCGTGCATAGCAGTATTGCCCAGGATGAGATAAGGTGCGCCTATGTCATGCAAACCTATTCCCTCGACCTCAAAAGAAGCGTTTACTCCGAAAATATGCGGTTTGTAAGTAAGGTCATTTCCGCTGATAAAAACAGATTTCCCATATCCGTTAGACATTGCAGTCATGTCGATACAACTATGCGATTGAATAATGTTGTTTTCGATATCGAAACTCACACTTTCCGATGCTATGCTCGTCGTGTATATGCCATTTACAAACGATAATATATTATTATTGCTGTAAATATGCCTTCCCCGACCGAAATACGTAGCGATACCGTAATACGGTCTTCCTATTCCGGAGCCCAAAAAGTCGGTCATGGTACAATACTTCACACCGACATTCCTGCTGTGAAGCGTTTTGATACAAATACGGTCGCCTGTAAACGGGTCCGAATAAATCAAGCCGTATAATTCTTTAATCGTTACTCCGTAAATTCCAATCTCCTCCGAATTGTTGACAAGAATCCCTGTTGAATAATCAGTGAGGGTATTGGTTACGCTTGCGCTTCCGGAATACGCGTCGCCAATGGAAAAATGATACGCGCTTTCAAACCAGATTGCGGCATATCCGTAAGGAGAATAAAATGTATTATTGGAAAAGTCATCGGGATTGCCGAAATTGATAAAAGGAACGTAGCCGGTAATTTTCAATCCGACAGGATTATTTGCAAATACATTGGATACAAGTCGAAGCATTGACTGACTTTGAGCCAGAATGCCGGTAGCAGCATACTCCAGCCTTGAATCGGACATGTCCAGTTGACCACCCGGGCTGACAACGGGGCTTGCAGAGCCGGGCTCCAGGGTAACGCCCTGCCATGTACTGTCGCATCCTGTCAGTTTGCAGTGGTTGCGCAATATCAACCGGTAGGGGGATTTGACGAGTATTCTGGAATTTGATCCCATATTAAAAGTTGTTCCGTTGAAGGTATAGTCGGCATCAACAAGAAGTGTCGACCCGGCAGGCATTGAAATACAACTGATGTTGGAGCCTCCGGCAGGCAAAACCCCGAAAGTGATTGCCTTTTGGATGGAAAAGGTGGAATTTGTGACATTGAGCCCGGAAGGGCAATTACAACTTCTCTGTGCTGTGGCATTCGTTGGTAAAATTATCCGGAGAAATATTATGCAAAATGTTGCAATAAATTGGGGGGGGCAATTTTTAAAAACAATTGTTTCATAATGAGCGAATTTTGATGAATAATCGGTTGAAACAGGAATATACAAAAGTAATTTTTCACCCTTAATCATTTGCTATTTTAACACGGGCATACACACATTTATCAAAAATCCGCTGCCTACCCGAGCCACTTTGTACTTTTGCCACTTCACAACCGGCAAATACATGAAAAAAAGTTTACTCCCGCTCTTACTGTTCCTTTCCCCCTGCCTGCTGCTTTCCCAGAATAAACTCACGA
>JAKOXM010000510.1 GCA_029781095.1 Bacteroidota bacterium
TCTCCGTCTTTCTTGACGTCAAAGAATATCACAATTCCCCGGTGGCACATGAAAAGACAATTGCGCGTTTAAACGAACTGTTGATGTACGCAGAAAATGCCCACCTGTCGACGGTGGCCAATACCGAAGATGCAATCCCTGACGCCTATGGGGAAAGCCGTGTCGGGGCTGACGATAAGTTTGCGCAGGTAGCGGTGCCTGTACTCGGCGGTGTCATTCTGCGTTCACAGGTGGCGGCAATCCCGGCTCAAGCGCGTTATCACCTTTGTGATTCTGATACATTTCCTGTTGGTTCCGAGGTTAGAAAACGGATAAAGGCTGCGTTTGAATGGATTTCCGACAGCACTCGTTACGGTGAAACATTTGGCACGGCCGGAGACAATGAATTGCTTTTTGCCTTCCCTGACAAACTGCCGCCAAGCAGGGTGCCGCTGGCTTCGCTTTTCGGGGCGCAAAGTCCGGCGAGTGATGCGACAGTCAAGGAAGAAAAGTTTGAACACCTCGCCAAAACGGTGATCGACCAGTTAAAGGGTACAGGTAAAGCAGTCGCCGAGGCTGAACTCAATATCTTCTCGTTGCGCAAGATGGACAAGGCTCGTACAAAGGTTGTCTATTACCGCAATATCACTGTCAGTTCCCTTGAAAAAGCGTCAAACGCTTGGCACGACGGATTTCAGAATTTACCCGACTTAAACATTTGCGATTGGAGCGAGGACAAGAATGAAAAAGGGGGAAGTTTTCCTGTCCCGGTTGAAGCGCAGACGATTTTTCCGTTGAAGTTGCATAAGATTCTCAACACGGTTTGGATGCTCGACAAGGGCAACAGGACGGGGGTTAGACAGGGCGTGGCCAAAATTTTTGACCCCGCTGTAGGGTTGAGGCTATTGCTCGATGCCTCTAATGACTCGCTGACTGCGTATGTGACCGAACGGTTTCTGAGTCACGCACAAACTTATTTTGTGGTGTTGTGCCGCGCGAACGGCAGAGGCGAAATAGCGCGGCTGCCAGAGAAAGGCGTTTATCCCGGCATTCTTGGTCTGTTGCTTTACAAACTTGGGAAAACGAAGGAGACCTACATGAATGAAAGTACCTACCAACTCGGACGCTTCCTGCGGGTGGCGGACGAAATACACCGGCTTTACTGCGAAATCGTTCGCGATAAGAGCCTTCCGCCCGAACTCTGCGGGAGTTCACTGCTAACGTCGATGCTTGAATCTCCCGCTCGGACGCTTGATCAACTTGCGATGCGCTCCGCTCCATACGTCAAATGGGCAAAGGCGTTCCATAGCCATGAAAAAGCTGGGCTCGTCCATTATTGGATGCGACAGTGGTCGCAAATTGCAGACGCCCTTCACGAACTCCAATGGCCGTCCCGTCCTACGCCGGAGGAACGCGCCCAAGTTTTTCTAGGCTATCTTTCGTCTTTTCAAAAATCTGAATCAACCGTAACCGACTCACCCGAAGGAGAACAGAAATGAGCAATGAAATCAAGCGCGTGACCGGACTTCTGGTCATCGAGGTTGTCAATTCCAACCCGAACGGGAACCCCGATCAAGAAAGCGACCCGCGCGTTCGTGGCAACGGGCAAGGCGAAATCTCGCCGGTATCATTCAAACGCAAACTGCGTGACTTGGTTGAGCTGACCGAGGGGCCTGTTTTTCAGACGGTCAAAAAAGATCTGCACAATGTTCCCGATGGATACAAGTTCGGCATCCTCGAATCTCGTGGACGTGATCGCGCAAAAATCGCAAAAGAGATGGGAAACATCAAAGAGTATAAGGAAGACGAATATCTCAACAGTGATTTTGTTAAAAACTACTGGGATGCTCGTCTTTTCG
>JAKOXM010000551.1 GCA_029781095.1 Bacteroidota bacterium
CCTCCGGGCGGCACGGGCGAGATCAAGGTTGAATTCAACTCAAAAGGCAAACCGGGTCCGCAAAGCAAACGCGTAACGGTGACAGCCAACACCAACCCGAGCGAAACATACCTCGAAATTTCAGGGGAAGTAAAAGGCAAAGAACAGCCGGCAGCCAAAGGCAGCCACTGATTTCTGCTTTTCGCCTGAGATCGGGCTACCATTTATAAAACACCCGCCGGGGTCATCCCGGCGGGTGTTTTTTATTTGCTGCGTCGGATCTTTATAGCAAAAAGAATCTGGAAGGAGCCTGATGATGGTTCCGTCCGGCAGACCCCGGCAAGCCTTTTGGATGTCCACTCCTGAGTGATTGATCTACTATTTGCAGCAGGTGATATATCCCGGTTATTCCGACACAGGCCCTGCGGAAGGGTTCGCCGAATAGCGGGGGCTGCAATCCGGGATAATCGGGAGCATGATATTACAAGGGTTTCAAGGTTACAGGGTTTCAAGGTTACAAGCTTGTCTTATTTACTGTAACATTGAAACCCTGTAACTTTGAAACCCTGTAACCTGAAAACCCCGAATTACTTCAAAAGCGTAACATCGCCCTTGTTCACATACGTCTCGCCGTTGCCGCAGGTAACGCGCACGTACCATGCATAAGAATCCGGCGTCAGTTCTTTTCCCTGGTAGGAGCCATCCCATCCCTGGTCCTGGGGATTCGTCGTTTCGAACACTTTTTCACCCCAACGGTCCCATACCACGAAATACAACTCCTTGATATTCACACCTCTTACTATGAAAAACTCGTTGTTCCCGTCGTTATTGGGCGTGAAAGCCTTGGGGACGAAAATATAGGGCTCGACACATTCCCCCGTCATAAAGAACACCCGCACGGACGCGGTATCCGGGCAAAGCCCGTCAGCCGTTGCAGTCACGATGTATTGCGTGTCTTCGTCGGGCGAAGCCGTGGGATTGGATGTATCGGAGCCGGTCAGAGAAGACGAAGGGGTCCACTCATAGGTAATGTTGGTGCTGTTGCTTGTCACCGTAGCCAGCAGTCCGGTGGACTGGCCCGGGCAAATTGTATCTTTCCCTGTCACTTCAGCCGTCACATCGATCGTAATAACATCTACCGTGAACGACATGGTGTCCTTGCAGCCGTACTGATTGGAAGCCACAACCGTGTATGTTGTGGTAACCGCAGGCGTAACGACCGGATTGGAAATCGAATCGAGGGCAGGCGACCAGGCATAGCTGAGCATGTCATCCGGGTTATTGTTCGTCACATTCAGTTCCGCACTGCCGCCCAGACAGATTTTCTGGTCTGCCGGAATCGCGTCAATGTCAACTTTTGCATTATTGACCTGGATCGTATCAACGGCGGTGCAGCCAAACGCATTTTCCGCCTTAACGTAGTAAACGCCGTTTTTTACAGGAATAATGACCAGTGAATCCGCGTCGGTGGGGAACGGCGGGTTGAAATCCGGCGAACTCGACCAGGTGAATGTAGTTCCGTTGGTATCCTTCACTTTAATCGTCACGGGGTCGTCCGAACATACCAGTTTGTCATCCGGCAGACTGACCGTGGCAGCCGGCTGGGGCGTAACCGTAACGGAATCGATAAACGTGCAGGCGCCGTTGACAATCATCACGGTATATACAGTCGTATCGAGGGGCGAAACCTCCGGGTTAGGGTCATTCGGATCGAAATTGGGATCGTTGGGCTGGGAAGTCCATGTGTAGTTGTAGGTAGCGCTTGAGTCCGGGTTCAGCGCCACGGTCATGCCCGGGCAAAGCGGTATCTGGCTGCTTACGGTATCGTTCACGATATTGATCGTCACCTGTGCGAGGGCGGTATCGTGACATCCGTTAATATCCGTTACCGTTAGCATTGCCGTTATAACGCCTTCCTGTGTGAAGGTCACAACCGGGTTTTGGGCGCTGGAAGGCTGACCGGGTGTAAACTTCCAGTTCCAGGAAGCGATCGGGTTGGCAGAAACCGTGCTATCCGTAAACTGTATTTCCGCCTGGCTGAAACAGGCTACATAATTATTGCCGATCGCAGCCTGAACCGCCGCTTCCGGCAACACTGTAATGGTCGTATCGAAGGGTAAAACACAGTTTTCAGGAGAGTTGAACGTTACTGTGTATACACCTGCCGAATCGTAAATATGGGTCGGATTGATTTCAATACTGGAGGTGCTGTCGCCAAAATTCCAGGTGCCGGAAATACCGCTGTTATTCAGAAAAGCAACCGTCGGGCCATTGCACAGGTCCGCTGAAATCATTCCTGTAAGTGACATACTTGGTTCGAGGGTGATCTTGGTAACAAATTCACGCACGCAGTCGAATTGATTGGCAACGGTAACTGTAACCGAATAGGTACCTGCCGGGCCGGTTGCCGTTACGCTGGCGGCCCCCTGCGGCGTAATGATCAGATTGGGGCTGCTCGACGACCAATTATAGGTAAGGATATCGACAGGATCCTGGTTTTCAACGGAAAGCGCCAAAGGAACGTTTTCACAACCGGTTAGCGTCCCGTTGAATGAAACGTTCACATCGACACTGTTGCCGGTCAGTTTTACGTTTTTTGACTCGGAGCAGCCATAGGCATCCGTCGCCGTTACGGTGTAAACGGCCATTCCTCCGGTGTTTACCACAAAGGGATTTACGACACTGACAGTATCGCCGTTGCTGTTATACCATATGATATTGGCGCCTGCCGCTGCATTTGCATCAGCCATAAGTGATATGATGGTGTCGCAGGTAACGATAGAGTCGCCTTGCACCATCAACTGGATGGGTTCTACCCGGATCACTTTGATATTTACGGTATCGGCGCATTGCCCGTTGTTGACGACCAACTGATAGTCCGTGGTAGCAGCGGGGTCGGCTATGACGTTCAGGGCATCCGGATTGAAGGTCAATCCCGTCATTGGCGTCCAGGTGTATGTATTCGCGGGCGCACCGGTTACGGTAATCGGAATAGGGTCATTCGCACAATCGAATACCGTATCGGCGACGCTCACTGACACGTCGGGAACGGCCATGATTTCAAACGGAGCGGAAATGGTGTCGGTGCATCCGGCAGAGGTCGTGATGACCAGTTCCACATTACCCGATTCGTTTGAACCAAACTGAATGGCAGGCGGAATCTGCAGATTCGATTGTAAAGACCCGCCGTTCGACCACGTAATATTCCAGTCCCAGCCGATAATTGTTCCGTATTGATCGGTTGACAGATCGTTGAACTGAACCTTGATGGAATCGCCGAGACATTCGATCACTTTGAAATCAAAATTGGCCGCCGGATTGGAGAGCACGCCTATATCGGCAACACCGATGGCTGTGCAGCCTTTTGTATCTGTAACCACCACGGAATAGGCTCCCGGCGCCAGATCAGAAATACTGGTTCCGTTGACCGTTGATCCGCCCGGATATGTCCAGATGTAATCGTAAGGAGCCGTTCCATGCGATGCAATTGCCGTGGCAGTACCCGTACTGTCACCCATACAATTGACATCCGTATCGGTCACATCCACTTCCACCTGGTTATGTGCCCCGACTACGGAAGTAGCGGTACCGACACAACCCGTATTGGCATCCGTTACTGTAACTGACACGACCGTGCCGGCCGGAATGCTGTTGATTTGGGGCACGTTGGGGTTGGGCTGCGGGATCCACTGATAATTGTACACCCCTGTCGGCGGATTCACGATGGCAGTTGCCGTACCGTTGTCCACTCCCGGGCACTCGGCTTTCGTAATAATTAGTTTTACGTCCAGGCCTGCGATGGAATCTACTGTGACGATGAGATCATGCTGGCACCCGTTTGCATCGTAAATGCAAACGTAGTAATCGCCCGGGGCAAGTCCGCAAGCCGTCGGACCGGAAATGCCAAGCACCGGCCAGAGGTATGTGTAAGGAGGTGTGCCTCCCACGCCCTGGACTGTGACGCAACCATTATTGCCGCCGCAGGCAGGAGAATTTGAAACAACTTCGGCAGAAAGCAGTGGCGGCGCCGTGATTGTGCCGCTGGCGGAGGCGGTGCAGCCGTTTTTATCGGTTACCGTGACGGAATAAGTCCCTTCCGGAAGGTCCTGCTGGCCCGATTGCGTACTATTATTGTTCCAGATATAGGTATAAGGATTCACCCCGCCGGCTACGGCAGCAAAGACTGTCCCGCCATTAGGGAGGGTGGCACAGGCAACGTTTGTCACCATTACTTCCACGATCAGTTGCGGGTTGTCCATCAGGTGTACCGTATCTGTAAAAGTGCATCCCCTGGAGTCGGTAATAGTGAGGCCGTAGTCGCCTGCCGGAATATTGGAAAGTCCCTGATTGGCGACGCCGGTACTCCATACCCATGTAAACGGAGCATTCGTCCCGAAAACATTAATGCCGATCGAGCCGTTGGAATCGCCGTGGCATTTGGGCATCGTAAAGACATAACTCGGGAAAAACTGCGCCACAGGCGGTACGTAGTAAGATGTGATTTTAGAGCATCCCTTCGCATCTGTCACCGTGACGAGATAAGTGCCCGAAGCAGACACCTGTATTTGCTGGGTGGTTTCATTGTTGTCCCAGGCATAGGCATATGGTTGCGTGCCGCCGGCGGCATTTGCGGTGAGTGTTCCGGTTACGCTGTTACACCCCAGGCCTGAAGCCGTGATTTCGACGGTAAGCGGATCGGGTTGAGTAACCACTGCGCTCCCGGTCGCGGTTTGACCGTTCTGATCGGTTACTGTAACGAAATAGGTGCCGGCACCCAGTCCGAAATTCGTTTGACCGCCTTGCCCGTTATCCCATAAATAGGAATAGGGCGATGCGCCGCCGGAAGGATTTACTGTGGCAGTGCCGTCGGTATAGCCGTTGCAACTGGGTTCCGTAATGTCGAAAGAAAGTTGAACTCCCTGGCCGGAAGCGGTCGTCACAGCGAATAACACCAAGCAAAAAGCCGAAAAAAGGCCGTATTTCATGCAGTATATGTTTTTGCAAAAGAGATTTTTCATGGCTCGCGGGTTCTTCAATTTTTAAATAGACGTACTTCAAGAATCTCCGCACGGCGTTCGCGGCTGGCTTCCAGACTAAATACCGAACTGCGCTTATCCCGCGCATTATCGCTTACGCCGGGGGCGGCGGCGCTCTCGCCAAGCGGGAGCGTACTCACCTTCAACTGGCCATTCCGGATATACGATTCGAATATGCCGTTTTGGAATTTTCTGAAGTAATTGCGTACACTGGCAATGCGGCGCTGGGTTAGTGCCAGGTTGTATTCCGACGTCGCCAACGGACTTGCAAACGCTTTCACCATGATCTCGATTTTAGAGCCTCCCTTGAGAAATAAATCAAGATTGCTGGCGAAAACTTCCAGTTTTATAAAACCGGCCTGAACTTCTTCATCAAAAAACTTACCCAGCTGGGCCTCGGCAAGGTCTTTTTCAGCGCCTTTGAGGCCGGCGGAATACGTTTGAATGAACAGTTCCCGCCGCGTCATGAAGCGGTCGACGGTTTGATCGTACGACTGCTGCGTCGTTGTAGCGCGTGTGTGCGGATCGGGCTGGTCATTGTCAAAAAACAGGCTGATCGGCAGGTAGGCGCTCATGGAAGCGGGAGACAGGAAAAGGTTCCTGAAAAGGGTGGAACCCGGCTTTGCAGCCCGCAATTCTTCCGCCGTCACCACGGCCGTATCCGATATAAAACCTTCTTTTTCGGCAATGATGGTAAACATGCGCCGGCCGCCGACATTCATTTTGGATTCGTTGTTGTCAACACCCGTAAATTTTTCATCGGCCACTTTGCCCGGCGACTCGAACAATCGTATCTGAACACCGTTCAGCGGTTCCTTGGTCCATTCGTGGAAGGTCTTGACCGCCAGCGCAATTTCCGGCTTGAGGTAAAGTTTTTCCACAAATTTGCGGTCTTTCGGCAGCGTATTTGTAGTAAAATACACAGTATCAGGCGTATAAAACTCCTTTTGTGCAATTACCATATATTTTTTCTGACGCCGGATATTGAAGTCCGATTCATTCGCATCGCCTGAAAAGTGCGTGATGACGTCGCGTTCGGAAGGCGCTTCCGTCAGTGCGAACACCACCCCCGGCAAGGCATCCTCATCCGGAAGCGAATAGGAAAGCGTCTTAAGGTCAATCGGCAAATAATTGCCTTTGTAAATATCATAGCAGCAGGACTCTCCTACTGCGGAGACGGATTCTTCGCGATTGGAGGTGAAGTAAACAGTATCGTCGTTCTGCAAAGCAAAATACAGATCGTCGTAACTGCTGTTCAGCGGCACATCGAGGTGCTCCGGTTCCTGCCACGCATTATTCCGCCATTCGGATTTGTAAATATCGTAGCCGCCGATCGTTTGGCGGCCTTTTGTGCTGAAAAACAGCGTCTTATCTTTATCGTAATAAAACGGTGTGATATCGTTCCCCGAAGTATTGAGCGCCGATACGTTATCGGGTCTGGCAAAATTGCCGGTTTCGGAAAACTGAACGCGCCAGATGTCAAGCCCGCCTTTTCCACCCGGACAATCGCTGACATAGAACAGTTCATAATAGCCTTCACCTGTCGGGTGAACATTCGGCTGCGTCGCCGTAAATCCGGGTACGTTGATCGAAACGGGCAATTTTTGCGGTTCCGACCAGGTTCCCAAAGCCGTTTTCCTGCTGAAATACAACTCACAGGAAATATCGGCCGTTTCGACATAATCGCATTTGTTGAACACCATTACCTTGCCGTCCGGACTAACGGCCATGTTTGCCGTATGTCGCTTCGGATCGTTCCAGGAGACCGGTGCTCCATCTTCTGTTCCGACGGCTTCCATGACACGGGCGATCGGTCGCGGCGGGTAGTTTTTATCCCCCCATTCTATTTCGCGGAAAGAAGAATAATACAGCGTATCGCCGAAAGGCATGGCGCCGAAATCGGACTGCCCGGTATTGGGCGTTCCGTCGGGCAGACGCTCCACTGTGATACTTCGGTCCGGGTTGGTGAGTTGCTCCATGGCCCAAAGACATTGCTCGATGTCTTGTTCGGCCTGCTTGCGCAACGGGGCTCCCGCGGCCGTGACGGCCGTGAAGCGCCGGTACAAACGGATGGCTTCGTCATACTTGCCTAGGTATTTTTTGACGGAAGCCAGCATAAAAGCGGCATCGGCAAAAGTCCCCTTGGTATCGCTGTCGATCGTTTTTTGGAAATACGCCTCCGCCTGCCCGTAAGCGCCGTACTGGCGGGCAGCATCCGCATAGCGGTATGAAACATCTGGACGATTCGGTTCCATCTCAAGGACTTTTCCAAAGTACTGCATGGCGGCATAATAATCACGAGCCTCCATGGCATTGTTAGCGGCATTTTCGTAAGCTCGGGGTGTTTGAGCGCTTGCAGTTCCTGCAAACACAAAGGACCACAAGATTAAAGTGGCTCTTGCAAACTTGTTCATGGTTATGCACGGTTTCCCGGGCGGGCAATTAGGGGGATTAAAATAAGGTTTATCCGGGCGGGAGGAGGAGATTAAAAGATTAAAAACTGTTGCATTGTTACATCGCTACATTGCTGGCATTGTTACATTGTTGTATGCCATATTGATCATTATAAAACAGTGCCTTCAATGAAACAATGTAACAATGACAGCAATCCAGCAATCATATTTTCTTTCCGCGGCTCACCTCGACACCGATGATCTCCAGCCTGCGTTCGCGGCTGGCACGGGGGTCGTAGATGGATTTGCGTTCTTCCTTAATATTGTCACTGATATCCTTCGGCGCTTTCTTTTCACCGTTCGGTTCCAGTTTGATCACGATTTGGCCGTTATCAACAAATTTCTTGTAAATCCCGCCGTCGAATATCAGAAAGTGGTTATAAACGGATGATACGCGGCGGGATGTCAGGTTCAGGTTGTACTGGCTGGCGGCACGCGGCGAGGCGTAACCTTTCAGTGTCAATACAATATAGTCGCCGCGGGTCATCATGTCGTACAGTACCTCGGAGAAGGAGAACAGACGTTCCCAGCCGCCGCGCACGTCGCGCTCAAAAAACACGTCCATTGAATCCTGTGATGCCTGGTACGCGTCACCGGTAAGGCCCTCGCTCCAATGCTCCAGAAATTCGGGTTTGCGGCGGTAATAATCCACATAGGTCGGACGGTAGTCGCGGTTGGTGGTGGTTTTCATGGTGCGTTTGTCCGGCTCATCATTATCGAAGTACAGTTTGATGGGCAGATAAGCCTCCAGCGTCAGCGGACGCAGGCGCAATTCCTGGGTAATGTGCTGGAAGTCGACGCGCGGCAGGTTCTTGGTGGTAAAAATAATCGTATCCCTGGTGAATCCATCCTTGGATGCTGTCACCATGTATCTGCGTTCGTAGTTCAGGACCGAGCGATAATCTTGCTCTTTATCCGAACATACGTGTTCGTCCTTGCGATCGCCGCCTTCCAGTTCGATCAATTGGTAGGTAACACCGGTCAGCGTATCCTTTGTCACACTGTTCAGGGCATGCGCGTCAAAGGATATGCCGCGGGTGAGGTAGACTTTTTTCTCGATCGTAGTTGCCTCGTTGAGGCCTACGGTCGTAACGGTCTCCGTCGAGTCGATCGTAAAGCCGGGCTTGGACACCACAACTTTATACTGGTGATCAAAGTCGAGGGTATAATCGAAACGGTTGTTATCGGGGTTCGATGTGGTGACGACAGCGAGTGGGCCTCCGCCTTTGGCAGTCACCTGCGGCTTGCCGGGAGGCAGATGTGCTATGGTAACGAAGCGGGACGTGGAACCGGACAAAGGCTCGCCCGTTTCTTTGTCATATACCGTCACGATCAGGTTGGGGGTCGCCGGCTTCAGGTATAATTTCTTGACCAGCAGGTCTTTCCATATCGTGGGGGGTGTTTCAAAACGAAGGGTATCGGTAGTGAAACGCGGTTTGGCTGCAATGATCATGTACGAGCGGCGGGGTTGCAACGGGAAACCGAAATAGGTGCCCGGAACCTTTACCTTGATCTCCTCGCTGGCGCCTTTCGGCGTAAACTCAACCAGTTGCAGAACCGTGTTATCCAGGGAATCGCCTGTATTTTTATTGAATGTAACGGCGATCATCTCCGGTTTCACAAGGTCTGATTTGAAGATGTCATAGCAGCAGGCCTCCTCCGAAATATTCTGCGCACCATACCGGTTGGAGGCAAAAAACGACGTTTTGCCGTTTTTGGATACGGCAAAGTAAACATCATTGCCACCGGAGTTGATCGGCATTCCCATGTGCTCGGGTTGTTGCCAGTCGTTGCCTTTGCCTTTTGAACGGTAGATATCGAATCCGCCCACCGTTTGCAGCCCGTCGGTGCTGAAATAAAGCCATCCCGTGCCGTTGTGGTAAAAAGGCGTCACATCGTTCCCTTTCGTATTCAGTGCAGTGAGGTTAACCGGCTGGGAGAAACTGTCCTGCATTATTTTGCTGTACCAGATATCGCGCTTTCCAACGCCGCCCGGGCGGTCGCTCACGAAATAAAGGGTTTCCTCGGTTTCGCCCTGCGCGCGGCCCACATTTGCTTCCGTGGTGGTATAACCCGGAAGGTTAATGTAAGGCGGCAGTTTGATCGGCGGCCCCCAGCTGTTATTGCCTGTCGCTTTGCGCATATACAATTCGCACTGTATATCCGCTGCTGAAATAAAGTGGCAAATACTGTAATACATCACGTTGCCTTGTTCATTGAAGGTTACGCCGGTGGTATGGCGATTTTCTTCATTGAAATCAACGAGTTCTGATTTGAGCGTATCGGCCTGTGGCGTCGCCGCCAGTGTCTTTATCAGATGGCGTTTCGGGTAGTGCTGGTCATTCTGGAACGGGAAGCGATAGGACGAGTAATATAACGTATCGCCTTTCGGATATGGCGAATACTCGGAATACTCGGTGTTGATGTCTTTCAGGGTATCCAGAGGCGTTTGGAGGTCGGAATTTTCGGAAACATCCAGTGCCCAGTCGCAGTTTTCCAGGCCTGCCTGGGCATTTTCAAGAACTTCCTGCGTGATACCGACGGGGGTTTCGATAAAGAGGAACCGGCGGTACAGTTCTTTCGCTTCGGCGTATTTGCCAAGCCTGAACTTTGCTTCCGCCAGGCGGACCATCTGCATGCCGTCGGGCGTGGTCAATTTGTGGTCTACCAGTTGCTGGTAGGCTTTTTCCGCTATCTCGAATGCCGAATATCGCATGGCAGCCTGTCCCAAACCTTCCAGAGCGCCCACATGCAGACTGTCGGATTCGAGGATACGCTGATAATATATCATTGCTGTATAATCGTCTCCTTCACCGGCGGCCTTGGCCGCCTCGCGCTCCAATACGGCGACGGAGGACGCCCGGTCGTGATCGGCGTCTATTTTATCCGTAATGCCGCTTTGTCCTTTTGCCGCTGTGAGGGCAAAAAGAAAGACGAACGGAAGGAGAATGATATGCCTAGTAGACATCATAATGGCTTGATTAGTATTGCTCATTAAATTACCGAAAGGGGGAGATTATGAAAAATCGGATTCGGAATGTGGGAAAAAATGCCGGATGAAACCAGCCGGATTAAATAATTGGACAGGTTTTGAAAACCGGAAGCGGTTTAACCCGGTACAAACGATATATCAGGGATACCTCCGGGCCGCCCCGGCGGTTGGTCAGCACGTTCACGTCCGACCAGAGGTTCATATCATAGGTGAACCCGAGGGTCCAGGTCCGCCACAATACCTCTACGTGCGGAATGATCGCATCCTGGTACCGGTGGCGGTAATCGGCGCCAACCTGCAGCGCCAGTTCGTGATAAGGCTTCTGGTTCAGATGCAGGCGCAGACCGCCGCCATATACGATTTCTTTATAGCCACCCTGTTTCTGGTACAGACCCTGCCCTACCAGGTCGAAATTGGTAGAAAGTTGAACCAGGCCGAGCGCATAGATCGATAACTTGTTGTATAACTTCACATTACCGGGGTCGGTCAGGCTGGAAGACCAGAAATCCTGGTTGGGGCGGTTGATGTGGTGCAGACCGCCGCCGATATCGAGCCGGCTGCGTTTCAGGGACGATTGCAGGCGCAGGTTCAGTCCGGCGCTGAGATCGAAGTATTTTAGGTTGGTGCTTTGAAACAGCTGATCTTCTCTTGCATTGGCATTCGGATCGAAAATACAATCGACCCACTGTGCGTCGAAAGTGAGTCGGTTGGTATCGAAAGCTCGCTGTCCGAAAGCAGGCGTGACGCCGGCTGTCAGGAATTTGTTTTTCGCCAACGGCAGGGTGACCGAAATGGGTATCCCGACCTGTATTGATGTTAGATGAAGGCTTCCCTGGCGGTCGTAATTCAGTATCAGTGAGCCTGTCAGGTAGCGGTCATATCTTCCTTTGGTCCAGTAAACCTTGTTTTCGACGCTCCCGGAGAAGGTCGTATACGGGACGGGAACACTGCGATACTGGTTGCGGTAGTTGCCCACGAAACGCATATCGCCCCCGAAAACGCCTGCCAGACCCGGGCTCAGGTTGAGGGGAGAATTGCCGAATTGAGAAAAGTGGATGTCCTGCGCAGTCAGGGTAAATACCGACAAAAGCAACGCCGGGGCAAGGATGTTTCGCAAACGGAATATGGATGTCTTCACAAGTCCTAGTATTTGTATTTGCAATGAGATTCGACTAAGGTGTATGCTACAGCAAGCCAATCAGTGCAGGGTATTGACAGTACAATGGCAAAAAATGTACCAATGACATGGTTCAAGTCCCCGGCTCTGGGCAGCCGCAAACGTACTGAAACGAAGTTGGGTGAATTACGGCATCCGGAAAGAAAGGCGGCGGATGCGATATTAAACAACATGAGATGGAGAAACCGGTGTAAAGGTAATGTTTTCCTTTGTCGGCAAAAACTTTCAGGAATTTTAACAAGACTGACTTGCCCAAAACGGACAAATCTGTCACAATTAACCATGTGTAAATGCCTCAAAAAGGATATATTTTGTGCCATATGGAGCGACTTCATGGCCGGACGGCGTCCAGGCATGAAAAATTCGGAACAATTGAATAATACAATAAAATAATGTGAAGGAGGGGTCAGCAATCGGTGGGAAAGCTGTCAAGCGGATAAATATTGTGCCAAATATGGGGAAAAAATCCGGCATTGCACGCATTACCTTCTTAACAAAACGGTGTCTGTCATCTATCTGACATAGACAATTTTTTTGGCATTTGTAAAATACTCGTTTCGGGGTAATGACATAGATGGAAAAATATTGCGGGGATTGCGGGCACTTTCGATAAATTACCGAAAATCCACATAATTCCGTGCAAATCAGTCCAATCTGTGCCTTCTGTGTGCTATCGTAATGGCACACAGAAGGCACAGATTGGACTGATTTGCACGGTTAGGCGCTTATGCAATCTCCTCCAGCAGCTTCCGCATATCCGTCCGTTCCGATACGATGCGCGCCACTTCGCCGATATGCACCCGCTCCTGTTGCATGGAATCGCGCTCGCGGATAGTCACGGTGTCGTTTTCCAGCGTTTCGAAGTCGATGGTCACGCAATAAGGCGTCCCGATGGCATCCTGGCGGCGGTAGCGGCGGCCCACGGCGTCTTTCTCATCGTATTGACAGAGGAAGTGGAACTTCAGCTTGTCGAATATTTCCCGGGCTTTGCCCACGAGTTCTTCCTTGTTTTTCAGCAGGGGCAACACCGCGCACTTCACCGGTGCAAGCGCGGGGTGAATACGCAGTACGGTACGGCTGCTGTCCTCGCCCTGGGCATCCGGCACGGTTTCTTCCACGAGGGCGTTGGACATCACGGAAAGGAACATCCTGTCGCAGCCGACCGAGGTTTCCACCACATACGGTGTATAGTGTTCATTCAATTCAGGATCAAAGAATTGCATCTTCTTTCCGGAGAGTTCCGAGTGGCTGCCGAGGTCGAAATCGGTGCGGGAGTGAATGCCTTCCAGTTCCTTGAATCCGAAAGGAAACTCGAACTGGATATCTACGGCGGCGTTGGCGTAGTGCGCCAGGTTGTCGTGGTCTTTGAAACGCAGTTTTGCCGCCGGCGTAATGGCCTGGTGCCATGCCATGCGACGCGCTTTCCAGGTGTTGTACCACTCCATCTCGGTGCCCGGGCGCACGAAATACTGCATTTCCATCTGTTCGAATTCGCGCATGCGGAAGATGAATTGCCGCGCGACGATCTCGTTGCGGAATGCCTTGCCGATCTGTGCGATACCGAAGGGGATTTTCTGGCGGGTGGTTTTCTGCACGTTCAGGAAGTTGACAAAAATGCCCTGCGCCGTTTCCGGACGGAGATAAAGTTTGCCGTCGTCGCCCGTGTTCGACATCTGCGTGGAAAACATCAGGTTGAACTGACGTACCTCGGTCCAGTTTCGGGAGCCCGTATCCGGTTCGGCTATCTCGAGTTCATCAATGATCGCTTTCAGCCCGGCCATATCGTTGGCTTTCATGGCATTGGCGAGTCTTTTTTCCACGGCTTCCGCTTTTTGCGTGTATTCCAGCACGCGCGGGTTGGTTTCGCGAAACATTTTTTCATCGAAACTGTCGCCGAATCGTTTGGCCGCCTTTTCCACTTCCTTGTCCGCTTTGCCGATCATTTTATCGATCTCGCCTTCGATCAATACGTCGGCGCGAAAGCGTTTCTTGGAGTCTTTGTTATCAACCAGCGGATCGTTGAACGCGTCCACGTGGCCGGAGGCTTTCCAGATCAGCGGATGCATGAAAATCGCCGAGTCGAGGCCCGTGATATTTTCGTGCATCTGCACCATGGCACGCCACCAGTATTCCTTGATGTTGTTTTTTAATTCCACACCCATCGGGCCGTAATCGTACACGCCATTCAGGCCGTCGTAGACTTCCGAAGAGGGATAAATGAATCCGTATTCCTTACAATGCGAAACCAAGCGTTTGAATAAATCTTCCTGCATCCTTTGAGTATCGAATAGTGGGTAGTGAGTTATGAATATTTTTCAATGGTTCGTCTTTTCAAAAACTTCGCCATTTCCCGGCCCTGCCCCTGAAAAGAGGCGCAAAGGTGCAGAAAATGCTTGAATCGGGAGACGAATTCCTGCTTTTGAACATATACGCAACGTGAAATTTGTTTGAAAGACAATAAGCCTTTCGGGAAATTGTTTGTTTTTTGCACCTGAGCGGTTCGGCGGAGCCATTTTACGGTGAACAGCTTCGTCCGACCGAATATTGATCCTGTTATGAAATACCTCGTACTTCTTCTCAAACTGGGCATCTTCACTGCCTTGCTGATGATCCGGCTGGGCGAATGGAGCATTGCGGGTTTGTATGAACATTCCAAATACCGCGAGTCGTTCGATTACTACATCGAGGTGCTGGCGAGCATTGCGCTGTTTCTCATGTTTCTCGATTTCGTGCAGTTTTTTACCACCTGGTGGTACCGGCGCCGGAAAAAATTGAATGCGGCTGACAATTTTGTCGTCGGGATCAGTCATATCTACTCGCTGCTGCTCGCGATCGGCCTCATCGTGGGCATACTTTCCCTGTTCCGGATCGATGTGAGGGCACTTTTTACCTCCCTATCCATCATATTCGCCGGTATTGCCATCCTGACCAAGGATTATATTTCAAACATGATCAACGGGATGATCATCACCTTTTCCGACGAACTCAGTATCGGCGACAACGTACGGATCGGGCAGCACCGCGGAAAGATTACCGACATCACGCTCCAGAATATCCACATTCTGAACGACGATGACGACATGATATACGTCCCCAATAACCTTGTGCTCACTTCCGAAGTCGTCAACTACACCAAACGCCAGATCAAACGCACCAGCATCGACTTCGACATCGACCTGCGGCACCTGAAAACGGTGGAAGAACTCGAACGCAGTCTGACGGAAGCACTCACGCCGTTCCACGAGGTCATCAAACCCGACAGCTACTACCTTCGCGTGGCCGAGGTGAAAAAAGACAGCGTATCGATGAAATTCCAGTACATCCTGAAAAAGCCGAACAAGGACCTGGAGCGCCAGATTCGCCGGCGCACCATCCGGCGCCTGGTGGAGATCATCAGCGAACGAGAGAAAATTGCGGACAAAATCCCCGATCTGCCTGACTCGCCGGGACACGCCGTAATTTGATTTTCAGCGTTTTTTCGTCCTGCCAGGTGTTAAAAATTCTCCTTCCTGCCATTTCGGGCAAAGATTTAACAGCCTGGTTGCCAGGCAGATATGCAACAGACTCTCCGTTGTGAAAACACCGGGGCGCCTTGCTTCCATTTAAAATCCGTTATTTTTAGCCATCAAGGCCAGATTACAACCACATGAACGTCATCCCTCGCCCGATTCGGCTCCTGTTCGCGAGCGCTCTGCTGTTGGCTGCCGTGGCATCGCTACCGGCACAGCCCGTACTGAGCTGGGATAAAACCATCGGCGGCGACAGCTGGGACGAACTCAATGGCCTGCTGACAGTATCCGACGGCATCATTGTTGCCGGCTCCTCGCGATCCGGCCTCGCTTTCGGAAACCCGAATGACCTCAGCTGGAATTTTCTCATCGTAAAACTCGATTTTGACGGCAACGTGCTGTGGCAACGACTGTACGGCGGCGACCTCGACGACCGGCTGTGGGCGATCATTCCCACCTCCGACGGGGGCTTTCTGGCAGGCGGCTACTCCTATTCCGGTGTCAGCGGGAATA
>JAKOXM010000563.1 GCA_029781095.1 Bacteroidota bacterium
CACCTGTGCTTGCGCCGGGTTGAACAGCAGCTCATCGGTGTTCTTTTTCCACAAATCTACAATGATGTCAAATTTTCCCTGTCCGGCCAAAGCGTCGAAACCGATATTGCTGGTCGTGCTGACCTCCCATTTTGCATTCGGATTACCAACCTGGCTCTGGTAGAAGCCTTCAAACACACTGCTGTTGGTACCGCCGATGTCGTAGGCTGCGTTGGCGAGGCTGGAAGCGAAAAGGCTGAACTGGTTGGTCGGGTTTACCTGGTCGTTACCCATCTGGCCCCAGCCGCCGCGAATTTTCAAGTCGTCGAGCCAGCTGATGCCTTTCATAAATTCTTCGCCGCTGACGCGCCAGGCCGCCGAAACGCCGGGGAACCAGCCAAAGCGGTTATTGGAACCAAAACGTGAAGAACCGTCATGGCGCAGTACACCGGTCAGGTAGTACTTATCCATGAACGAGTAATGCGCGCGTCCGAAATAGGAGGAATAGTTCCAGGGAGTGTTGTTGGCGCTGTTTACAACCCTGTTTGACACGGTGCTAAGCGTAATGTAATCAGGATTGGTCGAGAAAGGATTGAGACCGGAGCCGTTGATCGAACGGAAACGTCCGTCTGTAAGTGCCTCCTGGCCTGCGAGCAAGTCTATCTTGTGGTTGCCGAACTGCTTCTTGTACTGAAGCGTATTCGTGAATACCCAGGAGAAAGAAGTGCCGGAAAACTCGTTGTATCCAAAGCTGGAGTTGTTTTCCGAGTTCTCATAGCTCACACGTGTGAATCCATAGCCGTAGAAACTGCCATAGTTACCACCGATACTTGTTTTGAACATCAAGCCGTCGAGGATGTCAACCTCTGCGTACAGGTTGCCGAAACCGAACGCGCCGAATGCGCTGTTGTCCTTGACGCCATCGCGTTCAGCGACCGGGTTGCGGGGGTTGTTGAACCCTTTTGCAGCCGTACCGGCGTAGCCGGGCGTCTTGCTGATGCCCAAATTCACGGCTTCGTCGTATACCGGAATAATCGAAGGCATACGGAAAGCACCGAGGATACTGTTTTCATCCTGCGGAACGTTTGCGCCGTCGCCACCGCCCGATTGTCCGAGCACCTGGCGGTACGTGAACTGCAGGTTTTCACCTACGCGAACGCGTTTGCCAAGATCAAATTCCGTGTTGGCACGGAAAGTATGGCGTTTGAAGTTATTGTAGAGCAAAATACCGGCCTGATCCTGAAGGCTGAGGCCGAAGTAGTAACGGGCGTTTTCAGTGGAGCCGCTAAAGCCGAGGTTGTGGCGGGTATAAGGCGCCGTGCGCGTAATCGCGCCATACCAGTCGGTACCCGATTTATTGGCTTTTACGATCTGGTAGATAGAGCCGTTATCCGGGTTGATATTGTATTTTGCCTTTTCGGCATTCAGGTCGACATCGCTGGCAGCAAGCCCTCCTTGTCCGCCGACGTTGATATAGTCGGGCAAAACGGGCGTGGCGCCCGAGCCATACTGCGGGTGGGAGGTAGGTTCTCCTGCATTTTTAAGTGCCGTCCAGGTCCAGTCGGCCTGTTCCTGCGGGTTGAGGATAGCCTGGCCCTTGCCCGGATCCGTCCAGCCGAAAAGACCGTCGTAGCTGACCTGCAGTTTTTGCGGTTTTTTCGATCCTTTTTTCGTCGTGATCACGATCACACCACTGGCAGCGCGGGCGCCATAGATGGATGCAGACGATGCGTCTTTCATCACGGTGGTGTTTTCGATATCATCCGGCGAAAGGAAGTTGCTGTTCTGGGTCGGCACGCCGTCCACAACATACAGCGGCTGGTTGCCGCCGAAAGAACCAAATCCGCGAATACGTACCTGGCTGGCTGTACCTGGCTGGCCGTTGGTGATAACGGTCAGACCGGCCACACGACCTTGCAATTGTTGTTCGACGTTGCCCGTCGGTACGGCGGCCAGGTCTTTTGTTTTGACTGTGGCGACGGCACTGGTCGTCTGTCGCCGGGTCTCGACGGTATAACCGGTTACCACCAGTTCGGAAATCGTGGTAGCCGACTCATTCAGCGTCACATTGACACTGGTTTGCGAGCCGACCTCGATTTCCTGTGTTTCAAAGCCCGTGGCAGAAATCACCAGTATCGGGTTGGCACCCTCTACGGTCACGGTAAAATCGCCATTGGCGTCACTAACGGTACCCGTTGTTGTTCCTTTGACTAATACGGTAGCGCCAGGAAGTGGCCCCAACGCTTCGCTGACTTTGCCTGTCAGGCGGCGTCCTTGCGCTTGTAAGGAGTTGGATGCCAAAAACAGGAGCAGCATCAGAACCCCCGCGCTTTTAAGCAGCAGGTAGGACTTTTTCATCATACAATGAACAGAGTTTAGTGTAAAGAATATAGTTGAAAAACGATTCCGGATTAAATGAATCTGGTAAATGAATCTGGCAGGACAAACCGCTTCGGATGTGGTGGAAAATCCGGATGGTTTCAAGGAGGACAATCATATATCCGGAAGAAGCGGGGCACTGGCTTTTAGAGGTTTCAGAGGCATTTTCTCATAGTGGCGCCGGGGTCCGGGAATGGTAAGTTATTGAAATTTTCGTCTTTTTCGATATGATATTTGCCGATTTTGAGACAAGTTGGACAAAATGTTTCGCAAAAGAACAATGCGCCGCTGAAAGGGAAGGGTATCAAATGTTTACAATTGGGTCTCTATTTGTTAATCGAAACAAAAACGTGTGAACCTGTCCCGGCAGGCTACATCCTGCCAGTCATGCCTGAATAAGGCAAATAATTGTTCAAAAACAGGAATAGGGCATGAAAAACAGGAGAAATGGACGCCTTTCTCACTCTGTTTTTTTCGACTTTTTCTGATAAGCCGTCGGCAGCATGCCGAATTCTTCCCGGAAGTATTTGGCGAAGTACTTCGGATTGTTGAATCCGACTTTATAGGCGATTTCGGCTATCGTAAGCTGGCTTTTTTCCAGCAGTTGCGCCGCCCGTTTCAATCGCATGACCCTGATAAACTCGATCGGCGTTTTGCCCGTGAGTGCCAGCAGTTTCTTGTAAAGGTAAACGCGGCTCATCGCCAGGGCATGGCTGAGATCTTCGACCGAAAACTCGGCATTGGATATGTTCTCCTCAACCAGTTCGATCGCCTTTTTGATCAACTGTTCGTCCAGGGAGGTGATTTTGACTTCACTTGGCTGCACATCGACGAAGCGTTGCATTTTTTTACGGAGTTGTTCCTGTTGCCGGATCAGATTCTGGATGCGCACAGTCAGTATTTCAAGCTGGAACGGTTTGGTGATATAGGCATCGGCGCCGATCTCATAGCCTTGCAGTTGCTGTTCTTCTGCAGCGTGCGCCGTCAGTAATATAACCGGGATATGTGAAATGCGCTGATCGGTTTTGATTTGCCGGCAAAGTTCCATACCGTCCATTTCAGGCATCATAACGTCGCTCACAACCAGGTCAGGCACTTCTGCAAGCGCTATTTTCAGACCTGCTTTTCCATCGGAGGCTTCCAGAACATCATACTGCTGCGCCATTGCATCTTTCAGATACGATCTGAAATCCGGATTGTCATCCACGATCAGCAGGCGCGGCTTTTTCGTTCTGCTGACGAGGGGTTCCTCCTGACCTGCAGCCACAGGCCCCAGGGATATCGCTTCGGCGGAGTTTTCCTGCACTTCCGTATCTCCGGCGATCTTCCGGACCGGCAAGCGGATGACAAACGTGCTTCCCTTGTGCTCCTCACTCTCCACATGGATTGTGCCTTCGTGCAATTTGATGAATTCACGGGTGATGGATAAACCGATACCACTACCCTGGTTTACCATCGAACCCGGCACGGTATGCTGGTAAAAACGATCACAAATACGGTGCCGGGCCTCGCGGGGGATGCCGATTCCGGTATCCGATACTTTTATTTCAACCGTCTCGGATTCAATGCTTTCATCTGCAGGAAGGTGCTCGACGGTAACGCTTACCCGGCCATTACCGGGCGTAAATTTGAACGCATTGGACAACAGGTTATACATCACCCGCGACATCTTGGCCTGATCGAAAACCATTTGAAGCGACTCTATCCCGCTTTCAAACGTGAGGGAAATGTTCTTTTGCCCCGCCATTTCTGAAAACGAATTCGATATTTCCCGGATAAATTGTACGATATCGCCGCTGGCGGCAATGAATTTAGTCTCTTCTACCTCCAGTTTTTTAAAATCGAGCAGCTGGTTTACCTGGTTGAGCAAACGCCCGGCATTGCGATTTATCAGTTCCAGTTGTGCGCGTTCTTCCGGGTCTTTTGCCTGGCGCAACATGCGTTCAAGAGGACTCAGGATGAGCGTTAGCGGCGTCCTGAATTCATGGCTTATATTGGTCAGGAATTTGATCTTCAGCAAATCCAGCTCGTGCGTGCGTTGTGCTTCGAGGCGCTCCTGTTCCAGCCGGAAATTCATTCGCTCGCGATCCAGAATGATCCAGCCCGCGAGAATTAACGCGCTCAGTATGAATAGAAAATAGAAAAAATAGGCAGCCCGGGAGCGCCAGAAAGGCGGAAGGATGCGGATTTTCAGCGCCGTTTCGTCCGACCATTTGCCGGGCTCGTTCGATACCTTGACCCGGAACACGTATTCGCCGGGATCGAGGTTGGTATATGTAGCCCGCCTGGTGTTGTAATCGGGAGTAAACCAGTCCTTGTTGAAACCCTCCAGCTTGTAGGAATAGGTGTTTTTCTCAAGGTGAAAAAAATTCAGGGCCGCAAATTCGATAGAGATAACATTCTGGCTGTATTCCAGTGTTATTTCCTCCGTTTCGGTGATCGAGCGCTGCAGAATTACCTTGCCGTCCAATTCCTCCTGCGGGCGGATGCTGTGGTTGAACACCTGGAAATCGGTCAGCAATACTTTCGGATTTTCCGATTGCCGGTCAATATCGCCCGGGAAAAAGATATTAATTCCATTGGCTCCGCCGAATACCAGTTCGCCTTTTCTCGTCCTGAACGCGGCATTTTCGTTGAATTGCCGCCCCTGAAGCCCTTCCGATTCGCTATAATTCCGGATAGAGATATCTTTTTTCAGCCCGCTTTCCCTGATGATCAGCACGAGGTTGGATAAACCGTTGGGCGTGCCCATCCACAGGCCTCCGTGATCGTCTTCCACGAGCGAGAGGATAACGTCATCGGGCAAGCCGTCCTTGAGACCGAAGGCCTGGAAAGTGCGGGTATTCTTGTTGAAAAGGTTCAGGTCGTGCAGGGTCGCTACCCAGATGTTCCCGCTTTTGTCTTCCAGTATGGAAGTAATTACGTTGTTACTGAGGCTGTTATGTTGTTTCGGGTCATTTTCGTAATGCAAAAATGTGCCTGATTTTTTTTCAAGCACGTCGATGCCCCGATCGGTTCCTATCCAGAGATTACCCTCCCGGTCCTCCGTGAGTGCGGACACGTATTCCGAACGGATGGAACTGCCGTCGTCGCGCGCGTGGAAATGCCGGAAAACGCCGCGTTCACGATCGAACAGGTTCAGACCGCCCCGAAGAGTGCCCACCCAAAGGTTGTGCTGCGAATCCTCGAATACTTCCCACACGCGATCGTCCGACAGGCTGTTCGGATCGGTGGGATCATGCTTGTAGCGCGTGAATTTTTTCCCGTCGAAGCAGTTCAGCCCGCCGCAATACGTGCCGATCCATAGTTTCTGCTCCCGATCGATATAAAGACATACGATCACATCGTTGCTCAGGCTGTTGGGATCACCGGGAATGTTGTGATATTGGGTAAAGCGGTTGTTCTGGCGGTCAAAATACATCAGCCCGCCGCCATTCGAGCCGATCCATAAATTCCCCCGGGCATCTTCGGCGAAACCATTCTCGTCATTCGCAGGCAAGCTGTTCGGATCGGAGGGTCGGTGGCAAATAAGCGGAAAAATAAAATTGCTTTTGTGGTACAGGTTGAATCCCCTTTTAAATGTTCCGACCCACATGGCGCCTGTTGCGTCCTTGTAAAGGGAAATGGCGCTGTTCTGGCTGAGGCTGTGTTCGTCGTCGGGGTTGTTGAGCAGATATTGCACCACGCCAGACTGCTTGTCGATCAAGGTGATGCCTCCGTGGTCGGTTGCTACCCAGATTTTGCCGTCGTCATCCTGCGAAATGGTCAATATTACGTCGCTCCGAAGCCGAAACCGGTCGGATGCCATGCAGAAATGGGTAAAGCGCCCTGTTTTGGACTCGAATAATTGCCCGCCCTTCAGGTCATCCGAATAAAGCCAGACGTCGTCGTCACGGTCGATGAACATACTAAAATTCACGGGCCCGCCTGCGCACAGGTCTTTCAAATAGCCGCTGCTGAAAATGACCTGCCGGCTTGCAGGATCGAACAGCTCCAGCGTTCCATTCCTTCGAATGATCCACAAGCGGCCCTTGGAATCCTCCCTGAAATCGGCGATCTGTTCGGCTCCTGCAATGGAGGTATCGCGCGGAGCAGGAAGGAAGGGAGACAATTTGCCGCCTCGCACATCATATTTGCACAATCCCGCGCTCAATTGATTGACCCAGAAATCGCCGGTCCTGCTTTTTAAAAACCGGATGAGCCGGGCATCGGGCAGGCCGAACTTTTGTGCACATCCGTCGGCATCGCGGTTAAATCGCTCCGTCAGGGGGTCAAAAACGGTGTATTTGTGGCGGTCGCTGACCCAAATATGGCCTGAGGGATCTTCCATCAGGCTGAACACGTAATTGTTGGCAATGGAAGCCGGATCATTTGGGTCATTGCGAAAAATGCGGAAGGAGTAGCCGTCGAAGCGGTTGAATCCCCCTTGCGTTCCGATCCACAAAAAGCCCCGCCGGTCTTTTAAAAAACAGTTCACCTGGTTGTGCGACAAACCCGTTCTGGTATCGAAACGCACAAACTTGTAACCGGCGGATTGCGCCGACACCCAAACGGGCAATCCAATCAGGCAGCATAACAGGAGGTTCCGCAGCATCTTTATTCGGTACATAACCGTCCGGCCCTTAAACGTCACTTGGCCGGCCGGCGTCGGGGCGAAGTTAAGCAGTTTTTGGCGGGGGGCAAGCGCTTCGGGGCTTCGTCCGCGTATTTGGCAAATTCTGTTTTCACGCGAAGCGCACGAGGGGTGTATCCGGCCGTGATGGTCAGGCACAACACCTTACTGAATCGGCGCCGTCGGGATATTACCGAAGTCCCTTGTCTGAAGGTTCGAATAGTCAAACATGTTTTATTGATCTTGGAACAGGATTTTTATCTGGCAAAAAAGCGTTT
>JAKOXM010000588.1 GCA_029781095.1 Bacteroidota bacterium
AGACCCTCCAGTTCCGGCAATTGTACCCGGTGTGCCTGCGTAACCTGTACGGCGTCCAGCCCGAAAAAAGATGCGTATTCGCGCACGACCGGTGCCGGGGAACGGGAAAATTCTCCCGTAATTTTTGGCCCCTGCACCCATTCGCGGATAGCTTTCATGTACATCGGGTCCAGGTAGGCGTCGGTACCTTCTTCTAGGTTAAATCCCAGAAAATCGACCTCTTTGGCGGCAAAATAGCGGGCGTCGGTAAGGTTGGTGATGCGGGAAGCCTTGATCAGCATGGGATAAAATTGCTAGAAGTTTTGGTGTGATCCCGGCAAAGATAGTCCGCCTCGAAGCGCCATTCAAAAAGCGCGTCAGCTTTGTGTAGTTTTGTGCCGATATTCGACCGGTTTCACAAACCCGACTCTTCCCGTGGGCAAGCGTATCTATCTCTGGCTGTTCCTTCTGCTTTGTGCGGCGTTTGTCGCATGGAAACTTTATACAAACAAAAAACAACTTGCTTCCGAAACCCAGCTCAGCGAAGTAAGTCGCGCCTTCGTGCCTGTGGAGGTGGTGCACCCGCAACTGGAAACGCTGTCCAATCACCTCGAAGCCGATGGCATTTTTTTACCGGCCAAAGAAATGTTTGTCATTTCCGAAACGGCCGGGCATGTGCTCGAAGTGTATAAAAACAAGGGCGACTGGGTCAAAGAAGGCGATCTGATCGCCAAGGTGGATGATGAGGTGCTGCGTATCGAACTCGAAGCGACACAGGCCAATCTCGCCAAACTGCACAAGGACCAGGAACGCCTGACCAACCTCATCGAAGGAGATGCCGCGCCGAAGAACAAGATTGAAGACGTCCAGTTGGGCATCCTGGCGGCTGAAGCGAAAGAAAAAGGCCTGAAAAAGCAAATTGCGAATACCAGCATCAAGGCGCCCATGACCGGCACGCTCGGTTTGCGTTTTATAGAACGCGGCAGCGTCATCGGGCCCGGTATTCAGGTGGCGCAGATCACCAACCTGGAAAAACTTTTCCTCATGGTAAAAGTAACCGAGCACGACGTGCTTTACGTACGGAAAGGCCAGTCCGTAAGCGTCGTGGCCGATGTGTATCCGGGCGTGACGATACCCGGAAAAGTAACCAATATCGGACTGCGGGCCGACAACGCCTTCACCTACGACATTGAAATAGAAGTTGTTAATCCTGACAAAACGCCTCTTCGCGCAGGCATGCACGCACAGGCCTCGTTTACTTTCAATACCAACCGGAAAGGTCTGACACTGCCTAGAAAGGCTATTGCAGGCAGTCTTCAGGATGCAAAGGTTTACATCGTGAATGATTCTATCGCCGAATTGCACACCGTAACCCTGGGCGGCACCTTTGGCGAAAAGGTAGAGATCATTTCAGGCGTGCGGGAAAGCGACCGTGTGGTCGTAACGGGGCAGCTCAACCTTTCCGACAAGGCGCGGGTACAAGTGGTATCAGCAAACTGATCTGCCATGTCAGGGAACCCGGCCAGCGAGCACTTTCAGGGAAAAATCCCCGCCCTAGACGGGGTACGCGGAATAGCCGTCACGCTGGTGCTGCTGAGTCATTTCCTGCTCCGCGAATTCTGGTCTGACGAACAATGCTATGTGCTGGCCCAGGCCGGGTGGCTGGGGGTCGATATGTTCTTCGTGCTGTCCGGTTTTCTGATCACAGGCATTCTGCTTGACACGCGCCTCAATAAAAACTACTGGAGTTCTTTTTACAAGCGCCGGGTATTGCGCATTTTGCCCCTGTATTACTTCGTCGTTACGGTTACATGGCTCACGGTCATTTTCATTGAAAAAACGCCCGAACGCCTGCACGGCTACGACTCCTTTGCATGGTTTTTCACCTTCACACCCAATATCGCCATTTCGCTGAAAACGATGGCCCTGGGCCAGAACGCCTGGCATTCCCACAGCAACGTATTCAATCTCAATCATTTATGGTCGCTGGCTGTAGAGGAGCAATTCTACCTGGTCTGGCCGCTCATCGTGCGC
>JAKOXM010000606.1 GCA_029781095.1 Bacteroidota bacterium
TTTTCGTCTGCAGAAAACCACACCTTTATCGACTGGTTATCCGACTTTGGTACGCCGATCAGGTATTGTGCGGAGATGATTTTTGTTTCATGTGGCGCAAGAGAGAAGGATTGCTCACCCGATGGAGTCGCCGGTTCAGATGCGACGGTTGACGCTGCATCTCCCTTCCCATCGGGAACGGGGTTGAAATGTCCCGGCACCGAAAAATTCAAATGCCCGCCCGAGGGATAGTCTGTATGATTCGTCACGGCGATCTGCAAATTCAGTACGTCGCCGGTGATGACCGAAGCGGGTGTATTGACCGATATGCTCAGCGGTTTCTGCACGAAGAACTTTTGCTCGCCCCGTCCGGGTTGGCCTGCGTTGCCGATACCTTCCAGCGTGGCGCGGAAACTGGTGATGGCGTCGGAGGTATAGAATTCGACCGAGGCTTCGCCCTTGCGGTCCGTCTGGACGGCGGGATTCCAGTAAATAGTGGAGCGGAAATCGGTACGCTGTACAGGTTGTTGCTGCGTGTTGTAGGCAGGTACGTAAAAACTGCGCGCGCGGTCGAATGTGCGCACCTGACCTCTCGTCGGACGGGTAATTCTCCTTTCGGGCGCCTGTTTGGCAAATGCATTCGGAACGATCCGGGCGCTGGAAGCGGCTTTCATTTCGGCGGATTGTTCGCGCTTGTTCAGGTTTCGCCCTACCACCACGACTTCGTCCAAAGCGGGCGCTTCGTCATTCATTTCCTTTTCATTGCCGAATTCTGCACCCAGGCCGCCGGTAATAACCTGTAAATCTTCCAGATCTTGCACCGGCGCCATATTGCCTTCCACACGAATGCCGTCGATATAGTAGTTGGTGTTATTGCTGCGCGAGCCTTTTATGTTTATCGCTTTTTCGTCATCCCGTTGCGCGCCTGCAGTGTTGGCAACGACAGCATTTATGTTGCGCGTCGGCATTCTTTTGACCTGATCGCTGAGGAGGATTTGCCCTCCCTGCGTATTGTCCTGCTCGATCAGCGGCACTTTGTAAGCGGTTATCGAGACTTCCTCCAGCACTGTGCCGGACGCCATTTCCGCATCCAGAATGTTGAACTGGCCTGAACCGACGATCACGTTGGTCACCCGCTGGTTTTGGTAGCCGGTATAGGAATATTCCACGTCATAAACACCCGGTTCTACCTGCAGGCGATAATTGCCTTCCCAATCGGTGATCACTCCCCGCACGAAATCTTCACCTTTCGTCACGCGGACGGTGGCCCCGATGAGCGCTTCGCCCGTATCATCCCGCACCTGACCGCTCAGGATCGTGTTCCCGGCCGTATTTGTCCGGCGCAGTACGTGAGCGGCGACCGGTTTGGGATTGTTTGCGGTTTTGTCACGCAATACGATGTCGCTGTCGTAATCGTTGAGCGGGTAATACTGGTCGCGCCAGTAATGCAGGTGCGAGTATTTCTGAAGGTCCACGTTTTTAAAGGAAAAACGGCCTTGCCGGTCGGTCTCGACGGAAGGCCCGTCGGGATAGAGTGACACATTGACCCATTGAAGAGGCTTCCCGTTGCGCTTCAGGAGAACGCCTTCTACGTTGGTGCGTTCGGCGGGGAATTCATAGGCAACGGGCTTTTCATCGATCACCTCCTTCCAGACAAAGCGCCGCCAGCCCTGCGTCATGAGCAGGTAATCGAGCGCCTGGCCGGATTTGGGTTCGGCAGGATCGAAGTAGAAATTCGATTCCTCAATCTTTCCTTTTACGTCCTGTTCGAGCAGGAGACTGGCCAGCAGGTTGCCCTGCTTGTCGTCGGCGAAAGTGAGCAGTTTTTCGTCGGCCACGGCCAGCGAGAACTGGCCCTGCACCGGCCGGCCGGCGTTGTCACTGACACGGATTTTCATTTTTACTTTTTCCCGGGGCAGGTATTGCTCCTTTTCGGGCTTGAGTTCTACCTTCAGACCTT
>JAKOXM010000609.1 GCA_029781095.1 Bacteroidota bacterium
CTGATGTAAATATTATAAGCAAATGACCCGGTCACGCCAAAATTTTGGGTGTTCGACAAAATGTTATTGCGAAGGTCCAAACCCGTTACGGAGGTGGTACTGATGTAAATATTGGATGACATGCCCGCGCTGGTTCCGGCAGTTACGTCACCGAACATATTGATGGTATTGTTATAAATCTTCAGGTTTGTGCCGCCTGAAAAACGAATACCGAAAGCATTGAATGAACTGGTAGTGCTGTAATTGACCGTTTTGATATCGGAAATGAAGTTGTTTGCGACCAAAACACCGGTCGTGCCTGTTGTGCTGGAGAAGTAGATACCGTATGCATTCCAGCCGCCTGTATTGGGCTGATAAACACTTGATATGTTGTTCCGGACCACTTCTCCATTGATCACATTCGCTCCAATATCGATGCCGGTAGCTGCATTGCTGGCAGAAGTTGTCGTGATAATATTGAAAATGGTATTCTGCGATATGGACGGGCTGTTAGCCGTGTTTATTTCAATACCCCGGTTGGTGATATAGTTGGCTGCGTTCGCATCACCAATCACATTCTGCGTGATAACCAACCCGTCAGCAGCGAGGGCGAGGCTGGATCCCAGGTTACTGATGCCGTTATACGCTTTGCTGATCGCACAATTTTGTACACGGAAATTGTCATTGTCGTCGCCTGCAGTTGCAACTGCACTGGATGCACTCGATACGATGCCGTATATGCCCGAAGTAGTGCTTATGCCTCCCGTTACAACCAGATTTTTGAGTGTGTTGTTGGTGGCTCCGTTACCTGCGCCGCCGAGGCTGGCATTCCAAAGTACAGCGGATGTTGTGGTAATCGTATTTGAAAAAGTCAGGTTTCGGCTGTTTGTTCCGTTGTTGGAGCCATCGATGATTATCCAGTCGGCGCCGTTCAGTTTGACAAGTGCCGTGGCACTTCCCGTGATCGTGGCATTGACGCCTGCCGCCGGGCGAATCGTCAGCGTATTCACTGCACTTGCCGTGAAATTGGTGCCGATTGTAATCGGGAACGTCTCCGAAGGATAAGTCGCGTCTGTGAGGCTGAACACAACCGGGCCGTTGATACAGCTCGTATTATAGGCATTCACAGCCGCTGTAAGCGTCGTATAGTCTTTGCCGACACCGACCGTATAGGTGCCGCTCAGGGAAGGAAGAACGGTGTAGGTATTCGGTGAGGCCGGGGGCGTGGTTACGGTATTCACATTGCTGGCTACTACTCCCGGAGGATTGGAGCCGATGTTCGGCGTTGGACTCACGATATCCTGTGCGATGATAAAGTACGAAACCTGGTCGCCGATGACCAGACCGCCCATATCTGCTGCAACGATATTAAAGTTCCAGGTGCTGTTGGTGCCGGTGCCTGAAACGAAGGTTCCTGGCTGCGAGAAATACGAACCCGCATTCTTTTTGTAGTAAATACGCGGCACCAGTGAACCGCTGGTCGGGATACCCGTTGCATCGATAATATTCACGCCTGCCAGCGTGGCATTGCCTGTGGAACAGCTTCCGCCGAGCGGCGTATAGTTGATATTCGGAGCCGTCAGGTCGATTCCGATAAAGTTGCCCTCATCGGCGCCGATATCGGGGGCAGAACCCGTGCCGGCATAACCGGCATTGCCCTGGCGGGTGTTGCCGTCATAATCGTCCGTGATGCCCGTAATATTCGCACCGCCACTTTCCGATTGCGTAGGTACTGCCGGATTGAGGTGCAAAAAGTCGGCTGATGAGCCAGTTAAACTAAGAAATGACGGATTTTCTGAAATAGACGCAGCATCGCGGGGCGATACCCGGACTTTGAAATCCGGCAGGGTCTGGTCTCCGTTCGTACCGTCATGGAAAATCAGGTTGCCAGCACCTGGTGTACCGGCATAAAAAAGGTTGTTGTTGGACGTACCTGCATAGTTGCCCAGCGCCGTGCCCGATCTGCGATATGCCACAGTCAATCCGGTACCTGCCGGTACGGAGGTATTGACGATGATATTGTTTCGCAAATCCAGCGTCGCCGTTGATGCCGTGGCAGAAGCGGTGTGATAAATACCCGTTGAACCAAAGTTTGCCCCGGAGGAGGTCGCATTGATGTACACGGTGTTATAATAAACGTTGATCGCCGAGGTCGCAGTCGTGGAGGTTATGCTTATACCTCTGATTGCATCGGTATTGCTCGTCAACGGCGCCGTGAGGTTGCCGATCAGGTTGTTGTAAATGGTGGTGTTCAACCCTCCAGTTACACTGATACCGAACACGGTGCCCCCGGCATTGTTCGCCAGAAGGTCATACACCTTGTTCTTGTACATATTGGTCGCATTACCCGAGGTGTGGATAATACCGCTGACGGCAGAAGCACCCGTCGAGCTGAGGTTGTTCACGTTGTCGTTGAACACATTCATGCCGAGGCTCGCCGTGGCATTTCCTATCTGTATCCCGGTTACGATACCGGCACCCGAGAGTGCGGAAACGGTATTGCCGCTGTTTTCACTGCCTGCAGCACCGTAGTTATGGTGGATACCGAACAGGGTGGAAGTACCGCCCGTCACGTTGGAAATCGTATTGTTTTGAACTTTTTCTATCTGTGAGGTGGAGGTTGCCTGGTAAATACCGTAAAAAGTGGTCGCCCCGGAAAGTGTAATGTTGGTGTAACTGTTGCCGGACAATGTAGCCGTTCCACCCGATGGCGAACCGAAATTGTAATACCCGTATACCGTGCCTCCTGCCCCTTTGGTATAAGAGCTGAAGGTGTTATTCATGATATTTGTAACGGGTGTGGCGGAACTGTTATAAATCATGTAACTGGTACCAGTGGTCGGAATGCTTATTCCGGTAGCCATGTTGGATGATATGGTATAACTGGCCGCCGTACCAATGGCATAAATAAAGTCGAATTCACCGGTAGCCGTACCGCTAAAACTGATGGTCTGGAAGGTATTGTTATTGATGGTCTGGGCACTCGCGCTGCCTGCCGTGGAGACGTATATGCCCCTGAACACAAGCGAGGTTGCAGCAGCCGTGAAACTGACCGCGCTAATGCTGTTGTTGCTGATGCTCAAACCGGTGGTCACTGCGCCTGTATTATAATAGGCGTAATAGGAGCCGCTGGTTGCCGCAGTCGAGTTATTTGTGAACGTATTATTATTGATATTTAACATCGCAGGCGTCGCTGCGTTGTTGTAAATACCATAAAAAACACCGCTCGTCGCCGTCGCATAAGCGCAGTTGGATATGGTGTTGTTGTTGATATTGATCGTATTACCGGCAGCGGTAGAGCCGAATCCGTTTTCAATAGCGGCCAACTGGGACGTCGTACCGCCGCCTTTAATGGATATGGTATTGAAGTTGCAATCTGCGCTGGCGCTGGTGGACGAAGCATTCATAAAAATACCCCGTAGGGTGGTGATGTGGTTGGCACCGCCACCGTCATTATTATTGATCGTATTTCGGGAACAGTTGAAACCCCACTGGTTACTGGCGAATACACCGGTTGCGGGGTTGGTAGCACCCGTGCCGCCACCGTAGTTAAGGATGGTATTGCCGGTTGCTGCCGATGTCCCGCCCACGTCGTTGTTTGTATCACCGAGCGTAAACGGAGATGCTGCTGCAAATCCTGTAAAAGAAATACCGGCATTGCAGTTTTGAATCGTATTCGTGTAGAACTTATTAAACGAATGCGAGCCACTCGCCGCAGTTACGGTAATGGCCGTATTGACAGTAGCCGTACAGTTATTGACTGTAATACCGATAGAGCCGTTGTGTCCGTTGCCCGACCATGCTCCATTATTATTACGATTGAGCGTGATCGTACAGTTTTTGATGGTATTGTTCTGGCAACCATCCGTATCAGAGGTCTTGAACAAACCATAGCCATACTCCATTTGTGCCGTCGGATCGGCGTTTCCGGCGGCCTCCTGCAAATCGATGCCGTCAATGGTTACCCAGTCGCTTCCGGAGAGGCTGAACATACCGTCACGTTCGTTGCTGCCCGGGCCGTTCGTACCTGTATATGCCGTAAGTAAAGGGTTGGCGCCGGCGCCGCTTTTATGTATCGTGATCGGGTTAGCCGCCGTACCGGTTGCGGTAAGGTTGATGCGGCCTGCCAGGGTTTCCGTATACCCGGCCGGTACATCTACCGTGATCGTGCCTGTATGCACACCGCCGTTAATAGCGGTAACTGCTGCAGCCAGGGTGGCGTAACTCGCCATGGGGACACCGCCCGTCGACGTCACATTTATCTGTGCCTGAAGCGAATTGGACAGAGCCATCATGGACATAACTCCGGCAAGCATCAGCGTGCGAACCAGAGTGCCCGGTGCAAAACGCCGGGTAGTAATTGTAATAAGGTTGTAGATGTTGTTCATTTTCATGAGTTTGAACGAACGGGAATAAAAAGATAGTTAAATACATACCAACGACCAAGGGCCACTATTATGAACAGTGGCCTTAATGTTCGTCTTTGTAGCAACACGAATTTCAATCAGGCACAATGTGCCTGCAAAAATGACATTGCATTGAAATTAATCAGAATCAGGGAAAAGACTCGCCTGTACGCAGGGAAATCTTTAAAGCGGAAGCCTTGTACCGGGCATCACTTGGCGTGACGAGGCAGGAAATATTGCCGGAACAGGATAGGCTTAAAGAATACTTGCTTCCTAAGCAGTCATGAAATTATATAATACACGACCTGGATTAAAGATATTAGGGCCAAAGGTATTTTCCGACAGGTCTATTTTTGACGATTTCAGGGGATTTTTTTTTCAAACTCGTCGAAAATAGACCTGGTAGAGATCTCCAGATTTATTAAATATTCATTATCAACATTTTCCGTATCACCTCAATCGGATCATCTTTCTCACCGCAGTATCGGTAGCGGTCTCAAGTTTATAATAAACCACGCCAATCGTGCTTATTCCCGAGGCCGCAGGGTCGATGGTCACAGCGTTGTAGCCCTTCCCGAATTGTCCTTTTTGTAAAAACAACAGGCGTCCTGTCTCGTCATACAAGATCAGGGTCGCTTCCGTTGCTTCGGGCAGGTGGAATGAAATGGCCGTTTTGCTTACAAACGGGTTCGGCTGGTTCTGGTACAACTCGAAACCCACACCAGATATCGTACTCGTAAAACCATTGTTAAAACGAAGCGCTATGTCCATCTTTTCCGCCGCCGAAGGCGAAGAAGGGTTCGTCATCGCGCTGTACGCTTCTGCGCGCGTGATCCGGCTGGATACGCCGAGCATGTCGCTGAGTTTGCCCGATTTCGTTGCACGGAATGTCACTGTGAACTCATCCGCGCCATCGATAGAAACGGTGAGCGCATCCTGAAACACACCGAAATTGTTGCGTTTCACACCTTCCGATTCGACGATGTCGGCTACTTCAAGACCGGACAGGTTCAGCGTGAACTGAAATCCCGGCACTTTCATGTCGTCTTTAAAGTTCACATCAATTACATCACCTGCTTTCAGATCGCGATCCTGAACGTCGAACAGCAGAATCCCCCCGGCCCTGTCATTTACGCTCGTCATGGAGTTCGGTATCGCCGTATTGTTCACGTCTCCGATTTTTATACCCACAAAATCGTCGGCCAGTTGATCGGTTTGAACATCCGCCAGGCTTTTTGTTTCGGGGAATTGCACAGAGAACGGGTTAGTCGGTTGTGGAAAAACAAAAGCCTTGTCTACGAAACGCCAGGAAGTATTGTCCGGCAATTCGCCGTAGATTCCGAGGATCAGCTTGCGGAATTCCACGATATCAAAAGTCGTGATCGAATTCGATTTGTTGGCATCCGCCGCGATCATCTTATAGGGACTGTCGAATGGCTCCAGACCGAGAATATGCTTGCTGATCAGCACGAGATCATAAGTAGACACACCATTGAGCGGATTGTCGTCTTTCGAAGGTACCACCGTATAGTCGGAGCCAACCGGCAGGGCATCGTTAAAAATATAATTGCCCTGGTCGTTCGTGGCGGTGCTCAGATCGATCGGAATACCATTGTTGGGGGGCGTTCCCTGCAAGTTGACCATAGCGCCGGCCAGCCCCTCGTCGGATTCGGTTTTCAGAACGCCCGCCACCGTAATATTGGCAGGATCATCGTTC
>JAKOXM010000629.1 GCA_029781095.1 Bacteroidota bacterium
TCCGCTTACGCCGTGAATTGCTTGAAGGAACGTATTTCCCGGGCTCTTATCGCACATTTTTTATCCACGAGCCCAAAAAACGCATGATCTCTGCCGCGCCTTTTCGTGACAGGGTAGTTCATCATGCGATATGCAACATTATCGAACCATTATTCGAACCAACTTTTATTTTCGACACCTATGCCAATCGAAAGGGTAAGGGAACCCATGCTGCGATTAACAGGTGCCAAAAATATTTACGGCGATACCGATATGTATTGAAATGCGATATTCAAAAGTATTTTCCCTCCATCGATCATTCTATTCTAAAAGAATTGATCGTTCGAAGAATAGGTTGCAAACGCACCCTCGAATTGATTTTCAGAGTTCTCGATTGCAGCAATTTACAAGAATTAGTACTGAATTATTTTTCCGGCGACACCCTGTTTTCCCCTGTCGAACGAAGAAAAGGCTTGCCGATGGGCAATCTCACGAGTCAGTTTTGGGCAAATGTTTATCTGAATCCCCTCGACCATTTTGCCTGTGAGATGCTCCTTTTGCCCTATATCAGGTACGTGGATGATTTTGTGGTTTTTTCCGACAATAAAGCAGCACTCTGGAACGCGTTGAGGCAAATACGCCAGTTTCTGACAACTCACTTGCGTTTACAGTTGCATCCGTATAAATGCCAAATTCATTTATCTCATGCCGGCCTTACTTTTCTGGGACAGCGGATTTTCGCGGATCATCGATTGATTTATTCTGCCAATGTCCGCCGTTTACGAAAACGGCTGAGAAAGCAGACTGCACAGTTTTGGAGAGGAAACGTGACAATAAATGAGTTGGAAGCCAGTTGGAACAGCTGGGCCGGGCATGCCAGACAGGCAGATACCCGACGATTGCTAGGTAAATTGCAAAGAGAAATATTGGCGGGGGGTATCCTGTTTTTGAGGAAACCGAATGGCGCATGGGCCGTACTAGGCGCTACGCCGGCAGCTCTGTACGATTAATTTTGCATCAACCGCAGCAAATACTCCCCGTATCCACTCTTCAAATACTTTTGCCCCAGGCGTTCCAGGCCCGCATCGTCGATGAAGCCCATTTCCCAGGCGATCTCTTCGATGCAGCCGATTTTCAGGCCCTGGCGGTCTTCGATGGCCTGTACAAACTGTCCGGCCTGCATGAGCGACTGGTGGGTGCCGGTGTCGAGCCAGGCATAGCCGCGCCCCATCACCCGCACCTCCAGTTCGCCGAGCGCGAGGTAGGTTTTGTTGACGTCGGTAATCTCGTATTCGCCGCGGGGACTGGGTTTCAGGTTTCTGGCGATATCCACCACCCTGTTATCGTAAAAATAAAGCCCCGGTACGGCGTAATGACTTTTCGGGCTGGAGGGCTTTTCCTCGATGCTGAGTGCGCGAAAATTGTCATCGAATTCCACCACGCCGTAGCGCTCGGGGTCGGCCACCTGGTAAGCGAAAATGATACCGCCTGAAGGGTTCGTGCAGGTGCGTACCATCTCCCCAAGTCCGGCGCCGTAGAAAATATTGTCGCCGAGGATCAGCGCAGCCGGGTCGGAGCCGATAAAAGATTCGCCCAGCACGAATGCCTGCGCCAGCCCGTTGGGAACGTGCTGCTCCACGTAGGAGAAGTTCATGCCCAGTTCGCTGCCGTCGCCGAACATTTGGCGGAACTTGGGCAGATCGTATGGCGTGGAGATGATGAGCACGTCGCGGATGCCCGCCAGCATCAACGTGCTGAGGGGGTAGTAGATCATGGGTTTGTCGTACACCGGCATGAGTTGTTTGCTCACGGCGAGTGTCAGTGGATAGAGCCGGGTGCCGAGGCCGCCGGCGAGAATGATGCCTTTCATACGATGCGGATTTAACGGGTTGACGAGTTTGAACTTGCAAAAAAAACACCTCTGCTGCTGCTGCGGGCATTTTTGCACGAAAACTGTCGGATAATATTTGTCTGTACAAAAAGATTCTATTTATTTGTCTGGCTGTCAGATTTTTGGAGTCATAAGGTTTCCGGTCTATCCCGGATGATCCCCGAAGTAACGCGATGAGTGTCGATATCCTGAAATTATGCCTGTTCTTCATGGGCATCATCTTCTCGTTGTTTGCTTTATTCCACTCATGGAGAGCAAATTATAATGGCCGCTTGTCTGTCCTGCTGCTTATAGCCGGCGCTTTTCTTTTACGCATTTCCGTTTCCCTCGATCCTTTTCTGCACAAATGGGACGAGCGCTATCACGCTCTGGTGGCCAAAAACCTGTCGGGCGATCTCCTTACGCCGAAGTTGTATCCGGAAGCACCCCTGGCATACGATTACAAAAGCTGGTCGGACAACTATATCTGGCTGCACAAACAGCCCCTGCCACTGTGGACGATGGCTGCGTCCGTCAGGTGTTTCGGCGCGAACGAGGTGGCAGTCCGGCTGCCTTCCGTTTTACTGTCAACCGTTGCCGTATTCCTGACCTGGTTGATCGGTCTGTGGCTTTTTACCGCGCGAACGGGTTTTTGGGCCGCTTTTTTTCATTCCGTCAACGGGTTGATCATCGAGATGACGGGCGGCAGGGTGGCGACCGATCATGTTGATGTGTTTTTTCTCGTATTCGTCGAATTGGGAGTTTTCTGTGCGGTACTTCACTGGAAGAGATACCGGACACATAAAAAAAACCGGCCGATGCTTTTGCTGGCTACGGGCGCAAGCATTGGTCTCGCCGTGCTATGCAAATGGCTGCCCGCGCTGGTCGTTTTACCGGTATTTGCAGCGTTACACTGGAAAAACAAAGACAAATGGGCGGGGATGGGGCTTATCCTGATTACCGCCGTCGCTGTGTTTCTGCCCTGGCAAGTGTACGCAGCCCTGCGGTTCCCCCAGGAGTATTGGTACGAGATGCAATACAATTCCCGCCATTTGACAGAGTCGCTGGGTGAAAGGCCTTATCCCTGGTATTTTCATTTCGCCCAGGCGCGTATCATCTGGAATGAATTGATTTACCTGCCGGCGTTGTGGCTGATATATTCGATGATGAAAAGTAAAGGGCCGGTTTTTTCCATGCTGGGGATATGGATTTTCCTGCCGTATGTATTCTTTTCCCTGTCAGCCACCAAAATGCCGGGCTACCTATTATTCACGGGCCCGGCCCTGTTCATCGTCGAATCGGCTTTTATCACCCGTATCCTCGAAGCCGGGCGGTTCAGGAACCTTGGCCTGATACTCACAGGTTTGTTTTTTATTCTCGCCTTGCGGTACTGCTTCGAACGGGCAAAGCCATTCAATGCCGGCAAAGAGATGGCAGACATATCGTTCAAAGTGAAAAGTCTGGGTAATCAATTCAAGGCTGGCGATAAAAAAGTAATATTTTTTAATAATTCATATTCGATTGAAACGATGTTTTATACGGATATACTGTCCTACGAACGGCTCCCCAAAGCAGCGGAAATTGAACATTTGCTTGGCAGGCATTACAGAATCATCCTGTTCGACGACGTGTACGTACCCGGGTCATTACGCGAAATG
>JAKOXM010000630.1 GCA_029781095.1 Bacteroidota bacterium
GGTGTTGATCTACTTCATCGCTTTCGAACATTTCTTCCGAATATTTCCACAACTCATCGATCGCAGCGGACAGCCGGGCGTGGCTTTCTACCGTACCCAGCCCCAGTCGCAACAGCCAGTTCCTGCTGTGCCGCCGGTGATAAAGCGCCTCTTTGAGAAAACGGGGCGCCATGCCCGACAGCATCTCGTCTTTGCTGCTCCGCAGGTGATCGTACAAGAGGCATTGATACGAATCTGTCAAATACTGGCGGACGATCACGTATGCAAAATCGGTATTCGGCTGTTCGACCAGCAGCAGGTTGTAATACTCCCATTCCGGGCGCAAATAGGCGAGATCATCGCCCGTACGGCCTTTTCCTTCCAGCTCGCCGGCATAGTTGAGCAGCGCTTCCGCCTGACCGATATGGTCGAGGGCTATATTCGTCAGGGCAATGTCTTCTTCCAGCATGGGCCCGCGGCTACACATTTCAGACAGACGGTGTCCAAGTATCAGATTGGTATCTCCCAGCCGGAGGCAATATTGAAACAAAGCTCGTTGCGTATCCATGGTCAAATGTTTTTGGCGCCTTCCGGCATCTGATAAAAGGTCGGATGACGATAGACCTTGTCGTCGGATGTGTCGAAAAACGCAGCGCTGTCAGCCGGTTGCACGGCAATAATCTCGCTCGCCGGCACCACCCACAGACCCGAGCACTCTCCCCGGCGTGCAAACAGATCGCGCGCGTTTTCGATTGCCATCTCTTTATCGAAAGCGTGCAGGCTGCCTGCATGCTTGTACGGCTGTCCCGTTTTTTGCTGCACGAACACCTCCCACAAAGCGCCTTCCGAATCGAATGTATTTTTCATATAAAACTGATTTTTAAATATTTATGTTGAAAACCTGCACATATTCCCCCTGCAAACGGGCCGGGAATGGCAGTTCCACGCTACTGCCCGATATCACTGTCTGCCGTTACCGGTAACATTTCAGGCGCAGGAGCCAATGGCTCAAATCTCGCCGTGAAATGCCGCAAAAACGGCGGTTCGCTGGTAATCCTAAAACCGGTCGCATGCGCCCGCTCGCCAAGAATACCGGAGAATGTTTCCGCTACATAATCCATATGGCTCTGGGTGTATACGCGGCGCGGTATGGCAAGGCGTACCAGTTCCATAGCCGCCGGGATTAGCCGACCCGCATCATCGTATTTTCCGAACATGACGGAGCCAATCTCGCAACAGCGAATTCCGCCTTTGAGATACAGGTCGCACACGAGTGCCTGGCCGGGGTATTTCTCGGGTGGAATGTGCGGATAAAAGGCTTTCGCATCCACGTATACCGCATGTCCTCCTGCAGGGAGCATGATCGGCACACCCATGGCCTCCAGTTTTTCGGCGAGATACCCGATACTCCTGATCCGGTATTCGAGGTAGTCGGCGTCGAATACTTCTTCGAGGCCGATGGCAATGGCCTCCATATCGCGCCCCGAAAGTCCTCCATAGGTCGAATAACCTTCCGTGATGATCAGCACGGAGCGGCATTGAAGCGCCAGTTCGAGGTCGTTGAGCGCGAGGAAACCCCCAATATTGACCAGTGCATCCTTTTTGGCGCTGAAAATGCATCCATCAGCCAGTGAAAACATTTCCTGCGCGATTTCCCGATAGGTTTTATCCTGAAATCCTTGTTCCCGGTGTTTGACGAACCACGCGTTTTCAGCAATGCGGCAGGCGTCGAGAATAAACCGCAGGCCATATTTTTTGCATATTTCGGATACTTCCCGGGCATTGGCCATACTGACCGGTTGCCCGCCGCCGCTGTTGTTGGTGATGGTGAGGATAACGGCAGCGATGTTTTCCGCGCCGTGTTTTTCAATGTTTTCCAACAGCCGCAGCGTGTCCAGATTACCTTTAAAAGGATGTATCAATTCAGGATGACGTCCTTCCGGGATGGGGCAATCGATCGCCGTTGCTCCTGAAAATTCAATGTTTGCGCGGGTAGTATCGAAATGTGTATTGCTGATGAATACCTTTCCCGCTCCGCCAATCCGGGTGTACAGCAGGTGTTCCGCCGCGCGGCCCTGGTGGGTGGGCATACTATATGGATAACCCGTCAGATCGCGTATGGCCGCCTCCATTCGGCGCCAGCTGGCTGCCCCGGCATAACTTTCGTCGCCACGCATGATGCCCGCCCACTGTTCGGAACTCATGGCGGAGGTGCCGCTGTCGGTAAGCAGGTCGATGATGACCTGGTCGGATTGCAGTAGAAAGGGGTTGTAATGCGCTGCGCGCAGATATCTGCGGCGCTCATCTTCCGTGGTGAGTCGTATGCGTTCCACGGATTTGATGCGGAACGGTT
>JAKOXM010000686.1 GCA_029781095.1 Bacteroidota bacterium
GGCTCCCTCGGCGGACAGCAGGCATTGGAATGGGCCATCCTTCAACCGACTATAATCCGGAACCTTGCCTTGATCGCTACAAATGCCCGGCATTCCGCCTGGGGCATCGCCTTTAACGAAGCCCAGCGCATGGCCATCAAGGCCGACGGCACCTGGCACCGCCGTTTCGGGCAGGCCGGCGACGCGGGTATGCGGGCGGCAAGGGCGACGGCCCTGCTTTCCTATCGCCATTACAGCACCTATTCGGAAGCGCAGACGGACGACAGGCCCGTCCTGGAAAATTACAAGGCGCAAACATACCAGCAATACCAGGGTGAAAAACTCTCCCGGCGTTTCAACGCCTTTTCCTATTACCGGCTGACGCAGGCGATGGATTCGCACCATGTGGGTCGCAGCCGGGGTGATATTGAGATAGTCCTTGAAGGCCTGCAAGTACCAACCCTGGTTGTCGGCATCAGCACGGATGTACTTTTTCCCTTGGCAGAGCAGGTTTTTCTGGCGAAACATATTCCGGGAGCGGTTTTTAAAGAAATCCATTCGAGTTTCGGCCACGACGGCTTTTTGATCGAAACGGAAAAACTGGGGCTGCTCCTCGATGAATTTTTAGCGGCAGCAAGTGCCGGATTGCACGAAACAAACGCAACAATAGCCGCCTGAAAAATGATAAAACAAACGCTCAATATTGGCCTGTTCGGACTTGGGGTTGTAGGGAAAGGTCTGCTGGATGTATTGCAAAACAGCAATTTGCCCGGTATTGCAGTAAAAAAAATATGCGTGAAAACGCCGGGTAAACCACGCGAAGTCGCGCCTGAAAAACTGACTTTCAATGCTTCGGATATTCTGGACGACCCCTCGATCAACGTTGTGGTGGAAACGATTTCCGGCTCGGAGGACGCCTTTCATATCGTAAGCCGGGCCATGCGAAAGGGGAAGCACGTCGTAACGGCGAATAAAAAAATGGTCGCCGACAATTTTTCCCAACTCCTTGATTTGCAAGACGAAACCGGCGTTTCCCTGCTTTATGAAAGCGCGGCCTGCGGCGGCATTCCCATCGTGCGCACCATCGAAGAACATTTCGGGTCAGAACCGATGGAGCAGATTTCCGGCATTTTTAACGGTACGTCCAATTTTATTTTGAGCAAAATGTTCCGCGATCGCCTGGATTTTGCCGTGGCGCTCAAACAGGCGCAGGATCTGGGATTTGCCGAACTTGACCCATCGAGCGATGTAGACGGGCTCGACGCCAAATACAAACTGATTCTTTTGACGGCTCACAGCCATGGCGTCGTGGCGTCGCCGGAGACGATATTGCATTTCGGGATTCGCCATCTGCGAACTGCCGATATTGAATTTGCCAGACAACAGGGCTTGAAAATCAAACTGTTGCCCGTTTGCAAACGAACGGGGACAAACAAACTGGCGCTGTACGTCATGCCCGGTCTGGTCGGCGAAAAGGATGGGCTGTACCACGTGGAAGATGAATTCAACGGCGTCCAGTTGAATACAGCCTATTCGGGCCGGCAGTTTTTCAGCGGACGGGGGGCAGGCGGTTTCCCCACCGGTTCGGCGCTGCTCTCCGACCTCGTATCGCTGCAACGCGGCTATCGCTACCCGTACCAAAAGCACCGGCTGAACGGCCATACCCTGCTTGACGAAGACATAGCGCTTCGTGTATATGCGCGCGCGCCACGAACCATTCTCCCGGAAATCCTCCCCTTTGACACCATGGAATACGCGGAGCAAAGTGCCGGACATCACTGTATCATCGGTGAAATAAAATTGAAAAACCTTCGGAAACAACGCGAATACCTGCATGAGCAGGGCGTATTTATCATGCGTATGCCGCAGGATTTTGAAAACTGACGGGAAGCCGACACTTGGTATCTTTTTTGCTGTCAAACGCAAAAGATGCTTTTCTTTGTGTAAATAATTTTCAATCCACTTAGCCATGAACCGGTTTCTTTATCTCGCACTTTTCCTGTGCCACACCATTAATTTATCCATCGCGCAGGGCGTAGGTTACCAGAATTGCATTCAGGTAATCAGCGCATCGGGTAAAACCGCCACGCAGGGCGGCCTTACTTTCTCCTATACGGTTGGCGAACCGATGATCACAACACTTATCGGAAACACCCGCATTGTCACGCAGGGCTTTCACCAGCCGGAGTTGTGCAAGGTGGTGTCCTCCGCCTCGCCTGTCCTGCAAGCATGGAATGTC
>JAKOXM010000715.1 GCA_029781095.1 Bacteroidota bacterium
CCGCTGCTAGACCGCATCGACCTGCATGTCGAGGTGACGCCCGTGAAGATCGAGGAACTCACCAACACCGAGCGACCCAAAATGACGAGCGCCGAGATCCGGGAGCGCGTGCTCACTGCCCGGCGCCTCCAGGCAGAGCGATTCAGGGATTTGAAAGACGTGTACGCTAATGCCCAGATGCCGAGCCGGATGGTGCGCGAGGTGTGCCAGTTGACGCCTGCCGGGCTTTCACTGCTGAAAACGGCGATGGAGCGCCTGCAACTTTCAGCCCGGGCCTTCGACCGAATCCTGAAAGTGGCGCGCACGGCGGCGGACTTGGCGGGCAGTGCGGATATCCGAATTGAAGATTTGGCGGAGGCGATTCATTACCGGAGCCTGGACAGAGAAGGGTGGGCGGGGTGAGTTTTTCGCGCAGATTTTATTTCGCGCAGATTTTACACAGATTTTTTGCGCGGATTTCACGCAGATTAGGTACAAATTATGGAAGCAAATGAAATTACCTGTCAAGTACCCGGTGTTTTGGGTTTTCGGCTGGATTTATTGGTTGAACAACAGGTTATTGTAGAAATAAAATCGGTCGAAGTGTTAAATGAAGTTCATTTCAAACAGGTGATGACCTACCTACGCTTGTCGAACAAGCAACTTGGTCTGCTTATAAACTTCAATGTAAAAAGCCTCGAGGATAAAATAAGTCTGAAACGAATTATCAACACTTTTACCTGAATATCATTCTGTTTAAAATCTGTGCAATAAATCTGCGTAAAATCTGCACGAAACCAAAGGCGGGGGTGGATTTGATTTCGCGCAGATTTTACGCGGATTTTTTGCGCGGATTTCACGCAGATTAGGTACAAATTATGGAAGCAAATGAAATTACCTGTCAAGTACCGGGTGTTTTGGGTTTTCGGCTGGATTTATTGGTTAGCAACAGGTTATTGTAGAGATAAAATCGGTAGAAGTGTTAAACGAAGTTCATTTCAAAAAATGACCTTGTTTTATTCATTACCATTATTCGAACCCTTCTCCGGCTGTTTTTTTACACTATATTGAAAAGGATTACTGCCCGGCGTTTCCTGCTGCCGTTTGGGCAATCGCTCGAACATCCCCGTCGAAAGCATCTTTTTTTGAAAGCGGCTGCGGTCCAGCTTCGTTTCCAGTATGGTTTCATGGAGTTGGTGGAGTTCCGGCATGGTGAATTGATCGGGCAACAGATTATAGGTGAGTTCCTCCTGTTTGATGTCTTTTTTCAGACGGTTTCTGGCTTCCAGCACGATGGATTTGTGATCCATCCACATGTCCGGCAGCCCGTCAAAATTGAACCAGCCAAAATCTTCGTCAAAATCGTGAACAGCCGGGAAGATATTTCTAATATCAACCAGGGAATAATAGGCCAGGGTAATAAACCGGGTATTCAACCAGGAATCCTCTTTCCATTCCTGCCCGGATTTCTCCCAAAATGCCCTCCATTCATCTGTAAACCGGCGATTGCTGTCACCGAAAACGGCTAAAAATTTCAGGTGGGGCTCTTCTATCCCTGTGCGGTGCTGCAATATCCTCACCGCAGCATCGGGTACAGATTCATCCCTTCCGATATATCCGCCCGGCAGCAGCCACTTGTCTCCAATCCTTAACAACAGGCACTTGAGCGCATTGTCATCGTACCCGATGATGACCAGGTCGATGGACAGATTGGGCAGAAAGCAGTCAAAACCCTGTTCAAGGAAATTTTTTAAATCCATGCGGCAAAAATAATTATTTGTGACATTTTGCCACAAATAAATTTCTTATTACGTTTGTGGCGATTTGTCACAAATTCTTCGACTACATGAAAAAATTTCTAAAGTGGGCCCTTATTGTGCTGGGTTCCCTGATCGGTTTACTGGCGATTGCCGGGTTCGGCGCCTGGATGTACCTCAAGTCAACTTTCCTCAATTTTGAGAAAGACTATGCCGAAAACCGCAACCTTAAAACAATCACGGTGGACGGCTACACCTTTCTGGACAGGAACGGAAACGGGAAACTCGACACCTACGAAGACGACCGCAGATCCATCGAGGAACGTGCAGACGACCTGCTGTCCCAAATGACCCTGGAGGAAAAGATCCATTTGCTGAAAGGTTCTGGTATGGCTTCCGGTATGGGTATGGTCAAACCGGGCGAAGGTATATCGGGCGCTGTGGGCACCATCGTGCCGACGCCCCGGCTGGGCATCCCGACGATCTACCTGTCGGACGGCCCTGCCGGATTGCGGATCGAACCCCGGCGGAAGGGCGAGACCCGGACTTATTATTGCACGGCTTTCCCCATCGGTACCCTGCTCTCTTCCACCTGGAATGTGGACCTGGTAAAGAATGTAGGCGAAGCAATGGGAAATGAAGCCCTGGAGTACGGCATAGACGTGATACTGGGCCCGGGCGCCAACATTCACCGCCATCCGCTTTGTGGAAGAAATTTTGAATATTACTCGGAAGATCCGGTTCTGACCGGCAATATCGGCGCGGCCATGGTCAACGGTATTGAATCAAACGGGGTAGGCACGTCCGTGAAACATTTTGTCGCCAATAACCAGGAAACGAACCGGTCGTTTAACGACGCCATTATCTCCCAGCGGGCATTGCACGAAATCTATCTCAAGGGGTTCGAGATCATTGTAAAAAAAGCCCAGCCCTGGACCATTATGTCTTCCTACAACAAGGTGAACGGCACCTATACCTCGCAAAGCAGGTATTTGTTGACGGATGTTTTGAGAAACGACTGGGGTTTTCAGGGATTGGTCATGTCCGACTGGTTTGGCGGACAGGATGCCCCCGCTCAAATCAGCGCCGGAAATGACCTGTTGGAGCCGGGTACCAAAAGACAGTGGAATGCTTTGACAAAAGCCCGGGAAAACGGTCAATTGTCCATGGAGGATATCGACACCTCCGTCAAACGGATTCTGAAACTAATTCTGGGAAGCAGGAAAATGCAGGGATATAAATACAGCAACAACCCCGACCTGAAAGCGCACGCCGCAATAACCCGGCAATCCGCCTCGGAAGGCATGGTATTGCTCAAAAATGAAAATACGCTTCCCTTGCAGACCGGAAAAAATGTGGCCCTGTTCGGGGTTACCGCTTACGATTTTATCGCCGGCGGTACCGGTTCGGGTGATGTAAATGAAGCCTATGTCGTTTCACTGGAAGAAGGTTTGAAAAATGCCGGTTTTACGATCAATGAAAAAGCGAAAAACATATTTGAACGGCATAAAGCAGCCAATCAAAAAGCGTTCGTCCGGCCGGAAGGATTTGATGCCATGATGCACCCCTACAACCCGCCTCAAATTGTTTACACATCCGACATGATAAAGGAAATGGTCGGCAGCGCCGATGTGGGCATCATTACCATCGGCAGGAACAGCGGAGAAGGCGGCGACAGGGTCGAAACGGACGATTTTCTGTTGTCGCAGCAGGAAAACAATATGGTTAATCTGGTCTGCGAGACATTTCATAACGCCGGGAAAAAGGTCATCGTCGTGCTGAACATCGGAGGCGTCATTGAAACGGCGTCGTGGAAAGCGCAACCCGATGCAATTCTTCTGGCCTGGCAGGGTGGACAGGAAGGCGGAAATTCGGTGGCAGATATCCTCGGCGGCAAGGTCAACCCCAGCGGGAAACTCCCGATGACCTTCCCCGTTCATTTGAGCGACCACGCTTCCAATGCCAACTTTCCCCTCGACGGAGCGCCGTTCGACCCGATGGATCAGTTTTTCAGCGGCGAAAAAGCAGAAAAAGATAAAGTCCGGAACAAGGATTATACCCGCTATGAAGAGGGGATATACGTGGGTTACCGGCATTTCGATAAAGCGGGTCTGGAAGTATCTTACCCGTTTGGATACGGGTTGTCGTATACCACTTTTGTGTATGGCAACATGGGGGCGGTTGTGAACAAAGACACCATTCATGTCACTTTATCCGTTCAAAACA
>JAKOXM010000725.1 GCA_029781095.1 Bacteroidota bacterium
ATGAGGGTAAAACTGCCCGGCTCCGAACAGCCGGGAACAGGCGGGTCCGCAGGGCGGGCATGCGTCGTTGAGAAGCAGAGAAGGGCGATGACAGGCAGGATAATAAGCGTGTTCCGTATGCGCATGGCCAAGTCAGGTGGTTGGGCCGTTTTCCCGGGTGATGAGTCCGGAAAAACGAGCGGGTTACTATTTCGGTAGCGGGCCGCACAGTTGTTGCCGTTTTTGGGACAGGGTTTACAGGATTCACAGGATATGGAATTCGGGTGCTCCGATCCTGCAGATCATGTCATTCCTGTTTCTTTTGGGCAACTGACTTGTCTGTGTTGTTCCCGGAGGCAAATATTTGGCGGGGTATTCTCAAAAACTGAGAATGGGAAAAATATTTTTTTCGGCGGGTGGAACCCGATGGATGGTGCACGCGAGGCGGAGCCTCGCGCGAGCGTGCGTATACATTGGAACCTCCTTTTGTTTTGTGATTCAGCACCACTAAAATACAGGAGGTTCTTTTTTTTACCTAAACTATAAAACAAACATGAGCCACCCCAAAATTCGGGATGATTCATGTTTGTTTTTGTCCGGCCTTACAATGAGTCACATAGCCACGACCTTTGTGTCAGGAATGTTTCCTAAATGCCGTGTTTAACTGATGGCATGCACTTATATCAACATGTGCTTTTGACCATCTATCCGGATAGCGTATCATTTATTACAGATCAGTACTCCGGAATTTTCTGAAAATTTTTGGCATCATCCAGATCATCCTTAACGCTTTTCACCAGATTTCTGATTTCTTCTTGATGTCTGCGGAAATTGATCATACTCACTTTCAATTTATCCAAATCTTTCGAAGCGCCGGCGGCTATCTTTTTCAAGTCGGCAATTTGCTCATTAGCCTCGTGAAGGCGGTTTTTCCAGGGCTCGCAATCATCTTTGTTCGAACCACCTGACGGCTGTACCGGAACCGGTTTTTTTGCAATCGTTCTGAGTAGAAGATACGCATCGCCGATATTATACAAAGCATTTTTTTCCGGAATGTCTGTTTTCAGATATTTAATGTCTTTGAGGAGGTTTGTCAGGTTATTTTCCTCATTTTGAATGATTTTCATTTGCTCGCCTTTATCGAATTCGGTCGCAGCGGCTGCCAGTTTTTTATCCAGGTCTTTCAAGACTGCCATTTTCACCTCAAGGGAGTCAATATAGCGCGCAAGGGTTTCCCGATCATTGCAGATCTGCCCCTGATTGGAATAAACAGAGGGCGGTACTTTCACCCCTGCTGCAAATGCCGAGAAGATGACAATGGCGATAGCCAGTAAAAACACGCCCAGAAATTTCATAAAAGCGATCCGGCGTTCTTTTTGATTCAGCGGTTTCATATCCGTTGTTGTTTTTAATAGTGAAAAAATGCTTAACCTATCAGGACGGTAATGCAGCCGCCCACTACCAGGCCGCCGTGGGCGCTGCCGTCGCCCTGCCGAACGGCTGGCAACCCTGAAATTATTACCGATGAGGAGCCGCAATTGATATGGTCGCAAGGGCCGATGCAAATGGCCTGGTCATTTAGAATTGCAGCCGGCTGACCACCGATCAGGACAGTAAACTGGGAAGCGATCAAGGGGCCGCCCACATGTGGAACGTCGCCCGTTTCGGCCGGGCAGACGTGCATATCGCCGGCGCGTGCACCAGGTTT
>JAKOXM010000736.1 GCA_029781095.1 Bacteroidota bacterium
GATGGTTTTCTCGCGCTGCCCGTCGTCGATGCCGCTGAACACCGCCTGTTCGGATTTTTTATCGAATATCTGTACTTTGTCCACCGCGTCGGCAGGCAGGTTTTTGGTGGCGAGTTTGGGGTCGTTGCCGAAGAATTTTTTTCCGTCCACCGTCACGTTTTCACTTCTTCTCCCTGTGCGCGCACCGTACCGTCGCGTTGCACTTCCACCCCGGGCAATTTTTTCAGCAGGTCTTCCACCACGGCATTGTCTTTTACCTTGAAGGATCCTGCGTTGAACTCTATCGTGTCCTGTTTGATGGTTACGGGGTTGGCATCGCCTTTTATCTCCACTTCTTTTAGCATTTGCGATTTGGTCAGCATATTTAAAGTGCCGATATCGACAACGTTTCCAGCACCTTCGAGCCGCACGGCTTTTTGCAGGTTTTGATATCCGAAATACGTGCAGCGCAGCAGATATTCACCTGCCGGCTGGTTTTTGAATTCAAAGGCGCCGGCTTCGTTTGTTCGCGTAAAAGCCAACAGCGAACTGTCGGCTTTGGCGAGCAACATCACCGTGCCGCCCGCCAGGGGCGCTGCGGAGGTATCCAGCACGGTACCGCGCAGGTTGTATTTTTGAGAAAAAAGCAGAAAAGGGAACAGTAGCAATGCTGTAAAGAGGATGAGGATCTTTGTTTTCATAACCTAATTTTTAAATACCGCATGCGATGGAATCCCTGCGCAATCCGTGCGCTCAGCCGGATTTTGAGATTCGACGTACATGCAGGAGCAAAAGTACCGGGACCAATATGGTATGCAGGTTAATCACCCTTGAAGGAAGGTTAAAAAAGGTTAATCCATCATATTGGAATGTTCAGACAGGAAATTGCCTGTTTTTTTGCGGCTTTTTGCCTCGTTTGTCTTGTAAAACTGTGTCTGACGATTATAGCAGCACCCCTGTTGCCGACGACCAGGAACTCTTTCTTGAAAGTCTGAGTGCCCTTCTGGGCAATGCCGATGGGGCAGTGGACGTGATCGGTGAAGAAACCTGCAAAAAGCCGTGCGGGGTTTGCTTCCGGGGGATCAGCAAAGCAGAATTAGGGGTATACAGGTTGTTGGGCTGCCTCATGCATAAAAAAACCCGCCCGGAGATATAAATATAACAAGGGCCGTCCCAATAATTTTGAGACGGCCCTTGATGTGTTTCTTTCAAGCGCAGAAAATCCGGTTTATTTCGGAAAATCGAGGATGCTGTTGCGATTATACAACATCAGCAACAGCGCCGAGAATAGAAACAGCGCCATAAAGATGTAGAGTATGCAGTATCCTTTGCCGCGTGTGTTTTGGATATTGTCCATAGTTGTTGTCCGAATTGTGGTGATGCAGAAAAGTCGGGCAAAAATATAAACCATAGGGGAGAATCCGCCGTTGCGGCGTTTTTTTTCGCCTTTTCAGAATCTTTTTAAAAAGACACATTTAGCGAAATGCATCCTGCCTTGCGTAAAATCAGGTATCTTTGCACAAATAACGCGCACTATTTTAACACGCTTGGGTCTAAAAACTGACAAAAATACCGGTGCGCGTCCCAGATCATGACTGATGTCATTCAATTGTTGCCTGAAAATGTGGCCAACCAGATTGCGGCAGGGGAAGTGGTGCAACGCCCTTCTTCCGTGGTAAAGGAATTGCTGGAGAATGCCATCGATGCCGGTGCTACGCAAATAAAACTCATTGTTCGCGACGCCGGTAAAACCCTCGTACAGGTGATAGACAACGGATGCGGCATGTCCGAAACAGACGCCCGCATGTGTTTCGAACGCCACGCTACATCGAAAATCCGCGAATCAAAAGACCTTTTTGCCATACGCACCATGGGTTTCCGGGGCGAAGCGCTGGCGTCAATCGCAGCAGTCGCCCAGGTGGAAATGCG
>JAKOXM010000741.1 GCA_029781095.1 Bacteroidota bacterium
GTGACACCTTCCGGGGCGTTGTTGATCCAGCGCAATACAAAGATTATATTCTCGTGATGTTGTTCTTGAAATACATCTCCGATGTCTGGCAAGACCACTACGAAGAATATCGGCAGTTGCATGGCGATGACGACGTCCGCATCCGCCGCAAGCTTGAGCGCGAGCGTTTTGTCCTCCCTATGGTGCGCCTCTGCGAAAAAAATAACGAAACTGGCATTGAGACGCTGCTGGATGAATTCCCTGCCACCTACTACAGCCTCTACGAACGCCGCTCCGCCGCCAATATTGGCGAGTTGATCAACATCGTACTCGACCACATTGAAGAAAGCAACAAGAGCAAGCTCGAAGGCGTCTTCCGCAATATCGACTTCAACAGCGAGGCCAATCTCGGGAAAACCAAAGATCGCAACCGCCGTCTCAAGCAGCTGCTGGAGGATTTCAACAAGCCGCAGCTTGATATGCGTCCCAGCCGGGTCGCCGAGGACGTCATCGGCAACACCTACATCTACTTGATTGAACGCTTTGCCGCCGACTCCGGCAAAAAGGCCGGCGAATTCTTTACTCCACTGAAAGTCAGCGAACTCGTCGCCAGACTCGCCGCGCCAAGGTCCGGCGACCGCATCTGTGATCCGGCCTGCGGTTCAGGCGGACTCTTAATCCAGGCGGCTCACGAAGTGGCGCGCAATGCCGACAGCGCCCAGGCAAAGCGCGACTTCGCCCTGTTTGGACAAGAATCCAACGGCAGCACTTGGGCGCTCTGCCGCATGAATATGTTCCTGCACAGCTTTGACAGCGCCCGCATTGAATGGTGCGACACCCTGAATAGTCCGCTTTTAGTGGAAAATGACCGGCTGATGAAATTCAATTGCGTGGTAGCCAATCCGCCCTTCTCTTTGGATAAATGGGGCGCTGAAAATGCCGAGAGCGATCAATACAACCGTTTCTGGCGCGGCGTACCGCCTAAGAGCAAAGGCGACTGGGCCTTTATCAGCCACATGGTCGAAGTCGCTCTGGAAAAAGAGGGTCGCGTCGCCGTGGTAGTTCCGCATGGCGTGCTTTTCCGAGGCGCAGCTGAAGGCCGTATCCGCCGAAACATGATTGAGGAAAATTTGCTTGATGCGGTTATCGGCCTGCCTGGCAACCTGTTCCAGACCACCAATATCCCGGTGGCAATCCTGGTGTTTGACCGCTCCCGCGAAAAAGGCGGCGTGCGCGAAGAGTGCAAAAACGTCCTTTTCATCGACGCCAGCCGTGACTTTATCTCAGGCAAAAACCAGAATACCCTCGCAAAAGAGCATATTGACAGCATCATGGCGGCCTACACTGCCCGAGCCGAAAAAGAAAAATACGCCCACGTAGCCGACTTCGCCGAAATCAGGGAAAACGACTTCAATCTCAATATCCCCCGCTACGTAGATACCTTCGAAGAAGAAGAAGAAATCGATATCGACGCAGTCCAAGCAGAAATAGACGCACTGGAAAAAGAGCTGATAGAAGTACGCGCGAAGATGGCGGAGAAGCTGCAACAGATTCAGAGGTAACCACGGATGGACGAGCCTGAGGCAATTAAGGAAAAAATCTATCTGATTCGTAATCAACAAGTTATGCTGGATAAAGGTATAGCCGCACTTTACGAAGTGAAGCCGATTCGATTGCGTGAACAGGTTCAACGCAATATCGAGCGTTTTCCTGAAGATTTCATGTTTCAGTTAAGCGAATCCGAGGTCGATTTCATGGTATCGCAAAATGCGATACCTTCCAGAAAACATCTTGGTGGTTCTCTACCCTATGTTTTCACGGAGCAGGGTGTTGCAAGTCTCGCAGGCGTTTTGAAAAGCGCAAAGGCCGCAGTGGTTCATGTGCGAATCATGCGTGCTTTTGTTGAAATGCGTAAATTCATTCAGCACAACGCCAACATCTTTGCCCGTCTGGATAACGTCGAACGCCGTCAAGTCGCCTTTGAATCGGAAACGGGAAAGAATTTCGAGAAGGTTTTTCTGGCACTCGAAAGTGGTGACCCACCTAAACAAGGAATCTTCTACGATGGACAGGTTTACGATGCCTATGCGTTTGTCGCTGATCTTGTTCGTAAAGCAAAAAACGATCTGGTTCTCATTGATAATTATGTTGATGATTCAGTGCTGACCCTTTTCAGTAAGCGCAATAAAGGTGTAACGGCAACGATTTACACGAAAGCGATCTCCAAACAACTGGCACTGGATCTGAAAAAACATAACGAACAATACCCGCCCATTACAATTGAAACCTTTAAAGACGCCCACGACCGTTTTCTGATTATCGATGAAAAAAAGATTTACCATATCGGCGCATCCCTTAAAGACCTCGGTAAAAAGTGGTTTGCCTTCTCAAGGTTTGAAACGGAGGCGGTTGAAATG
>JAKOXM010000751.1 GCA_029781095.1 Bacteroidota bacterium
AAACCTATCTTGGGTCCTGCGCTGACAGGGTAGCATCTCTTGCCTTCTCCTGCCCGGAAACGATCCATTGGCCTTTAAACCAATCCTTGAATGGCATGAAAGCGTTTTTGAAATATCTGTGCTGCACCTTATTTATTTCCTTTATCGGTTGTCGGGCTAATCCTGTATTCAATCCGTCCGAAAACATAGATTATTGCCTGGCTCAGGCCTCCAAAACCTTGCAGACTATTCCACCCGAAGATTCACTCCTGCCCCGAAATATCGACCGGAATAAAACGGATTGGCATTTTGTACCCGGCACAGACTGGACCTCGGGGTTTTGGCCGGGTATTCTTTGGCTTTTGTACGAGTATACCGGCGATGAAAAGTGGCGCATGGAAGCGAACCGGTTTACCCGGCTCCTGACGCCGTTGTCAGCGCGACCGGCGCACGACCACGACCTGGGTTTTCAAATGAATTGCTCTTTCGGCAAGGGTTATCGCCTGACACAAAACCCTGAATATAAGGCGATACTGCTGCGGACAGCCGATACCCTGGCGACTTTGTTCAACCTGCGTGTCGGCACTATCCTGTCCTGGCCGGGCATGAAAAAGGATAAAAACGGACTGCATAACACCATCATCGACAATATGATGAACCTTGAACTCCTGTTCTGGGCCAGTAAAAACGGCGGACCGTATTCGCTGTATGATATCGCCGTGCGACACGCAGAAACGACCATGAAAAACCAATTTCGACCCGACTTCAGTACTTATCACGCGATATTGTACAACGACAGTACGGGCGCCCGCATCAAAGGCCAGACTCACCAGGGTTATGCCGACGAGTCCATGTGGGCCCGCGGACAGGCATGGGCGATCTATGGATATACCATGACATATCGCGAAACGCGCGATCCGAAATTTCTTGAAGCAGCGCAGAACGCAGCTAACCTGTATCTGAAGCGCCTGCCTGAAGACATGATCCCGTATTGGGACTTCGACGCACCCAATATCCCGAATGAGCCGAAAGACGCCTCCGCAGCGGCCATAACCGCCTCTGCCCTGCTCGAATTGTCCACCCTGGTTTCCGATAAGGGTATTGCCAAAAACTACTACGAAAAGGCAGTAAAAATACTGGCTGCGTTATCATCGGAAAAGTATCAGAGTCGCGGGAAAAACAGCGCTTTTCTCCTGCATTGCACGGGCCACAAACCCGCCGGTACTGAAATTGACGCATCCATGATCTACGGCGACTATTACTACCTGGAAGCCCTGCTACGGCTTGAAAAAATGAAAAATTAGTCCGGGTTCTTCTTTTTCTGTCCATTCAATGAAGTGCATCATGCGATTTTTACTCTTGTTCAATTTTTTCCTGTTTCCTGCATCTGCCCTGTTTTGCCAGAACAACCCCATGACGCTCTGGTACGACAAACCCGCCAAAGAATGGGTCGAAGCCCTTCCAATCGGCAACGGGAGACTGGGCGCGATGATCTACGGAACACCCGGACAGGAGGAATTGCAATTGAATGAGGAAACGGTCTGGGCCGGTGAACCGGGCAACAATATCAACCCGGAGACGGGCAAAGCCATTCCGGTGATCCGTCAAATGATCCGGGATGGACAATACGAAGAAGCGCAAAAATATGCCGACGGGCACGTCAATTCACTGAATCAGGGCATGCCATACCAGCCGGTCGGGAGCATGTTTATCCGGTTTCCCGCACAGGATGGCTATAAAAATTATCGTCGCGAACTCGATATCGGCAGGGCAGTGGCACGACTTTCCTATTCCAGTCATGGCGTGAATTACAAACGGGAAATGTTCG
>JAKOXM010000764.1 GCA_029781095.1 Bacteroidota bacterium
GGTAGTCAGCAAGCCTGCCAAAGGCAAACTTTGCCTCGATCTGGGCCACAAAGCAGTAGCGTCGGAGATGCCGCCGCCGCGCGTTCATTTTTTGGGCATACCGGACTACGAACACATCAGCCACAGCGAAGAACATCTGGTAATCTCTTTCGAGGGCGCCGACCAATACCCCGTCGGCAGTTGTCTATATGGCATCCCGATCCATATCTGCCCGACGATGGCTTTGCACGACAGCGTTTGGGCTGTGTCCGGCCAGAAGGCAACTGAAAAATGGCGCGTGACGGCGCGGACGAGGGAGGTTGGTGGTTGAATATCCGGTAGCGATGAATGATGAATTTTATATTGATTATCAATGATTTGCAATCAAATCATCATTCAAAATTTGGCACTGCTGCATATTCAGTACCGGATCACCTTTTCAACAAAATTCCGCCCGCCGTTTGCATCCAGTCCGACAACCATATAGACCCCGGACGTCACCGACCGCAGGTCCAGGATTGCCCGGCCATCCACAAATTCAAGATCGGTGGAAATGGCCAGACGCCCGTCGGTCTGGTATACGCGCACCGGCATCTGCCCGTCGAAATTGTATTCGATTTCCACGACGCAATCCGTCGGGTTCGGGTACACTTTGAATGCCGTGACACTGTCCTGCGGGGTGGCCGTATAGGTGAAATATTGTTCTGCAAAATCCAGCGCATCGGGGCCGATTTTCATGCCGATCAGGCGCCCGGGTATGTCATCCATCGGAGGATGTATGCCGCCGTATATCCGCGAAAGGCTGCATTGGTCGGACGCATCGCGATACGTCGCCCATTGGAGGGTCACGTCCACACTGGGCCCGTCTTCAAAAACCAGGTATTCATTTTTTTTGCAGAAAAACTGGCCCATCCCGCCCGGGAAATACGGGTCGCCTGTCAGCGCCGTCAAGAGTTCGGCCGCCGCGCGGCTGTAGGTGGAGTGCCCTGAAATATAACCGGCAAATGGCGGCGTTACGAAGGTCGGTCTTTGATACGGCCACCAGTTTTTGGCCGGAATCCAGCCGACACCGGCCACATTCGTTTTGGGGTCATTGATAAAATTCGGGCCTTTCCAGGTCCTGAGTTTCACTTCGCCGACAAATTGGCCGGCGGAGCCCTGCAACGGATCGCCGGGCCCGATCAATTCGATATACCCCGGAATCAGCGGCAGACCGGCGGGGTCGTAATGCGGCAGATTCGGATCGGAGCTCTGACCCCGCTCCGCCATGCCCCGGATGGCTGATACGGGCCGGACGCTGTCGTAGTATCCTTTAATACCCCAGGCCGCAATTGCCGCGTCGTGCATGGCGCCACCGAGGGCAAAATAGGCTTTCACATCCCATTCGAGGTTGTCGCACAAGTGTCCGGTGCCGCGTATTCGCCTGACGAGCCCGGGTTGGTCATTCACGTAATTCAGGATCGTAAACCAGTGTCCCGGAGGCGTTACCGAGTTGGGGCCGTCGGCCCAGAATTCGGCCAATATCCGGGTGTAATCTCCGCGCGGAACCACCTGTGGCTTGTACGGCAATCCGGTTTTCGGGTTGAGCGGACGGCCGGGACTGTCGTCTCCGCCCTGGAACATGTTATAAAAATCGCGCTGACCGGCCATATCAGCCGGATAGACGGTATTGTTGCCTACGGAAGCCGGGGAAACGTCGATCAGCACCGAATCCGAGGGATCGAGCAGGGACGCCCAAACCGACACCAGGGCAAAGTTCCATTTATACGCATCGTCGAGGCCCAAAACCGTCGTATCGAGGTAGGCCGGCGGGCCCGGATCATCATATACGGTGTAGTCGTGTCCGTCACGGTGGTAAACGGCGGCATCATCCGGTTTCAGTGAAAAAGGCGCAACATTGCCCCACTCCGGGCTTAAAAAAGCGGGCGTCACATTTGCGCTGACGTTGCCGCTTTGATCGACAAACTGTATAAATTGCAAGGGCTGCCAGCGGTTCATGTCGAGAATATGGGGATTGCCCGGCACCTGAACAACGAGGGGCGGATTCACCGGTACGTAGTATTGATTCGCAGATCCGTTGGCTTCGTTGGAGCCGTCCTGCAAGCCGTATTCAATGATACATTTGGCTATATAGTTGCCCATTTCCGCCGGACCGCATTTGTAATTGAAAGAAGTATTCTGGCGGTCGTAGCCCAAAGAATCCATCAATGCATCTATTTCCGGAAACAGTTTGGAAGCACCCGGCGATTTTTCAAAACGGTGTTTCATAACCCGGTATACGGCAAAACTCATCGCTTCTTCCTGCGCAGCGCGTACATCGGCCGGAGCGGCCACCCGGTGGTAAGGGCAACTGAATCCGTGCACCGTTTTTCCAAGCAAATAAGTATCTGCATCGGGGCTATACACCGCCCAGGCATCATACATGGCCACGGAGGTATGAAACAGGTTGCGGGCATGCACCGTAGGGCGGGCCAAATCCGTGCTGATCGCATGCAGCACCTTTTCATTCCAGAGGCGGGCAACCGAGTGCTGGGCGCCGGCGAATGTAACAGCGACAAAATGGACGACAACAAGTATCACAATGCGTTTCATATCGTTCAGCATTTTTGATTTTTAAAGGATTTGGTTAAACTCCAGACGTTCTCCGTCGGGGCCCTTGATATTGAAGTATTTGCAGCCGTTTTTCCAGAAAGGCAGGAATACTGGCGCTTCTTCGAGCACCTCAAATCCGGCATTTTTCAGGGTTTGAAAAGCATGATCGATATCTTCCGTATCAAATGCAATATGGTCCACATGCCCGTCCCGGCGCTGACGAATACCGGCCAGTTCGGGCTCCGGCATCTGGTAAATCTCGACGATCACATCCCCTTGCTGCATCATGGCCACCCGCCCCGAGCCTCCGTTGTGTTGAAACGCTGCGGACATTACATTTTCGAAACCGAGGCTTTTATAGAAATTTTCGGAGCGTTGCAGGTCGGTCACAGGGATGCCGACATGCTGGATTTTGTTGATTGCCAGTTTCATGGTTGATCTTTTATTTGAACACACAAGATTAATTGATTTTCCGGGAAGAGCGCCATGAGGTGATAGCCCAAGTGAAGCAAATTTTGCCATAACAATCTCCTTTCCCGGAGCAAAAAGATTCTCCGATCCTGAGGTGTTGTTACTTTTACGACCGTCCGGTTCTGAAAAAATACCCAACCCGGGTTGCGGCCGGCCCCGTCTGGAACGCAAGTGTCTGTACGGGACCGGCAAAGGTCGCATGTGGAAATTGCAAAACCCTGTACATTCAAAACTGAAGTCACAACTTGAGTAACTTGTTTCCTGAAAAATGACAACTGATCAATACCTCATTTTCGATGGCCACCTCGACCTTGCCATGAACGCCATGGAGTGGAACCGCGACCTGACCCGCACCGTAGAAGAAATCCGCGAGCGGGAAGCAGGCATGACCGACAAGCCCGATCGCGGGCGGGGGACAGTCTCCTTTTCCGCCATGCGAAACGGCCGGGTCGGTCTCTGCATGGCCACCCAGATCGCCCGGTACGTAAAGAAAGGCAACACGCTTCCCGGCTGGCATTCCCAGCAGCAAGCCTGGGCCATGACGCAGGCGCAATTAGCGTGGTACAAAACCATGGAGGAAGCGGGTGAACTGACGCCCGTTACCGATGTCAAATCACTTGAAGCGCATCTTGAAAAGTGGAAAAAACCGGGGGAATACGAACCCATCGGCTATGTCCTCAGCCTCGAAGGCGCCGATTCAATCGTCAACCTCGGCTACGTGGAAAAGGCATTTGATCTCGGATTGCGCGCCATCGGCCCGGCGCATTACGGTCCGGGTGTTTATGCGCAAGGTACCGATGCCAGCGGCGGATTGGGCGAGAAAGGCCGTGCGCTCCTGAAAAAAATGGAAGAACTAGGCATCATCCTCGACGCCACGCATTTGTGCGACGACAGCTTTTGGGAAGCGATGGACGTGTACCACGGCCCGGTTTGGGCCAGCCACAACAACTGCAGGAGCATCGTGCCGCACCATCGCCAGTTCAGCGACGAGCAGTTGCGCGAACTGATCGGTCGCGGGGCCGTCATAGGCGCCGTGCTGGACGCCTGGATGATGGTGCCGGGCTGGGTGCGGGGTGTCTCCACGCCTGAAAGCGCCGGCGTGAACCTGGAAGTGCTCGCCGATCACATCGATCACGTCTGCCAACTCGCCGGCAACGCCCTGCACGCGGGCATCGGCTCTGATCTCGACGGTGCTTTCGGCACGGAACAATGTCCGGCAGACCTGCACACCATCGCCGACCTTCAAAAACTGCCCGCAATCCTTCGGAAGCGCGGCTATACGGAAAAGGATATCGAAGGAATCATGGGGGGCAACTGGATCCGTTTTTTGCGAAAAACCTGGCAAGGCGGCGCAGCGCTTTAACTGCCGGTCCTCGCGCTTGTTTCAACGCGCCGACAGCATTCCGGCCACTCTTTGGGCCACCAGTTCGCTTGCATGCGTCATGGCGTATTCGGTTGACATGCCGGGTGTTTTCACGGCCGTCACGTCGGACAGCCCCATTTCGAGGCAATCGGACTTTCCCAGTGCCAGCGTTCCGCAAATGCCCAGCACGGGTACTCCGAACTTTTTTGCCGCTTCGCATACACC
>JAKOXM010000790.1 GCA_029781095.1 Bacteroidota bacterium
CACCTCAACGATGGCCCTTGTCAGGTACTCACTTCCAACATTGCCACCCTGACGCTTTGCATGCCCAACAGTTGCAGCCTCAACGGCTACGATTACTGTTATACCGGCACGCCTGTCCCGGTCGGGCCGCTCAATCTCACGCAGATCAGCCCGGCTTCCGCATGCCCGGTGACCGGTATCGAATGGTACGATCCGCAGGGCAATCATGTACTGACCGGCGGATATTCGTACACGCCTGTCCCCATCTCGATGCAGAACGATCAACTTTGTTATGAGGATTACTTTTACACGGTCGAAATAACCGACGCATGCGGTATTCATACCTGTAAGGCGCGTATACGGTTGTATAGCGGTCAGGCGTCCATCGGCAGCATAGCCATGACGCCGAACAGTCCGCCGTTTCTCTGTCATAACGGCTCCACAACCCTTACATTTACACCGGAATGCGCGGGTGATCCGCCGAAATGGGACTGGTACCAGCAAAACTGCAACGGCGGGTCTCTCATGCCGCTGCCTGATGCCGGAACGATAAATAGCACCTTGAATACAGGCCAACTGGACCAATCCTACTTCTTTATTGTGGAAGCCTCAAACGGAAACGGGGTTTGCCCGTCGAAGCAGGTGCCATTTCTGGTCCCGGTGAAATCTCCGCTTGCCTACAACAATTTCTCGGCGAGTTCCGACCCCTGTGTGGAACAATTCGTCAACCTCACGCTCGACATTACGCCATGCACCATCGACGGCTGCGGTACACCCTGCAATTGCACTTACACGGTGGATTGGTACAAGGACGGAAACTACATCGGAACCACGGCCAATGTCACGCCACCCACGCTGGCAACCTTCAATTACACCTCCACGACCAAGCCCCTGTACGGCAATTACTACGCCGTGTTGAAATCTGACTGCTGCCCGGGTGAGACCGTGACGACTTATCCTATTTTTTTCCGCCAGGCCTGCGAGCCGCTGATCATGGGCCCTTGCTTTATTTGTGATAATCAGACGGTGCAATTGATGGCGCAGATGGTGCTGCCGCCCGATCATCCCTGCCCTGATATCTGTATATTTTCCTGGTTTTCGTACGATCCTGTAACACAAACGGAGACTCCGCTTGGAGGAGGCCCGGTCTGGAATACCTCCACGGGAGGCTTTTTTATACTCGAATCGGATTGCTACGGCTGTATCAAACGGGACACTTTTGAATTGATCGAGTGCTATTCCAATCCCTGCCGGCGTGCGGTGCGCATCGAGGAATTGTTTGCCGGCAAGGATCGTCTGATGCGTTTTTACCCAAACCCGGCAACAGATCACATAACCGTGGAATGGCTAAGTGACGCCCCGAAAAATGCGCAAATACTGATCACAGACCCGGATGGCCGAATTCTCAGCACCGTTGCCGTGCCCGACGCCTCGAAACAACTGACACTGCAGGTGGATGACCTGCCGTCGGGGATATTTTTTGTGAAAGTGCAGTCGGCAGACCGCATGTACACGGCAGCAAAACTGATAAAAGAATGAGCCGTTCCTGATTTTTTTGCTTTTAACCGGTAACCTTTTCCGCCCGGGCGTAACAATACAAATATGCGGCAGATGCATTATTGACAGGCCCCGGAACAATGCCAAAGGGAAAGCCAGCGAAGATGACATTATTTATTATGTAAGATATTAAAAACCACATGTTTAAGGAGACAGGCACCGTCTCAGAACTGCCGGGCTATCTGCAGGAAGCACCAATCCCTGTATGATGGTCCGGCTTTTTTACGGAATATCCGGGACCTGGTTATCGCTTGTGATTGCCTTTTTGACACCGTCTAATTTTTCTTCCCGGCCGGCACGATCTTTCCCGTATAAAATTCTGCCCGGAACGATACCAATAAAATTCCGGCAAGGTTGTTCCTTTGCCTGATGCCGCGTATCGCCTTTAAAATGAAACTTCACCCCGGCAAGGAAGCCGAATACCAGCGCCGACACGACGAACTCTGGCCGGAGCTGGCCGTTTTGCTCCGGGAGGCTGGAATCCGTAACTACTCGATATTTCTCGATGAAACGACGCTCGATCTGCTCGGCACATTGACGATCGACAACCCCGTCGCGCTGGAGCGTTTGCCCGGGCACCCCGTGATGCAAAAATGGTGGGATTACATGCAGGATATCATGGAAACGAATCCAGACCATTCCCCGGTCAGCATACCATTAAAAGAGGTGTTTTATCTGCCATAATACATTGACAATCATGAGGAAATCGATTTTATTCGCTCTTTTATGCCTGGCCATTTTCAATCTTTCGGCCCAGGATTTTTCCGTAACCGGCCTTAGCTGCGAGCATCGAAACAATCCATTGGGACTCGACGCTGCCGCACCGCGTTTCAGCTGGGAAACAAAAACCGGAACCCGCGGCTGGCTGCAAAGCGCGTACGAGATTCAAACTTCCGTCTCACAGGATTTTTCAGACAAAAATCTCGTCTGGGATTCCGGGAAAATCACTTCCGACGCATCCGTTTTGCAATCATACCGGGGTGCGCAGCTTCATTCCGGCACGCGCTACTGGTGGCGGGTAAAGGTCTGGGATCAGCAGAACAAAGAGTCCGCCTGGAGCGAACCGGCCTGGTGGGAAACGGCATTGCTATCCGTGTCCGACTGGAAAGCGACATGGGTGGAACCGGAACAGGAAGCCAATCCGCCCCGCTACTCGCCTTCTCCCTTGTTGCGCAAGGAATTTTCGATAACGAAAAAAGTGGCTTCCGCACGGGCCTATGCCACGGCGCATGGCCTGTACGAGCTCCATTTGAACGGTCAGAAAGTGGGCGATCAGGTGCTTACACCCGGCTGGACGGTCTATTCCAAACGGCTTCAATACCAGACATTTGACATTACTGATCTGCTGCAAAACGGCGCCAACGCCATCGGCGCCATGCTCGGCGAAGGCTGGTACCGCAGCGGCCTGGGGTGGGAGAAAAACTGGGCTTATTACGGCAAAAAACTGGGCCTTCTGTGCCAGATACACATACGCTATACCGACGGCACGGAAGAATGGGTCGTGACGGACGGCAGCTGGAAAACCACGAGCGAAGGCCCCGTGCGCACCGACGAGATATACTACGGCGAGGACTACGATGCCCGCCGGGAAATGCCGGGTTGGGACCGGGCGGGCTTCGACGATCGCAACTGGAAGAATGTCGCCACTGCAAATTACGCGAAAAGCAACCTGGTCGCCGCTGTCAGCGTACCCGTACGCAAAATACAGGAAATCAAACCTTTGCGCTATTTTATCACCCCCACGGGCGAACTCGTGGCCGATATGGGGCAAAATATGGTGGGCTGGATACGCCTGAAAGTAAAAGGTAAAAAAGGGCGTACCATCACGCTGCGCCACGCCGAGGTGCTGGACAAATACGGCAATTTTTACACCGCCAACCTGCGCGCTGCCAGACAACAGATCCGTTACACGATTCGCGGCGATAAAAATGGCGAAACCTTCGAGCCGCATTTTACCTTCATGGGATTCCGCTACGTGGCCATTGAAGGATTCCGCGGCGATTTCCCGCCTGAAGCGCTGACGGGCATTGTCGTGCACTCCGACATGACGCCAACCGGCTCCTTTGAATGTTCCAGTCCCCTCGTGAATCAATTGCAACACAACATCCAGTGGGGACAAAAAGGCAATTTTGTGGATGTACCTACCGATTGCCCCCAACGCGACGAACGCCTCGGATGGACGGGAGACGCGCAGGTATTTGCCCGGACGGCGGCTTTTAACATGGATGTGGCTACTTTTTTTGCCAAATGGCTCCAGGACGTGGCCGCTGACCAGCGTTCGACCGGGGCGGTGCCATTTGTCATTCCCGACATACTGGACAGGCCCGATTCTATCAAAGTCGGCGTTTCCGCCGGCTGGGGCGATGCGGCGGTGATCATCCCCTGGACGATGTACCAGGTGTACGCCGACCGGCAATTGCTGGAACGGCAGTACCCGAGCATGAAAGCGTATGTAGACTACATCCACCAGAAATCGGGCGATTCGCTCATCTGGCGGGGCGGCAGCGTTTTCGGCGACTGGTTGTTCTATCACCCTACTTCAGCCAATCTCAACGACCACGTGTCGGCGGATGCGCATACCGACCATGATTTTATTTCGACGGCATTCTTTGCACACGGAGCCGACATTGTAAGCCAGGCAGCGGCCATTCTCGGCAAGACGGATGATGCCGTTTATTACAAAGACCTGTTCGGCAAAATAAAAACCGTCTTTACCAACGAATTTATTACCCCCGCAGGGCGCACCATTTCATCCGCTTCACAAACGTCCTATGTACTGGCACTGCAATTCGGGCTCATGCCTGAGCATTTACGAACTGCGGCGGTCGGGTTTCTGGCCAAAGACATCCGCTCCAAGAAAAAGCACCTGTCAACCGGCTTCCTTGGCACCCCGTATCTGTGCCACGTTCTTTCAGAAAACGGAGAAGCGGATCTCGCTTATGACCTGCTTTTGCAGGAAACATACCCCTCCTGGCTTTACCCCGTGAAAATGGGCGCCACCACGATCTGGGAGCGCTGGGACGGTCAAAAAACGGATTCCACGTTCCAAACGCCCGGTATGAACTCCTTCAACCACTACGCCTACGGCGCCATCGGCGACTGGATGTATCAGGCGGCTGCGGGATTGCGCCTCGGTGCGCCGGGCTATAAAAAAATCGTAATCGAGCCGTATATAACAGAAAGGCTCACTTATGCAAAAGCCTCCTATGCAAGTAGTTACGGAGAAATTTCATCCGGCTGGGAGCGCTCTGGGAACAAGATCACCCTGCATGTAACTATTCCACCCAACACAACCGCCACCATCCGGTTGCTGCGCGCGGATGCAGGCGGCATACGCGAGGGCGGGCGGACCCTTGCCGACGTTCCGGGTGTAAAAATAGCGTCGGCGAACGGAGACCGGGTGGAACTGGAAACAGGGTCCGGTGTGTATTCCTACGAATGGACCTTGAAGACCAGGTAGTTATACGCACTTCATATCTCATCGCACGAGCAGCACATCGCCGGATACCTCCTCCACCCTGCCCGGTTCGATCTCTACCTGTGCCTTGAATACATAAACCCCCGGCTGTGCCATTTTTCCCCGGAACATTCCGTCCCAGCCGTCGCCGGGATTATTGGTAAAAAAGCCCTGTTTATCAAATACCTGGTCGCCCCAACGGTCGAAAATGGCCAGCCGGCGAATAGGCAAATCTTCCCTGCTGAACAGGGTAAAACGGTCATTGCCGAGCGATGATTCCGGATTTATCACATTCGGCGCGTACACATTGGGTTCTACAGCAACCAGGAAACTGTCGACTGCAGGGCATCCGGCCGAATCGAACACAGTAACCGATACCCAGGTATTGTATTCCGGGTAAAGGGTATAAAACAGGCAATCGGAGCAAACAGTGCTATCGGCAGGCGTCCATTCGGTTGCGAGAACGGGCCTGCCGGGCTTCGCTTCCAGTTCCCCTTTGCCGCCGGATTTCAGCGGGTGCGGCAGCAATCGCGGCACCAGATCGACGGAAAAACTGTCGGGCTGGCCTATTTCCAGGCCAAGGGGCCGGTTATAGCAGCCTGTCGAGTCGCGCACGACGAGTTTATAATTGTCCGCAACCAGTTGATCATAAGCATTTTTTGTTGAAAAATGCTGTCCGTTATCAATCGAAAACTGATAAGGCGGAATGCCGCCGTAAGGGTTGCCAAAATTGATCTGCCCGTCGGCATAACCGTAGCAGGAAGGATCCTGAACGGTATACGGGAACCGGGGAGAAATGAATGAAGTCACGACCGTATCCGCTGCAAAATCCGTCCGGCGACACACGCCGAGATAACCCGTGGCGATATAACGACCGGGCGCATAGGCAACCAGAAAGGTATCGACGCCAAAATGCAGAATGGAGTCTTCGTACATCCATTGTACCCCGTCAAAAAGCCCCGTCGCAACGAGTGTGTCCGGGCAAACACCGTCGCCGACCACGGTCAAATGAATATCTGCCGTGACCGTCTTGCTGAATCCGGAATAGAATGCCGCATAACTCGCGGGGTCATTCCGCCCGAACATGGCAACCTGTACGGCGCCTTCGGCAACGACGCTGACCGTGGACGGCGTTTTCGATTGCGAAAACAAGGTAAGGTTTCGGTATGTCACAAAATCGGGATTGCCCGGCACCGGCCACGACGGGCCGATCGGTACCACGGCGCCGTCGATGCGCACCGTCACTGCCGAATCTTTCATGGCAGTGATCATCAGCCCTCCGTCAAAACGCATATTTCCGATCAGGTTGGGCTGGTAGATGTTATCCACCGAATTCGGGATACCGCAACTGATGGGCGGAACGAAAATCAGCCCTGCCGTACGCATCGCGTCATCACCTATGGGCGTGCCGCCGATCATCTGGTAGACAAAAACCGGGTCGGAGCTGCGTATATAAAGGTTTCCCCCGGCGGAAAATGCACTGGTGGTCACTGCAAAGTATTCACCTGCATCGAGTGTTGCGGCGGGATTAGCGGCGCCGTTCAACCATATTTTGGTGTCGTTAAAATGAGCGATCACGATCGGGCGCTCCAGCACTTCGGAGCCGTTGCCCTTGCAAAGGATGTATTCATTCCCCATTTTTTCCAGCGGTGCGATCTGATCGATCCCGATGTCGTTGGCCTGAAAAACCACGGGCGCACCCACCCAGGAGCCGCAGTTGACTGCCACCGGCTGGCTGGCCGTCAGCAGGGCCCCCATAAAGCCATTGGGGGGCTGGCCACTGGAATTAGCCGTGATATATTGGGAAAAAACGACCGATTCGCCTTTTTGAAGCGTCATTTTCACGGGTCCCAAAATCGGTGTATTCATACCGGCAATACGAAAATCGGTCTGCGCATCGAAGTCGGATAACATGATTTCCGTCGAATCCTCCGTGGCCATCATCCCGATAAAATTGGCTCTCCGGTCGCCGCCGTCCTCCGCCTGGAGCAAATGGCCGATCCTGAATATTTTGCCCAGGGCCGCACGACCCTTGCAGGTGAGGTCGCCGGCGTGAAACAGGGAATTGCTGTGCACCCTGTAATAAGCATAAAACTTTTTGGGACCTTCAATTACCAGGCCCTTGCCCTGAAGCGGCTGGTGCAGCATGGATTCGGTGACCATAGTCGGCGAATTTTGCGTACTGCCAAGACCTTCGTACCGCTGCGGCTGCGCATTGCTGATGATTACGGTCGCAAGCAAAGTACCCGCTCCGTCCCGTATAGTCACCGGAAAAGAGGCCGTATCGGGTGTGGACAGGTACAGATACTGTGGTCCCCATTCGTCGCGGGCATGCATGGGCGGAAGCCAGTGGATGGTATCCAGTTGGCCGTAAAGGGATAATGTAAATAACAGCAGGATTACTGGCGGCAACAACAAACGCAGTTTCATAGACATGCCATTGAATGAATTCACCCACAATTAAGACCCTTTTGGCATTCCGGGCGATTTACAGTGGAAAGAAAATTGCGATTAGCCTAAAATTTGCTTTTTTTCAAATAAAAGCAGCAGGTTTGCATGCTCATTGAATCTACCCTAATCATTTATTTACGCTGAAGGTCATGCATATAAAAACTACACTGCCGATCATTATTTGCTTTTTAACAACCGGTTTGTTGCCGGGCCAGGTACCGCAGGATGTGACGGTACCCCTCACGGCCCTTGTAAACCTGAACCCCGCATCCGTTTCATTGAGCTGGCCGAACCCCGTTGCGTCAAATCTGCTCATTTTGAGAAGGACAAAAGGCCAGGGTGGCGACAGCTGGGTCGCTTTGTTAGTTGCAAATTCCACCACGCAAAATTCGTTTGTCGATCAAAACGTGGTGGCCGGACAAACCTATGAATACGCGATCCAGCGCGTAAAAAACGTCTATGCATACGGGTATGCGCAGGTAGCCCTCGCGCCTCCGGTCATGGACAACCGGGGAAAATTGCTGTTGTTTGTGGATTCGGACATCAGCGCACCGCTTTCAACCGAACTGGATCGGCTGCGCGCCGACCTGGCGGGCGACGGCTGGCACGTGATCGAGCATGCCGTCGGCGCGGGGGCTACGGTCCAAAGCATAAAAAACCAGATCGTTGCCGATTATAACGCCGACCCGGCAAACGTGAAATCCGTTTTTTTGCTCGGCAAGATACCGGTGCCCTATTCCGGCAATACCAACTGGGACGGACACCCCGACCACCAGGGTGCATGGCCCTCCGATGCCTATTACGCAGATATTAACGGAAACTGGACCGATGTGTCCGTCAACAATACGTCACCTTCCCGAGCTGCAAACATCAATATCCCCGGCGACGGCAAATTTGACCAAAGCACCATTCCTTCTCCGGTAGAACTGCAAGTCGGCCGCGTCGATTTCAGAAGGCTCAGCACGGCAACCTTTGGCACAACGACCGTTGAACTCCTCCGGCGATACCTCGACAAAGACCACAACTGGAGAACGGGGGCCTACACGGCAGAGAACAAGGCTCTGGTAGACGACAACTTCGGCTATTTCAATGGTGAGGCATTCGCCGAAAACGGTTACCGCAATGCCTATCCGCTGGTCGGCGAAAGCAACGTCGTGGCGGGCGATTTTTTCAACAGCACCGTCTCTCAGCACTTTCTGCTCGGTTATGGCTGCGGCGGCGGGTGGTACAGCGGTGCAGGCGGAGTGGGCGCCAGCGGCGATTTCGCAAATGATACCGTAAATATTGTCTTCTCCAACCTTTTCGGCAGTTACCACGGCGACTGGGATTATGAGACCGACCCGTTTATGCCGGCAGCGCTGGCGTCGCGCGGCGGCATTCTGACCTGTTCATGGGCCGGGAGACCGCACCATTTTTACCAGGCACTGGCATCAGGTGAAACCATCGGCTATTGCATGGTGGAGACGCAAAATGCCCAGTACAACAGCAGTTATTTCGCCTCATTTGGTGAAAGCGGCGCACACGTGGCACTACTCGGCGATCCGAGCTTGCGCGCGCAGATTGTTGCTCCTCCTCAGGGTGTGACTGCATCGACAAACTGCGGAACGATACAACTCAAGTGGTCGGCTTCAGCGGACGCATCTGTCACCGGCTATTTCGTATACCGGTCGCAGGAACGCTACGGCGCCTACACGCGGCTCAACGTTAACCCGGTAACCAATACAAGTTTTGTCGACAACGACCCGGTTGAAGATACCTTGTACTACCAGGTGCGCGCCGTAAAACTGCAAACTTCCCCGGGCGGCGGCATCTATACAAACACCAGCACAGGAGCCATGGCGTCATTTATTTACACGGCGCCGGGCGTGCCTCCTCCGCCGGGCGTGTCGGTCAGCAATGAAATTACTTGCAATCAGCCATCGGCCGTTATCACGGTCATACCCGCACCCGGAACGATATGTACGTTTTTCAACCCGGACGATCCGCTTCATCCGTCCTGCTCAACCACGGTGCAGATGCCCGGCGCCTATACGGTTATAGCCGCGGATCCGGTAACTGGCTGCACTTCGACGGCCGTGGCCATGGTGGTTTCGAACACGGCCGCGCCGACTGCCTTTGGAAACGGAGGCGTTTTGACCTGCACAGATCCGACCCTGCCCCTGTCGGTTTCCTGGGCGCCGACACCCGGTGTTCCTTCCGCTACCTTTTCATGGGCCGGACCCTGCCTTTCACAAGGATACATCGCCTGCCAGCCGGGTGTTTACACGCTTACAGCCACCAATCCTGATAACGGATGCATCACAGTGGACACCGCATTGGTACTCCTCAACAATCAACCCCCGGATTTCGATCTGCCGGACCATTTATCCTTCAATTGCATCACCGTATGCGCCCAGCTGCTCCTTCCGGATACTTCGGGTATAGAATTTCAACTCGACAATCAGTCATTGCCGGCAAACGAACCTGTAAATTTCTGTAATGCAGGCAATTATATTCTGACAGCAACCTCGCTCGTCAACGGCTGTTCCGTTGATTATCCGGTTGAAGTTGTCGGCGACCTGATTGAACCCGGTGCATCCGCCAATGTTAGCGGAGTGATTTCATGCGCCAATCCGACCGTTTTATTAACCGGCACCTCGCTGCTGCCCAATGCCGGTTATAAATGGACCGGGCCCAACGGATTCATGTCGCCGAATCAGAATACAATGGTTTCATTGCCCGGCACTTATATATTGACCGTAACAAATCCCGTCAGCGGTTGCACATCCGTTGCAACCGTCCAGGTCGGGGAGGATGGCAGTTTGCCAAATATATCCGCCAGCGGCGGGGTACTTACCTGTGCCGTAACATCCGTTCAACTGGACGGCGGCTCGGCTACCCCAAATGTAAGCTTTGCCTGGACGGGGCCGGACGGGTTCATTTCTTCGGATGAAGACCCTGTTGTTTCCGTACCGGGCGAGTATACGTTCATGGTCATTTCCCAGAATGGCTGCGCCGCACAGTTACAGGTATCGGTATTGCAGGATACGGCGGCGCCTGTTGTGACAATAGAACCATATGGCCAGTTGAATTGCAATGAGCCGTGTATCACCGTACTTTTTACACTGTCAATGCCATTTTCATCGGTCGATTCAATGGTGATTTGTCAGCCGGGCAATTATACTTATACAGCGACGTCGTCTCAAAACGGGTGTATTACGGTCAAAAACTTTACCGTGGCTGAAGTGCCGCCTGTCAGCCTCTCGGCTATCGTCACCGATGTGTCGGAGTCCGGCGCCAGCAACGGCAGTATCGTTTTGCATGTTACGAACGGCACTTCTCCCTACACATACCTTTGGAGTAACGGTACAACCGGTAGTACGCTCGAAAATATTACTGCCGGTACCTATTCGGTAACGGTTACGGATGCCGGCGGTTGTACTTTATCAGAAAGTTTCGAAGTGCTGATAACATTGGGGGCAAATGAACCTTCGTTGCTGGCACATCTTTCCCTGACGCCCAACCCGACCGTCGACAATGCGATACTGGATTTGAAATTAAAAAAACCGGCTTCGTTGCGCCTAGAAATCCGCAACGCAACCGGCATGAAGGTCTGGGAGCAGGCGCCGGTCAGCCTGACAGAGAGTAAAATCCCGTTGCGTCTCGGCAATTATCCTCCAGGCGTTTATACGGTATATGTATGGATTGACAATGAGGTAGTTATACGAAAACTGGCGGTGGTCAGGTAGCACGGCATTCATGCCGTCGGGAAAGCGGCCATTTATGGCCGCCAATAATTCGCGTCATGGCCATAAATGGCTGCTTTCCCGACGGCGTAAACGCCTTGCTACCACCACTATTCTCCCATTTTTATGACCTGCCGGGCGCCCAAAATGCCTTCGGCTTTCACAACGACCACATAGGTTCCGTTCGGGCTTTTCGAGCCTTGCGTATTTTGGCCGTTCCATATCCATTCCTGTTTTCCCTGTGTGCCCGAAATTTGCCTGGAAACGATCGTATTCCCCTGCAAATCAAAAACTTCGATGATTACATTGCC
>JAKOXM010000797.1 GCA_029781095.1 Bacteroidota bacterium
CAACCGCCCGTCATCGTGGAAACGGCTGCTCTCCTGCAATGGCTTCGCACATCTGCACGCTCGCTGCCCTTCCAAAGTATCGCTGAGGCACAGGCCGTTCAACGGCAAACAGCAGTTATGATCAGTGATTTCTTCGACCGTTTTGGCGCGGCTGCTCCACCCATACCCCCCGAACAAATATTTTTTGAAGACGTTTGCGAAGAAGTGGAACTGGATGTGCCGGCCAGCGTTGTCCGGCAAACGGCAAACGACCTGTCTGAATGCTGGCGCGCCCTGCCTGCCTGCAAGTTGTCCGGATTGCATGCCGGCATCACCGCTTGCGGACTGGAAGAATTGAAAGAAGGGGAATCTGTCGATTTTCTGGCCTTTTCCAGGAAAATACTGGATCGAAAAAATCCGGAAAGCCCGGGTATCAGGCAAGCTGTAAGCAGGGGGAAAATGGGTGCTTTGCTCCAGTTTTACAAATTGGAAAACGGCGAATTCGGCGCCGTCGTGAACGGTGTTTTCCCGGGAGGAGGCAAATTATTCGCGCGCTGGCTTCATCTTTTTCCGCCGGAATTTCAACAATCGCTGGAAGGATGGAACGATGCTTTGCCGTTTCCCTGGCAAGGCTGGTCGAATGCAAATTTTCAACCGGCCTTGTCCGGTGACACACTGACTGTGCCGGATGGGCGGGTGACCGGTAAGCGGAACGGGAAAACGATCCCACTTGGGGATGTATTGGTATCTCGGCAAAACAATGCCTTGCAACTTGTTGACAGCGAATCAAATAGTGTAATCAGGCTCGCCGATCTCGGGCTGGAGGCCGCCGAATTGCGGCCACCGGCCATGCAGATTTTACACGCGCTGGGTGTGCCGTTTTTTTCGATGCAGGCCATAACGCAGGCTCAACCGGGCTGGCAAACAGGGGGAGAAGGCTGGCGTTTCAGGGCACGGGCCACATACGGCTCGCTGGTATTGCTTCGCGCGTCCTGGGAAATAGATATTTCCATTCTGACGGCCTGGCGGGACATTCCGGGCGATCCGGATTTTTTCCGGTCTGTCCGCAGCAATCTGTCGGGTATGGGTATACCCGGACGCTTTTTTGCACGGTTTTACGGCGCCAAACCCCAGTATTTTGATCAGGACAGACCAATATTGTTCACCTTGTTTAAAAAAATGCTCAAACAAACAGACAAAAGTCTCTTGATAACAGAAATGCTTCCGGTACCGGAACAATACGTTGCACAAAAGGACGGAGCCTGTGCCACCGAACTGGTGATCGAATTCGAAGTATAGTATCTGTTTAACCAGGAAGATTTTACTTCTCCATGGAATCGATCAGGCGGTTTAGTTCCGCGTCGTTGTTGAAACTTACCACAAGTTGTCCTTTGCCTGTTTCGTTGCGCTTCAGCGTGACCTTTGTGCCGAAAAATGCACTGAACTGATCCTGGATATTGCGCAGGTGTTCCGGCAGACGCTTGTCCGCTTTGGGTGCTTTGCCTTTGCGGTCTTCGTTATAGCCCGAAATAATTTTTTCCACCGATCGCACCGACAGGTCTTCCTCGATGATCTGGCGGCAAAGCGCATTTTGCAATGAAATATCGTCCACGGCAGCAAGGGCGCGTGCGTGGCCCATCGAAATTCTTCGTTCGCGAATGGCGTCGGTGACGTACTGGGGGAGATTGACCAGACGAAGATAGTTGGTGACAGTACTGCGTTCCTTGCCGACGCGCCCTGCGATCTGATCGTGCGTCAGTTTGTAATCTGCAGCGAGCCGGCTATATGAAATTGCTACCTCCATCGCGTTAAGGTCTTCCCGCTGGATATTTTCGATCAGGGCCATTTCGAGCAGTTCCTGGTCGTTGGCGAGACGCACATAGGCCGGTATTTCGGTCAGGCCGGCCAGTCTTCCCGCGCGGAAACGGCGCTCACCCGATATGATCTGGTATGCCTTGTCGTGCATTCGACGCACAGTAATAGGCTGTATAATGCCATGCACCTTGATGCTGGAAGTCAGTTCTTCCAGCGCTTTTTCATCGAAATCACGCCTGGGCTGTTCGCGATTGGCCTCCACATATTCGATCGGAAGCATGATCACGTTGGTAGCCAGTTCGCGGACCACCTCCTGGGGGTTTTCCTGGATGGCTTTTTCCAATTGGCTTGCGTTGCGCAACAGCGCGGCAACACCGCCTGTGCTGAATTTTGTCTTTGCCATGATCAATTCTGGTTTTTCCGCAAAAACTCCTCTGCGAGATTAAAGAAATTGGTTGCTCCCTTGCTGCTGACATCGTACAGCGCTACCGGCACGTGCGACATGGGCGCTTCCGCTACGCGGCTGTTCCGGTGGATGATCGTCTCGAATACATAGTCGTTCGAACTGTTTCTTACCTCCTCCACAATGGCGTTAGCAAGGCGCAATCGACTGTCGTACATGGAAATAAGCAATCCTTCTACCTGCAGGTTCGGATTATAGCCCTGCTTTACGAGAGCGATCGTGTTTTTCAGTTTGGCCAGCCCTTCAAATGAAAACATTTCGCATTGAACGGGTATCAGCACGGTATCGGCTGCCACCAGCGCATTTACGGTAATAAGACCGAGGGAGGGCAGACAATCGATAAAGATATAATCGTACTCATCGCGCAAATTCCCAATGACGCCGCGCAGAATATACTCGCGACTGGGCTTGTTGGCCAGTTCAAGGTCGGCGCCGACGAGGTCTATATTCGAAGGCAACAAGAACAAATTCGGCGTTTCTGTCTGTATGATGGCTTCGCGTGGATCGGCGTCGTGCACCAGACAGTCGTACAGGCTCACGACATCGGACGTATCGGCCTGACCGACGCCAGATGATGCATTGGCCTGCGGGTCAGCGTCGATCAGGAGAACCTTTTTTTCCAGAATCGCCAGAGAAGCGGCCAGGTTAATAGCGGTTGTCGTTTTTCCTACGCCGCCTTTTTGGTTGGCAATGGTGATGACTTTGCCCATATTTTTTAGCATAAAATGGTGGGTTTGAGGGTTTGAATGTGAGCTGTCGGTGGATGGTTTACAATTCCAGGGTTTCGCCTAAATCCATTAAAATCAGTTCTTTGCGACTTTCGGCAAATGTTGAAACGGCTTCTTTGTGGTCAATTTTAATAAACCCGAACGTATCGTAATGACATCCGATAATGCGGTCGCAGCGGATAAAATCGGAAGCGATCAGCGCGTCCGCATAATCCATGGTGAAGTTGGACCCCACGGGCAAAATAGCAGCGTCGAGCGTCGGGCAGGTCATTGGTATGAGCTGCATATCCATGGTAAGCGCGGTATCGCCGGCCACATACAAAACGCCGTCGGGGGAATCGATCACAAAACCGGCGGGCTCGCCACCCGGCGTGCCATCCGGAAAAACACTGCTATGCACCGCCTGCACCATTTTTACACGCCCGAAGTCAAATGCCCACCAGCCGCCTTTGTTCATGGGGTGTGTGCGCAGGCCTTTGGAACTGTAATACGTACTGATCTCCCAAATGCCCACAATGAGCGCCTCCGGGTTGTTGCGCGCTACTGTTTCAAGGTCGCCGATATGGTCCCGGTGCGCGTGCGTCGGAAAAATGTAATCACAGCGTATTGCATTGACATCCAGACCGGTAGCGAGGGGATTGCCACTCACAAACGGATCGAACAACAGACGTTTGCCGCCGGTTTCGACCAGGAAGCAAGAGTGACCGTAATACGTGAGTTTCATATCATATTTCCTTTGAACAAAGGCAAAGATAGGTGGGCATGAAACATTGCGTGGAACATTGGGCGAAGAAGTTATCCTCCATCTTTCCACACGTTGCTAACATATGAAACTCAAAGCGCCAGCCGAAATCCTATGAAGTGGTTGCCGTATTCGTGATAGGTTCTGGAGCGCGCGGAAACACGGCAAAATTCGGAATTAAGGTTCCAGGATCCGCCCCGTCCCACGCGACGCGTCGGATCGCCGCCTGACAGCCAGGGCGAACCATCGGCAGGCGCATCCGTATAATCATCGTGCCATACGTCTTCGCATAATTCCCAAACATTGCCACTCATGTTGTACAGGCCAAGAACATTGGGCGAAAAACTCCCGACGGGTACCGTTTCTCTTCGGTATTCGCCGACAATCGAATAGGGCTGTTTTTTTTCTTTACTGCAATTAAAATTCATGTCT
>JAKOXM010000002.1 GCA_029781095.1 Bacteroidota bacterium
CGGCGATTCATCCTCATAGAGTTCCCAATAGCGGTCAAATGATAAAAAGCGCTCGTGTTCAAGCAGTTGTGAGTGAAAAACGCGCTCAACAGGCGGGTAAATCCTGATCTGGTCCGGCCGCTGCACCGACCCAACCAGAAAGATCGTAAATTCAGGACCGTTGATGAATTGCTCTGCAAACACTTCCTCGAATTGCCAGCCGCGAAAATCGCTCATGAGCATTCTGGCCTGTTCGGCAGCGGCAGCATCATTTTGCACCACAGATTTCAGCGATACGCCTGTGCTGGCGGCAGATACCGCCGGTTTTACGATAAGTGGCGCTCCGAGGCGCGTGGTAAGTCCACGGGTATCTATTTCAGGATCTCTTATAACTTCAAATGGCGGCGTGGGCACGCCGGCTTCTTCAAACGCCGCTTTCATGGTTATTTTGGAAGTCGTGATGTGGTAGAAACGAGCATCTGCTCCGGTAAAGGTCAGGCCCGTTTTTGCCAGCAAATGCACAACTGAAATACCGGGAAAGCTGTTGATTTCGTCTCCATCCACCATGTTAAATACGATCGCCGGCCGCTCGGATGCCGATTGTAGCACCTCTTCCACTACCGATTCATAATTATCCATCGACACCAGGCGCCATTCAAATGGCAGACCCAGCATATCCAGCGCAGCCCGGAATTCCGCTACGGTATTCAGGTGATTGTAGTCTGGATCGAGGTATTCGTCGCGGGGATCATCAGCGTACGGAAAAAACAACCAGACGAAAGGGGTACTTGGGTTCATGACCAGGGATGGCGTTTCATTTTTATAATCCGCCGGCAAAGATGGGAATACAAACACCATTTTGTTGGTGGGCTTATGCAGCAATTTTCAAACCGGCCAGACAACCGATAAAGACGAACCCTTGCGTAAGGGCCAGGTCACGAGCACCGTTGACAGCTCAGGTATTCCGATGTAAAAGTTTTCTTTCCCCGTGCAGACGCTGCGCGTCAGACGGGGTTGTGATGCCCCGTCTGACGCGCAGCGTCTGCACGGGGAACGCAAATAACAAAGACAAGGGCCATCCCGAAACCCGGGACGGCCCATGCTTTGATCGCTTGGAATAAAATATCAAACGGCCATTATTGCCCTGCTGCCACCATTTTTCGCGTTGCCACACCAAATGGCGTCATCAATTCACAAGTCAACACGCCCGAAACGGTGATTCCTTCCAGTTGCAGTATCTCGCTATTGGCGCCAGCCGGGTATGTGTTGTTGATCCGCAACAATTCACGTCCATTCACGTCCAGTACCCGCAGTTGCGCCTCGCAGCTTTCCGGCAGCGTAAAGGACACCGTCGTTTCATCGCGGAACGGATTGGGGCGTACTTGCACACCCAGGCCGGAAGCATCAGCGAGACCATTCGTACCCGTAGATTCGTCGAATTGAAGTTCAACGGCCGTTTCAGTAAGCGCAGTGTTGTAAGCCAGCCCCGGCAGTACTGCATCGCTGAGTTGCAGCACTTCACTCAGTTTGGCCCAGCCTTGCAGGGCTTTGAAATGGAGCCGGAATACAGGAGCCGCCTCATTTACCGGCAATCCTGCCACATGCGACCATGCTGCCCGGATTTCGCCTGCAGACGCATTATATGTGCCGAAGTTATCCATTGCAAGCGGCAGACCGGACAAGGGTTCGATGCTTTCAAGTTGTAAATGAGCCGGGTCGAAACTCAGCCCGAACTGGAAAGCGGCCAGATCGTCGATTTGATCTGCGCTGAACTCAACCGAAAGGGATTCGTCGGTTTGTAACCACTGGTCGTTTGCGTGCAATACCAGTGTTTTGTTACCTGCAAAGTTGAAAGGATCGGCAAATGTCGTCTTCACGTCGCCGATCTTCATGCCGAAGAAATCCTGGCCGGTCAGGCTTCCTGTAATGTTATTATAGGTCCGCACTTCGGGGAAGTCCAGGGGCGAACTCTGCATATCGAAGTCTGTTGGAACGAAGCGCCAGGAGGTGTTGAAAATGTTATTGGCCGAAGGATTGCCCAGTATGGCCTGATTGATCAGCGAAGCGTCCAGCGTGTTTATGCTTTTGCTCTTGTTTACATCTGCACAGGCCAATTTATAGGGGTCGGTGATCAATACCGTATGTGCAACATGTTGCTGGATAGCCGTCGCATCCGCTACCGTCACTCCGTTGAATTTATTGATATTTTTTACCGGCTTAATCGTCGAATTACCGGCTAAAGGTTCGCTTGGAATAAAAAATATACCATCCCTGTTGGTCTTGGAGGAGCCAGTGCCTGCGCCGGCAAGATTGACGGTGGCATCCTTGACGCCGCTTATGTCATCATGTTCCCAGATGATACGGCCACTCAGCATTGGACCGACGTAGAACGGGCGCATCATTTCATGATCTTCGTGCGACAGGATATGGCAGTGCCAGACGTACTTGCCGGGCAGATCGAAACGGGCGGCCACGCGCATCACGCCGCCGGGCGGGATAACACCGGTATCTTTCCAGCCTTTTTCGTTGGCAGGCGCATCCCAGGTGGGAGCAAACACGGGTGGCGTAGTCACGGTAAGTACTTGCTTGGAGCCTCCGGCAATCGGATCGCCTTCCGGATCAAAAACAACTTCGCCTTCAAAAGTGGTACGATCGATTATCTGGAACGCCACCTGGTGCAGGTGGATGGGGTGCGCATCCGCAGTCGTATTGTAAATCTCCCAGTATTCAGTCGAGTTCAGGTCAGGATTCTCGGTGATGAGTTCATCCCACATGACTGAACCGTTGATGTAATTGTTTTCGTCCAGAATGCCCAGTTGCGGCCGCAGGCGGCAATACGCATCGCGTCCTTCAAAAAGCACCAGTTTGCGGGAAATGCCGGTGCTCATTGTAGGAATGGGGACATCGCGAAGCTGCGAGCCGGTATTAAAACTGGTATTCGGTATGCCTCCGTTTAACGGCAGGTCAACGCGAAATTGCATGAGTTGGGCGGTAGGCCGGCTAAGATCGTCATCCAGGTCATCGGGTGAAATATCTTCGGGATCTCCTCCAAACGGATCGTCTGCGCCGTAGTTGAACCAGGTTAATACCGTGTTTGCATCTACCGTCATACCCGTAAAGTCTATTATGACGTCAACGCGTTCGCCGGGCGCCAACAGCAAATGGCTAACCGCTACCGGATTATACAGCAGGCCGTCCTCTGTTCCGATTTGAAGGAGGGGTACTACAGTACTGTCACCGGAGGCGCCTTTTTGTAATTCCATGTAGTAGAATCGGGAGTCGGAACCATTCAAAAGGCGGAAGCGGTATTGGCGGGGCTCCACGCTCTTGTATGGCCACGCCATGCCGTTAATGATGATATAACTGCCAAAAAATTCAGCCATTACGCTGGGACTTCCGGGCACCATTTCAGTTTCAGGGATTATGGGTTCTCCATTTTCAAAAGGTGGTCCGTCGGCCCCAACCTGGCAGTCTTCCTGTGATCCGCCGTCGGCAGGCATCACCAATTGTCCGGTTTCGTCGAAGTCCCGGTCCTGAAACACAATTTCCTGCTCATAGTCTCCACTTGGCAATCCAAGGCTTAGCTCATTGTCATCGCGAAGCAGGTAAAACCCGGCAAGACCGGCGTACACATTCAGGCGGGTGATGCCCAGGGCATGATCGTGATACCAGAGGGTACCAGACTCCTGGTCATTGGAATAGTGATATTGTTCCTTTACAAAATCGTGACCTTTATAGGCATAATTACTTGTAAACCAGGCATCCGGCAACCCGTCGCTTTCTGATTCGGTATGGCCGCCGTGCAGGTGTGTTACAGTCGGTATACCGTGGCCAAACCAGTGGTGCGGGTGCGCCACGTGGATGGACAGATCGATCGGCAGCAGGTGATTGTTCGGAAGATTGTTAATCCAGGTAACATCTACCGGGAAACCCTCTTTGGCCCAGAAAGTCGGCCCGGGATAAGTAACGCCGCCGCCACTCAGACCATAGCCCCATATATTCGTGTACAGGGGATCATTATTGACGTCTACCAGGCCCAGCCATTGTGATGCAGGCGCCATTTCCATGGAATAAACGCCGCCGGCTGTTGCGTCGATGACGGAAGGGTCAGGCAGAGGGTTCACGAATTTGGGGTGACTGACTGGATCTTTTAATTGTGCAAACAGGGTTTGTACCAGTCCGAGGAAAAGGAGCAATAAAACCTTTTCGCGCAAACGACTGACCTGAAATCGGTGCATAAATTTGCCCGATCGGAAGGATAAGGGTAAAGCTGACTTCATGAGAATTCATTTAAAAAGTGATAGGGATAATCCCGAGGAAATAGCAATTAAAATGTAGCATTATAGTGGTATCTATACCGGTCAGGGAATAGAGCAGTAAAAAATTTATTTATATATAAGGCACCTCGCCGTCAGATTAATATCTCGGTGAGAGAATACAATTTAATCCCACAAAATGTAGAGATCACAGGTCAACAAGTCGACCCGTCGGAATTGGAACGTTATGATGGGTATCCGAAACTTTACCGGATAAAAGGAGAGCGATAAGAGGTGGAAACACTAATTCCTCCGGCACACTGCTCATGAGATTCTTGCAGTATTAAATCAGATTAAATTTATTGCCACAAAAGCCTTAAAAAGACATGTGTTAAATTAATATGCAAAAGTGCAAAAAATATTTAAACCCTAAAATTATTTGCTAATAAATGATCGTTTTCGATTGCGATTTTCGGCTTCAAGTTCGAGTCGGCCAAATAAAAAAAGGGGCAGCATTGCTGCTGCCCCTCCGATTCGTCTGAGGACTTTGGGTCATCGGACGAATACAATATTGTAATCTAAGATTACTTCGTCTGGATCATTTTCTTCGTAGCCGCATCCGTTGCGGTTTCGAGTTTGTAGTACATCACACCCGTTGTGTTCAACAGTGCGCGGTCGATCGCAATGGCGTTGTAGCCCTTGCCGAACTGACCTTTCTGCGTGAACAGCATGCGGCCCGTTTCGTCGTAAACCGTCAGCGTTGCTTCCGTTGCCTCAGGCAGGTGGAAGCCTACCATCGTCTTGTTTACAAACGGGTTCGGCTGGTTCTGGTACAATTCGAAGCCTACGCCGGCGATCACTGCACCACCCTGGCCGTTGAAGCGGAACGCTACGTCCATGCGGTTG
>JAKOXM010000008.1 GCA_029781095.1 Bacteroidota bacterium
TACCAGGAACGAAATTCTAGCAATGTTTTTAGACAAATGGATGTTGGATTTGAAGGCTGGTACACAGTATAAAGTTCACAGTACATGATATATAGGAGACAGGAGCTTAAAAAGTTGGCAGTTTACAGTTGGAACAGTTGACAGTTCAAAAGTGATAAAAATGCTTTAGAAAGTACTGTTCACTGCGAACTGTGCAACGAATCATCGTTGCAACACTATCCGACTCCCATATCGCAAAACATGCCAATAAAGTATCACCATGATTGCAAAACGGCCATATGATGCAACAGGAGGTGAAGATGATGCCTACCTTTTTGGACCTTCGTACCAGCCAATTCGCGCCTGGGGGAACTTTGTCGACGAACCCGGCGGCGCCGACGTTTTTAGGCGGCATCGGCCTCGTCGTGGGTGACGCTACCAATATCCGGGTTGACTTAAATGCAACCGTAAACGTTTCAGCAGGTTCCGCAGCTACCATAACCATTCTGGTTTGCAGAAACCTGCCGGCAGCGACCATCAGCACCTTTAATCCGGGTAATGTCATTTACACTACCACCGAAAGCGTTCCTGCCGGCCAGGCGGAAACCATCGGCATCAACGTTGCTGATTTCCAACCGACCACCAGTCCGACGGAACCCGGCCAGGTGAACTACGCTTTATTTGCTTATTACAGTGCAGCGGATACCTCTCTCGCAGACCGCGTCCAGACTTTAAACGGTATTGCTGCAGCCGGCTGATAACGGCCTGATCCCGCATAGGGAAGATCATCACCATCCACATATAATGCCGATCATTGCAAAAGGGCAGCCGAAAAAAGCTGCCCTTTTCTTTTTTTCCGGACCCGGCGATCACTCAGCCTTCCAACGAAGTATACTTCGCCAAACCGGCAAGCAATTGTTCAACTTTGGTTTCCCAGGTATGGCCTGCCGCAAAGGATTGCCTCCTTTGGCGCTGAACCGTTCGGTTCGCCTTGGAATCGGTCACAGCCCGCTGAATGGCTGCAATGCATTCCTCCGGACTGCGATAGGTATAGACCAAAGGTGACCGTAATCCTTCGGTAAACGGCAATTCCCGGCTGACCACAGGTATCCCGGCAGCCAAATACTCATATAGTTTCACCGGATCGGCGCCCCGGGCGATCCGGTTGTCGAGAAACGGTATCCAGCCGACATCGAAATGCCGGACATACGCCGGCAACCGGCTATAGGGCCGCGTTCCAAGATAAATCAGATTCTTAGGCGCTGTACTGAAATCCCATTGATAGGATTCGCCAATGATCACAATTTTCCATCGTGGCCGTAAATAGGCTACCCGGTAAATGAGCTCCATATCGACCCATCCCCGATAAAAAGCACCTGTAAACCCGATAATGGCTTCAGCCCCTTTTTTTAATTCGGCGATTTCAGCCGGAACCGAGCCGCCCCCAAACCGGTAATGATCCAAGTCCACGCCATTGGACAAGAACACCACCCGCGGATGGTTCGCCTGATGCTTGGCAAACAAGCTTTTGGAAACGCATAATATCAGATCCGCCCGCTCCACCATCAACGCTTCGCAGCCGTCAAACACCGGGTCGTCGTCAATGCAGTCATACACCAGAAACTTTCCGGGCCCTGGTTCGATCCATTGGGCATAAGCCGGAAAATAAATAAAATAGATGGCCTGCTCGGCGACTTCGGGCGGCAGCCGGTCCAAATCCCGGTATACCCATACATTAGGTGCCACATGCTCCGGCTCGGCACCCGGTTGTTGCTGGGGATTCCGCACATGAACCGGATGCCCCTTTTCCGCCAACCGCAGCATTAACTGTTGCGGCCGGTGAAACAGGTAATGCCAGTCGATGGCCGGATAACACACGATAGGCCGCTTCAACGGTTACACCTCACTGTCCTTCCAGCCTGTTACTGTTCACTATATGCAGCCCAGCGCCCATTGTTGTTGCATATCAAAAAATCCCCGTTAAATTGGGGATTTCTGACTAATTCCGAATGGCTGTATCTTTCATAAAATATCCCGAGGTTATCAGGAAATTGAAAGGCGGAAGAACCATGCCATCTATGAAAGTACTGCTTTTCGGGGCCACCGGCATGTTGGGAAGCCGATTGTTTTATTATTTAGACCAATGCGGATATGATATCCATGCC
>JAKOXM010000012.1 GCA_029781095.1 Bacteroidota bacterium
TTGTGGTCTGGAATGCCAAATATCAATACAAGGTGGAGCGTCCGGAGTCTTACATCAGAAGAGTTATCCAGCCCGACTGGAAGCCGCTGCACAATTCTCCTTCATTCCCGGCATATCCTTCCGGCCATGCCACATTGGGCGCAGCCGTTTCGGAGGTTTTGGGGGCCGAACTTGGCAATGATTTCCAGCTGGAGGACCGTACCCACGAGAATCGCCAGGAGTTTGCCGGGAAATCGCGCCGGTATGAATCGTTTGCGGAAATGGCCCAGGAGAATGCCGCTTCCCGTGTATTGCTGGGCGTGCATTATCGTATGGACTGTGAGGAAGGGATGCGCCTTGGCAGGTTAATCGGCCGGAAAATTGCCGGATTGCCTCTGAAGCAAAAAGAAACGGCCTTGATCCGGCAATAAACAATATTTGATGTACCCCGCAGGCAAAAATCCAGCATGCTATTTGTTAAATAAAATCTGTTCACTGATCTAATGAGTATATTTCCGACCGGAAATATTGTACAGCGCAAAAAGTTACGTCTGATGATTAAACGCTTAATAAGTATAATAATCCCCATATTTTTCATCTTACCACTTGAAGCACAACACGATACACTTAAACTTAAATACGAGGTTTTTCGCCCGCATTGCACCTGGGATTATGGCGCGGGTGCCCGGTTCAGTTTTCTCGATTTCGATGAAATGAACCGCACGCTGGTGGAGGCAGGATTGCCGGAACTGGAATCTCCGGTTCCGTGTGTTGCTCTGGCGGCCCGTTCGTCTTTTTTTTGGCGTCATTTTCAAATTGAAACAGCGCTGGAAATAACCTCCGGTTCTTCCAAGAAAAACACGCTGGAAAATCGCCAGTCCGTGGTTTTTCGCGATTATGCGCTTCGCTCCCGCGTCATGCTCGACTTGCTGCATCAAAAAAGACTCACCAAAATTTTCCCTTTTGCCGGTCTGGGGCTTAGCTACCAGAACCTGAGCACCCGGTCGGTGGAAAACAATCCCGGCAATAATATTCCCCTGGAAAATTCAGCGTACCAGGTAAGACGCTTCAACCAGATACCATTTGTTTGCGAGTTTGGCCTGAGCGTCGAAAAAGGCGTTTCGGTCAGGAATAAAGATGTATTTGTGGGACTGCGCGGCGGATACGCATTGCGGTTTCTGGAAAACAAGTGGGTGCTGAACAATAACGACGTAGCGATCCCGCAGCCGGCAGCCAGCGCGCCGTTTGTAGGTATGATGCTGCGAATAAAGACCGCGCCCAAAAATGACAAACCGCACTTTGGGAAAGGTTGAGAAGGTTTAGTGACGCATTTAAATATCTGACAATCAATTGTTTGGATATTTGTTGCTTCATTTCTAAACCCTCTCAACCACCTTGGAACACCGGGCTGTCCTGTAAAAATGGATGCCCCCTCAACCTCTCTCCACCCCTCTCAACTATTCTCCACCCCTCTCAACTATTCTCACAGGCTCAGCAGGAATCCGATCGTAAAATTGGCGTCCCAGTCAAATACAAACTGTTTGCACCCGGTCGCCTCGGTTACCGCCTGGTAGATATTCAATCCCGACTTTTGTTTGGCGCCGTCCGGGGTGTAATCGCCCGGCGCTTTCAGCACCGTATAGCGCTCCTTGCCGTTGCGCGTCTGTTTCGCCAGTTCATACGGCACACCGCCAATGATAAAGCATGTGCCGCGCAGATTGGACGGAACCTGACTTGCTTTGCTCTTAATATCCTGAGCGACAGTGACATCGGGGGTGTTGTCCTGGTAATATTTTGCTCCGTAAGATTCGAGGGCGCCGTTGGGCAGCCATGAAATCTTGGTGTTGCCCGATCCGATGTCGACCACGAAGGCTTTGTTTTGGAAGGCATCGGGCAGCGCAGCGCGCAAGGCATACCTGGCTTCCTGTTGCGGGGTCACTTCATTGACAAAATAGCGCATACTTTTCAATGCAGCACTGATCTGCTCCGTTACGGCTTCTTTCTTGGCGCCTGAACTGATCACGAAGTGTATGTCTTTGGGACCTACGCCAAAACTGACCATATCGGCAATAAAGCGTTTCAGCCCGCTTTTTATATCCTCATCTGTTGCGAGGTTCTCTTTTACGAGACTCACACCAAATTCGGACTTCTCCAGTTTCCAGTTTTTCTGATTATCGATCCTGATAATGAAGGAGTTAAAGCCGGTGCTTCCCAACTCCACAACGCCTTTGAGTTTGCCTCCCGAAGGCGAGGGCGCCGAATAGTTGAAGGGTGTGGGTGTATAGGACGACTGTTTGCCCCATGCCGAGCTGGTACCCTGGCTTGCCGGCTGATTACTTGTAGCCGCCGGCTGACTGGTGGGTTCGGGGGCGCCGGCGCCGGAATTTCCGAGGTTGGGAAAGAAATACCGTACGCCGAAAAAGACGGCTGCAACAACAGCCAGCGTGATGAGCAATCGGGAAAAGGTGGTTAATCGTGCCATTTCTTGAATTCTCCAGTTTTGTGATACGAATGTTTCGATTTGTTGTGCCCCGGAAAAGGGGCGTCACAAAATTGGCACAAAACGAAGAAACACCGGTGGTATTTTATTCAGAATCCGACACAAACCCGAAAACATTATTCCAACACTTGCGCGCATTCGATTTTCCCTACTTTTGCAGCCGATTATTAATACAATTGAAATGACCGATACGACAACAACCATTCTTTCGCAGCGTGTAATGGCCCTGGCCGAATCCGAAACGCTGAAAATGGCCCGTATGGCCCGCGAATTGCGTGCCCTGGGCCATGATGTTATCAGCCTGAGTCTGGGCGAGCCCGATTTCGATACCCCCGACTTCATCAAGGATGCGGCTTACCAGGCCCTGAAAGACGGATACACCAAATACACACCGGTAGCGGGGTTGCCCGAGCTGACGAAAGCGGTCAGTGAAAAATTCAAACGCGACAACAATCTGGATTACCGGCCTGAACAAATCGTGGTGAGCAACGGCGCCAAGCAAACCGTTTACAACCTTTGTCAGGCACTGCTTGATCCCGGCGACGAGGTGGTCGTTTTTGCGCCTTACTGGGTTTCTTACTGGGAAATTGTGAAACTCTCCGGCGGTGTGCCCGTGCCTGTATACGCCGGTGTGGAACGGGATTTTAAGCCCACACCTGAACAATTGGCCGCAGCCATCACCGAGCGAACCAAATTTGTCCTGTTTTCTTCCCCCTGCAACCCGACAGGAACAGTTTTTGACCGGGAAGAATTAAAGGCATACGCCGATGTGATCGCTCCGCACCAGCACGTTCTGATCGTAAGCGACGAGATATATGAATATATCAACTTTACGCATGAACACGTCAGTATCGGCAGTTTTCCGAATGTAAAAGACCGCACCATCACCATCAACGGGTTTGCGAAGGGTTTTGCCATGACCGGGTGGCGGCTCGGTTACATGGGTGCGCCCAGATTCATTGCCGATGCCTGCTCCAAAATACAGGGTCAGGTAACGAGCGGCGCCTCGTCATTCGGACAAAAAGCAGGAGCCGTAGCGCTGATGGGTGACCTCGGCCCTACGGAAAAGATGCGGGAGGCGTTTCGCGAGCGCCGCGATATCGTGCTTTCCATGCTGGAAGAGATCCCCGGCATCAAGGCCAACCATCCGGACGGCGCTTTTTATGTTTTCCCGGATATCAGCGCCTATTTTGGCAAATCGGACGGACAAACGATCATCCACAATTCCGACGATTTTTGCGACTACGTAATGTCCGGCGCATATGTAGGCCTCGTTTCCGGCGCTGCGTTCGGCGACCCGAACTGCTTCCGGCTGAGTTATGCGGCATCCGAAGAACAACTCCGGGAAGCCATCCGCCGCATGAAGGATATACTGGGGCGACTGAAATAACTTATGGGCACCAGGCTGTCATTTCTCTTCCGCGACCGCTTTCAGATGGGCGAACAATTGATTGCCACTCTGTTGTTGCTGGGTGCCGCGTTTTTCAATGGATATCCGCTGGTATTTTCGGATTCCGGCACCTATATTTTCAGCGGATGGGAGATGAAAGTTCCGGTGGACCGCCCGATCGCATACGGGATTTTTCTGCGTCTCGCGAGCATGGGCTTTTCATTGTGGCTACCGGTGATGGTGCAATGTTTCACGCTGGCCTGGTTGCTTCGGCTGTTTTGGCGGACCTTCTTCCCGGAAAAGGGCTTGAGCCTGCCGTTTCTCCTGGTACTTGGTCTGCTTTGCGCACTGAGCCCTGTTGCATGGTACAGCGGTCAGTTGATGCCCGATGTATTCACGGAAGTTTTGCTGCTTGTTACGTGTGTAGTCTTGCTTCGCAAAACGCTCCCCGTCTGGCAATGGATATGCCTTGGACTGTTGTTTGTCTTTTGTTCCATTTCGCATTTTTCCAATCTGTTCATCGGGTTGGCGACGCTTGCCGCGCTATGGCTGCTTCGCAGTTTTGGCGTGGGTGTCTTTCGCGAATTACAGCAATTGCAGCGCAGATCGGCGGTGATTCTCGTCTGCTCCGCTGCATCGTATGTCGCCATGCCGGCCCTCAATTGGGTGGCCGACGGCGAATGGACGATGGGTAAAGGCAGTTACACCTTTCTCATCGGGAGAATGCTGGACAACGGTGTCTTGAAGCGCTATCTCGATGAAAATTGCGGTCATGAACAATTTCGTTTGTGTTTGTACAAAGACTCCCTGCCCGACAACAGCAGAAATTTCCACTGGGATGCCAACAGCCCGCTGGCAAAGGAAGGGGGCTGGGGCGTGCCCGAACCGGAGTACCGGAAAATAGTGTGGAACACTTTGACCACACCGAAATATCTCGCGCTCCATGTCTGGGAGAGTCTGTTGTCCACGCCTTCGCAATTATTGCAAAATTCGGTCGGTTCCGGCCTCGAACTGGGCTGGTACAGAAGCCCG
>JAKOXM010000020.1 GCA_029781095.1 Bacteroidota bacterium
GGAAGCAGATAATGCACAATTGAACGAATTGACTGTTACTGCCTGAATAATGGAACAGCCGTTGGCATCGGTGGTCGTCACGGTATAGTTCCCCGGAGCGAGGTCCGTAATCGTTTGCGTCGTGCTTCCGTTGCTCCAGATATAGGTATAGCCTGCCGTTCCGCCCGCCGGCGTTACGGTTGCTGTTCCATCGTCGACTCCATTGGCGCTTTGAGGCGTTGAAGCGACACTGGCGGACAGCGGTCCGGGTTGGTTGATCGATACAGATGCGGAGGCCGTGCAATTTTCGCCATCGGTAACGGTAACGAGGTACAATCCGGCGCCAAGGTTTGAGACGGACGCGCTCGCTGCTCCGTTACTCCAGAGGTAGGAATAAACTCCGTTGCCGCCGCCCGGCGTCACCATAGCCTCGCCATTGGACCCTCCGTTGCAGGATACATTGGCCTGGGCCGTTCCCGCCGCGCTTACGGCCGGGCTCAGGGCAACCGTTGTATTTGCAGCGGCAGAACAGCCGGTTCCGCCATTCGTGATCTGCAGATCATAAATACCGGCCTGATCTACAACCGGTGTGAGTGTGCCGGCTCCCGATACGATATGCCCGTTGGCGGTCGACCATGCATATGTAAAGTTGGGGCCTTGTGACGAACCCGTTCCGTTGAGTTGAATCTGGCTCGTATTGCAGTTAAGATTTCCGGGTAGCGCAACAGAAACAACCGGGGGCTGATTTTCCAGTGCAACTGTCGCTGTTGCCGATGATGTACAGCCATTGGACGGGTCCGATACGACCAGGGCATATTGACCGGCTACACTTACTACAGGGTTCTGCATGCTGGAAGCATAACCGTTGGGACCGGTCCATGCGTACGACGGATTGCCGGCGGGTGATGACCCGGCGAGGGTGACATTGCCTGCAATACAGGTAATGGCGCCTCCGGTAGCCGAAGCGCCCGGTGTGCTGGTGTTGGATGTCACATTTGCAATGGTTGAATTCGAACAACCGGAAAGTGTATCGGACACCACAAGATTATAAGTACCTGAAACGCTCACCTCCGGGTTTTGGACTGTTGATGTAAAACCGTTCGGGCCTGTCCACGCGAATACCGGATTAACGGCATTTGTGGACGCAATGAGGGTCACGACAGCCGTTGCGCAAGTCAGCGTATCGTTGGTCGCAGAGACTGTCGGCGGCGTATTCTGGCCGCTGACGGTGGTAGCCGATGTTTGGGTACATCCATTGGAATTATTGGTTACCTGTAGCGTATAAGTGCCTGATGATCCGACAGTTGGCGCAAGAGTATTCCCGCCCGAATTGATGTTGCCGCCATTGGAGGCCGTCCACAGATAGGCAAAATTGGATCCTGCCGAACCGGAGCCTTGCAGAACAGCCACAGGCTGCATGCATGATACCGTACCGGCCGGCCCTGCATTTGCATCGGGCGGAGTCGTGTTGGTTGTTACGGTCACCGGCTTGTACGATACGCAGGTCGTAATGTTGTTTGTTACCTGCAGGGTATAGTTGCCCGCGGCATTTACAACCGGCGTCAGCGTGGTGCCACCTGACACGATGTGGCCACCGTTGGAAGCAAACCACTGATAAACGAACTCGTTGCCCGTACTGGAGCCGTTGCCATTCAACTGAACACTTGCCTGGGCGCATGTTATGGGAGAAGGTGCGGCTACCGTAGCGATCGGATATACTGCTGCGGGTACGTTCACAGTCAGGCTTTTCTTGCACCCGCTGTTGTCCGTGGCAGTCACAATATAGTTGCCTGCTATGAGTCCGTATGCGGTTTCTCCACTCTGACCGTTGTTCCAGGAATAAGTAAAGTCTCCCGGCCAGCCCCCGGAGGCCAGTGCCGTCGCGCTGGCGAGGATGCCGTTGCAGCCGACCGGTGTCTGTTCGACAACGGATACCACGATGGGGCCGGGCGGGCCATCCACTGCGATGGGGCCGGTAACACCGGTCCAGCCGTTGGAGGACGTAACCGTGCATGAATATGTTCCGGCGGCTAAATTTGTCAGGTCTTCCGTATGCTTGCCATTCGACCAGTTGTAAGTAAACGGCGGGTTACCGTTTGAAACGGAAATATCAATCGCGCCGGTGTTTGAGCCGTAGCAACTCACATTTTGAACGTTATTTACCGTCATCGTGAGTGTGACGGGCGGGCAATGCTGATTCCGGTAGCTCCACAAGCCTGCCATTGGCAACTGACCAGTTTCATATACCTTTTTGTCGGCAGGGCAGATGACGTAAATCGTCGGGTAATAGTTGACTCCATACATGGCCCGAACAGCAGGATCTTCAACGATGGGATACGGAGTTCCTGATACCCAATCGCCTTGCGTACCGCCTACACAACCTGATGGTCCGTACAGGCAATTGTTGTTTGTACTGGGGTCTCCTTCTATGGAAAAAACCATTGCCTCATCCGTCCCGGGCGGGCCATAGGTTTCCCAAAGATTCTTAAAGGCGTGCGAATTGTGATAATTCCAGCATGGGCCGCACCAGGTGGCGAAAAAATCGAGATACACCGTCTTGCCCTGGTCCAGCAGATCATAGAGGTGGTAGGAATTGCCGTCCAGATCGGTAACCGTAAAATCGGGCGCTATGGTACCCGGTGGCAATTGTGCTTTCGCGGCTGTTGCAAGAATGGTACAAAAGGAAAGAAGTAGAAGAATCTTTTTCATAGGCGGAGTGAATTTTTATGTTAAAACTGGGCGAAAGTAAAAACCCATCTCCGGTAATGCAGATTTTTGACGAATAAATTATCAAACTTCCGCCTGAATAATAAACTTATATTTCACAAACTCCCTGTTCAAACACCATTAATTCCGAGTCGCAATCGACTCACCTGATCTTGTACGCATACACGCTTCGTCCGTCTCCCACAACGAGCACCTGTCCGGCATTTCTCCGTATCAGGTTGCTTACAGAAAAAGGCGTCGTGCCGGCCAGGGGAAAATCGGGATGGACATGCCCGTTGCCATCAAGTAAAAAAATCTGCCGCCCTGCCTTGTTCATGGTCCCGAGGAGTCCTTCCGATACAGAGAATACAGTATCCTGATCTGAAGGCATTTGCGTGCTGAAAAATGTATGAATGGATCCTCCTTTATAACCGCGAAGCATAACCTTCCCGCCCTGCGCAATCGCATAATCCAGGCGGGCATCGCCGGCCATTTGAAGAAAGGCAAGCCGTGCAGTTGACCGGCCGCCGGTACCGGAGGAGATGCCGAATACATTTCCGTCCAGGTTGCAAACGAATATTTGGCCACTGCCGTTCGCACAGACGATTCTGGGAGCATTGGAAACAACATCAGCCTGAAGCGGGCCAAAATCGGCGCCGCCAAACTGAACAGCGGGAAACCGCCCGGCGCCGTTACGCCCGAACACAAACATTTTCCCCGATTTGTTTATAACCGCCAGATAATCTTTATGGTCATGCTGAAAATGCAGCAACGGCTGTACCACCCGCCCTACCCCCTCCTGGGGATTCCAGCCGGGTAACGGCCTCCCGAAGCGGTCAAAACCATACACATTGCCGTTGGCGCATGCAATGAAGTAGTTGAATTTCAAATTGTTATCAAAATCGATGAGCGTCATGCCGTTTGTAGCGGGTGAAAGTAATGTCAGCGGAAATCCTTCCACGTCGCGCCCTTCGTCATCGAGCAGCCATATTTTGTTTGCCGTATTGAACAGGTAACAATTCTGCCGGTTGTCCCGAAAATCGATGCCCCGGATGGCAGACAGAACAGGGCCATCCGTTTGCCGCCGCCAGACGACCGCTCCTCCGGCATCCAGGCGGTATAGCTGGTAACCGGCATCCTGCACGAGGATGGCCGTTTCAGCGTTTTCACGCAAACCATTTATGAGAAAAGGCTGTGTTATTGCGTCCGCCGCAAGGGGTGTTTTCCAGAGAATACTTGTGGCAACCGATTGCTCCATGCGGGGCTGGGCTGCCATATCCATTTCAAGGGTATTGACGCTCCGGGACCGGATTTTTACGGCGACGAGCCCCGTTTTAGCCATCGCCTGAATACCGGTCACGACAGAGGTCTCATGCTCCTGATCGAGCAGACTCTTTACCAGCGAAGGCAGGTAATCGGCGGCGACAAACAACCAGGCTCCGTCATTTCCGGGCGAAATCTTTTGCTGTAACTGCAGATAATCGGTGTTGTTCGCAAGGTTCTGGCTGACAATGTATTTATCGATCATCAATTCAACAGCGGCGCGATTATTTGTAAAGATCACGTACCCGCCGATCATCGCACAACATGGATTGCCAAAACCTGCGCCCGGGCCGGCAAGCGGGCCCATAATGGAGGGATTTGCATATTGGAAGACTTCGTACGTCTGATATGTTTCACGGTTTATGACGCCGCGCTCACGTCCGCATGCGCGCAAACTTTCCAGTGCCAGTACGCTGTCGCGTACGGCAATCGCATAGAACTGGTCATCGGGCAAGCCTTGCGAAAATGGCTCGGTGATGCCCCAGACGACTTCTTCACCTGTCCAGGGCAGGACGAATTGATCGAAATCCGGCCCGTTCGAGGTTTTTATATTTCTGAAAAATGCTTTCGGCGAGCTAAAGGCGGCCCGAAGGGCAAGTGCCGTATTGTCAGGCAGCACCGATGTCAGGGCCCCCGAATCAGATCCGCCCCAGTCGTTCATACCGCCCAAAAAGCCTCTTGTCTCGGCGAGAGCCCGGGTATGGAGACCGTTCCAGGCAAATCCGATCCACGCTATATTTTCCTCGAGGTATTCCGGCAATTGCTTCCACGCAGGGTGCATGCTGCGGGCATATTGCGACGCGATCATTTCCATCCGCAGATAAATCCGGAAAGGGCTGTTCGCATCCAGTTCGGTCAGCAGTCTGCGGTCAGCCCACCAGGAGCTGGTCCCGTTGATCTGCGTAATTGCGTCTTCTATCAGGTAAGAAAACCGCGATACAAGCAAAAGAGAACCCACCGTCGATACGACAACACGATCCTTTTGAGGCAAATAAACCGTATAAATCGTATGGCCATGATAGATTGATGGAAAGACTTTTTGAACCAACGCATTGTTTTTCAATGTTTTGACGACATCCTGCAATTTTTCGCCGGTATCGAATATGACCAACCCGTGCAGACTGTCAGCCTTGTTGAGTGTGAGCGCTACAAGAGATTTTCCGTTAGCCATCATTCCCTGCAAGGCAGGGTCGCTGCCGAATAAAGCGGCAGCGGCGGCCGCATCATTCCACGCGTTTTCAAATGCGGTCGTACCGAAGATTCCGGCCCACAACGGATCTTCGGCATTCTTTTTCAGCAGGGAACATTTCGCAAGTCCGTCGAACTCGAAAACGAATGCAGCCTGAGAGGGCACTGCATGATAAGGGCCCGCCTGGCGGCGTGTAAAATAGAAAAGCGCGGCAAAGAGAACGATCAACAGGGCTGCAACAGCGAATACAGGCTGTCTGCCGGAAAGTAATTGCTTCATGGATCTCGAATTAAAGGCGAAACATCTGTCTTTTCGCAAACTTTAAGCAAGATATTTACACCTTTGATGGTGAAACAAATTTCTTCAACATGTATGCTACGGCAATGAAAATGATCCGGCTGACCGCGATTTGCGGTGCGGTAGCGGTTGTAACGGGCGCTTTCGGCGCACACTCGTTAAAAGACATATTCGAACGAAATCATCTTGACACCGCGAAACTACTCGCCATTTACGAGAAAGGCGTTTACTATCAGTTTTTTCACACGCTGGCGCTCGGACTGTCAGGCGTACTGGCGTTCCGGCTTCCGGATAGCAAATGGCTGCCAAGAGCGGGCTGGTTATTCTTTTCCGGTATCGTGCTTTTTTCCGGCTCTCTTTATGTTCTGGCTTGTCGGGAACTCCTGCCTTTTTCTGTAACCTGGATTGGCCCCGTTACGCCTTTGGGCGGGTTGTGCTTTATAGCAGGATGGCTGGCGTTGCTGCTCGCAACGCGCGAAAAAGTATCCGGTTGATCCCGGAGATTTCTGTTGAAAGGGTTCTTTGGACAGGATTTACAGGATCAAGAAGGGTTACATCCTGTAAAACCTGTCCAAAGAACATACTTGTCAGAAGCAAGCAATTGCTACCTGGCAACCATCAATTTGCGCACGGCGCTGCCGGTACCGCTTTGTAAGACAACAAAATACAGTCCTTCCGCCAATCCGCTGAGGGGAAGGCTG
>JAKOXM010000023.1 GCA_029781095.1 Bacteroidota bacterium
CTGGTGTCGATGGATAATTATGAATCGGTAGTGGAAGAGGTGCGACAATCGACGTTCCGGCAGCCGGCGATCGTATTTAACATGGTGGATGGGGACGAAATCAACAGCTTTCCCGGTATTTCAGTTGTGCATTTGCTGGCAAAAACGGGCCTGACCTTTACCGGAGCAGATGCTCGTTTCTACCACATCACAACTTCCAAAATAACCATGAAAGCGGCGTTTGAAGAAGCCGGCGTGCCCACGCCGCCATTTGAAGTTATAAGAGATCCTGAAATAGATACCCGTGGACTTACCACGCGCCTCGGAGCGCCACTTATCGTAAAACCGGCGGTATCTGCCGCCAGCACGGGCGTATCGCTGAAATCTGTAGTGCAAAATGATGCTGCCGCTGCCGAACAGGCCAGAATGCTCATGAGCGATTTTCGCGGCTGGCAATTCGAGGAAGTGTTTGCAGAGCAATTCATCAACGGTCCTGAATTTACGATCTTTCTGGTCGGGTCGGTGCACCGGCCGGACCAGATCAGGATTTACCCGCCTGTAGAACGTGTTTTTCACTCACAACTGCTTGAACACGAGCGCTTTTTATCATTTGACCGCTATTGGGAACTCTATGAGGATGAATCGCCGTTGTCGCCCGACGAGCCTTTTTACCGTTATTGCCTGGCGCCTGAAAACCTTGCCGGCCCACTGGCGGAATTGAGCAGGGAGGCATTTTTGGCCGTATATGGCACCGGCTACGCCCGCGTGGATATCCGGATGGATCGTGAAAGTGGCAAATTGTACGTGCTGGAAGTTAACTCTCAATGCGGGCTTTCAGGTGACCCGAAAACCACTTCACTGGGCAATATTCTGCATCTTTCAGGCGCTACTTTCGATCAGTTACTTGCTGAAATTATCGGCGAGGCAGTACTGCGCTTTTCTTCCGGGTGAGCAGTTCTTACGGCAGGATGACCGAAAGTCCGTAGATATCAGACGTATCGTATCGGGAATAACATCTTATCCCGAAACAAAACCGTTAAAAAAGCAAGTGCAGTCGAAACTGCGACCTTTTCATGCCGCTAAGCGCCAGTTTCGAAGTAATATTCGAGCAAAACCGGTGGTTTGTTATACGCGCCTGCAATCATTTGAAATATATACCTGGCATAAATGAATTCCGGTTGTGACAAGTGCAGCGATTCTCGGGTTGTAAGAGGTGTCATCTTTTGAGGCACGAAAAAGGTGACATCTCGGCATGTTTTTGAGATTTCACCCGCTCCTTCGTCGCGGATGGCACCTCAAAAACTGAGATTGCCTTGCAAACCGAGAATGGCTGTGACAAGTGCCTGCAGATTAATAATGCGAATAATTGAAGGTATAATACAGTTACTATACAACCGGCTGCTACATTGCCCGGGATTCATACTTTTGAAGTCAAAAACTGGACGATGCTTCCGGAAACCGGTCAGCGAATGATTCAATGGTTTCGAACCTGCCTTTCAAGGGTTCGTGACCGCGCCATTGGTTTTGCCCGCAGCAAACCCAAAATGACCGTTGCATTGTTGATTTTACTGGCGCTGTGGCTCTTTTGCCTCCCCCGGCCTTTGTTTGACAAACCCGTATCCGTTGTACTGGAAGACCGCAACGGCGAACTGCTTGGGGCACGCATTGCAAACGACGGACAGTGGCGTTTTCCGGCCATCGACTCTGTTCCGGAAAAATATGCCACCTGCGTAATTGCTTTTGAAGACAAGCGTTTCCGCTGGCACCCCGGTGTTGATCCGCTCAGCCTGATCCGCTCTTTGTGGCTCAATCTTCGGAATCGGAGAGTCGTCAGCGGCGGCAGCACGCTCACCATGCAGGTAATAAGGCTGATGCGCGATAATCCACCGCGAACTGTGTGGCAAAAAATGGTCGAGATATTCATGGCCACCCGGCTCGAACTGACGCATTCCAAACGCGATATTCTCGGACTTTATGCCTCCAATGCACCTTTCGGCGGCAATGTTGTGGGCCTCGAAGCAGCCTCCTGGCGATATTATGGCAAGCGGCCCGGCCTGCTTACCTGGGCCGAATCTGCCACGCTTGCAGTCCTGCCCAACAGCCCGGGCCTGATACACCCCGGCCGCAATCGCAACGCCCTGCTCGAGAAAAGAAACCGGTTGCTGGAAAGACTTCGAGATACGGGTAAACTGACGTCCATCGAATGCGAACTTTCCAGTGAAGAACCGCTTCCTGAAGAACCGCTGACTTTGCCGCAGCTCGCTCCTCATCTGCTCGATCGATTAACGGCAAGCAGTGGACAGGAATATACGAGCCGTCGGGCCTCTCCGGCCCACCGTTTCAAAACAACCGTCGATGGCGATCTGCAACGACGGATTGCCGATATCCTTGAGCGTCGGCAGGCGATATATCGCGGCAACGGCGTGCATAACATGGCGGCCATCGTGATCGACGTGCCGACGGGTGAAGTACTGGCATACGTCGGCAATGTGGCCGACGCCGGGACAGAACACGGCCAATCGGTAGATATCATTTCCGCACCGCGCAGCACAGGCAGCATTTTAAAGCCCTATTTATACGCGCTGGCGCTCGAAAGCGGCGATATTTTGCCACGCAGCCTCCTGCGCGACGTGCCTACCCAGTTGGGTCGTTACAAACCGGAAAATTTTTATGAAAACTACGACGGCGCCGTACCGGCCCGCCGGGCCCTGATCCGTTCGCTCAACGTGCCGTTCGTATTGCTGCTCCAGCAATACGGTTTGGAAAAATTTCATTTCAACCTCAAACGCCTGGGTCTGAGCACATTGGACTACCCGCCCGAGCATTACGGCCTTTCCCTGATACTCGGCGGAGCAGAAGCCAATTTGCTGGACATCACCAATACATATGCCTGCATGGCGCGTGAACTGGACAATTTTTACGACCGAAGCGGCCGCTATGACCCTGCCGACTTCCGACCGCCTGCTTTTGTCACAAACGGGCGCCTGGCATCCGCCGCCCATCGTCCGCCGTCTGTCGCCCAACATCTGCCGTCCTCCGATCTGTTGAGTGCCGGCGCCATCTGGTATACTTTCGAAGCCATGCGGGAACTGGAGCGCCCGAACAGCGCCGGCGAATGGGAGCTCTTTCAGGCCGGCAAACCGGTTGCCTGGAAAACGGGCACCAGTTTCGGATTTCGCGATGCGTGGGCTGCGGGCGTCACACCCCGTTATGCTGTCGGCGTTTGGGTTGGCAATGCAGACGGAGAAGGCCGGCCGGGGTTGATCGGCGTGACCACAGCGGCACCCGTGTTATTTGAAATATTTGACCAGTTGCCGGGCAACAGCTGGTTCGACCCGCCTTACGATGATATGGTACAGGCGTCCGTTTGCCGCCAGAGCGGATTCCGGGCCGGCGAATATTGTGATGCCGACACCGTATGGATACCGAAATGCGGGCTAAAAGCGGCCGTTTGCCCCTACCACCGTCTGCTGCACCTGGATGCCGGCGCGCAATGGCAAGTGAGCAGCGAATGTGAATCGCCGGCATCGATGCAGCACAAAGCCTGGTTTGTGCTGCCGCCCGTAGAGGAATATTATTTTAAAAGTAAAAATCCGTGGTACCAAACGCCACCGCCGTTCCGACCCGATTGTCTCGCTTCTCAGGCCGCCCAGGGCAGTACTCCGATGCAGCTGATCTACCCGAAGCATCCGACGCAAATTTATGTGCCGGTAGACCTGGATGGCAAATTGAGCAGCACGGTATTCGAAGTAGCACACCGGACGCCGGACAAAGAGATTTTCTGGCATCTCGATGGTGTTTATCTGGGCAGCACCAAAACATTTCATCAAATGGCACTTCAGCCTGCCATCGGACCGCACAAACTGACTTTGGTGGACAAAGACGGCTACCGGCTGGAACAGGCGTTTGAGATCATTGGCAAAGGCAAATGAAATTGCTGGATTGTTTCATTGCTGGATTGTTCCATTGTTTCATTGCTGAAATGGCCTTGCTACTGCGGTTTATCTGAAACCACAATTTAAATTATTCATCTGATGACTTCAAGTCATCTGATGAATAATTGGCCCATCCAGCAGCCATTCCCGGTTTGCGAGGCGATCTCGGTTTTTGAGGTGTCATCCGCGAGAAAGAGCGGGTGACATCTCAAAAACGTGCCGAGATGTCACCTTTTCATGCCTCAAAAGATGTCACCTCTTACAAACCGGGAATCGCTGCTTGATTGCTTGATTGTTTCATTGCTGAAATGGCCTTGCTACTGCGGTTTATCTGAAACCACAATTTAAATTATTCATCAGATGACTTCAAGTCATCTGATGAATAATTGGCCCATCCAGCAGCCATTCCCGGTTTGCGAGGCAATCTCGGTTTTTGAGGTGTCATCCGCGAGAAGGAGCGGGTGACATCTCAAAAACGTGCCGAGATGACACCTTTTTCGTGCCTCAAAAGATGTCACCTCTTACAAACCGGGAACCGCTGGCCGTCCAGCGATGAAGCAATCCATCAATGAAGCCTTCCTACCTGATCACAACCATTTTCCGCACCGCGCTGTCCGTCGCGGTTTCCAGTTTGTAATACAACACGCCTGCTGCATCGAGCGAAGATTCATCGATATGGAATGTATGATAGCCTCGTTCATAATGCCCTGATTGTATGTGTATTACGCGCCCGTTTTCGTCAAAAACACTCAGGGTGGCATCCGTGTCTTCCGGCAGATGACAGCCGATGTCCGTTCTGCCCCGGAACGGGTTGGGCTGATTCTGGTACAATTCGAAGCCTACTTTTGACACGAGCCGGTTGTCGAACAGGAGGGCTACGTCGAGTTTGCCGACTTCAGCCGAAGAAAGGACCGCTGTTGCGTCCTTGGCTTTGTATGCTTCTGCGCGTGTAATCCTGCTGGAAATGCCGAGCATGTCGCTGAGTCTGCCTGCTTTTGTCGCCCGGAACGTGACGTCAAATTCGCCTGCGTCCTTTTCAACGGAGGCTGTGACCGCGTCGGAGAAAACACCGAAATTTTCGGTTGTCATGCCGGCTCCGGGGAGTATGTCAACGACTTCCAAGCCGTTGATATTCAACGTAAACTGGTAGCCCAACACTTTTTCGGCGGCTTTAAACGAAACGGTAAATTCCTCATCCCGTTCCACATTGCGATCGCTCGTCCGGAAGAACAAGGTGCCGGCAGTGCGATCCTGCGTCGTGACGAAGTTGTCGGGATGAACAGTGTTGTTCACATCGCCGACCTTGATACCCACAAAATCGTTATCCAGTTGGTCCGTCGTAATATTCGTTCGCATAATGAATTCCGGAAACGTATCCTGGAACGGATTGGCCGGGTTCGGGAATACATAATCCTTGTCCACAAAGCGCCATGAAGTGTTTGCAGGCAGTTTATTGTAGATGCCCAGTATCAGTTTTCGTATTTCCACCACGTCGAAAGTAGTGACGGACCCGGATTTATTGGCGTCGGCGGCAATGATCTTGTATGGCGAATCCAGAGCCTGAATGTCCAGAATATGTTTGCTGATCAGCAAAAGATCAAAGGTGGAAACGCCGTTGAGCGGATTGTCGTCTTTGAAGGGGGTGAGGGTATAGGTACCGCCGGGAAAAATGCTTTCAAAAAGAAAGATGCCCTGTCCGTCCGTCAGAACTGTAGAATCTACGGGAGGTTGCATAGCAACAAACGTAACCATGGCATTTGTAACACTGGTGTCGGCTTCGGTTTTTATCGTTCCTCCGATATTCAGGGCAAGAGGGCTGCAGTACGAGTTCGGGTCATCAATTGCGACAGTGAAAGTGCAAAATGAGGTATTCCCCGCCAGGTCGCGCGCCCAAAGTTCTCCGGTTTGGGTACCCAATTCATCGCATGAGTATTGGATTGTTGCTACCGGGTTGTCAAGAGAGTCAACCGGGAAGCCTGTCCCGTTACCGGATTTCCGGATAGAATATGCAAGGAGGTTTTGATCATTTGAAAAGGGCGTGGGTGGCGTGCAGTTATCCTCGGCAGTCTGCAAAATATCGTAAACGGCAACCGGAACTATCTTGATGGATGTCATATTGACGGAAAAAGTGTCCAGGCAACTTATTACGGGGGCTTTCGTGTCCTTTATTTCAAACACATACTCGCAAGTCTTCTCGTTTCCGCATTCGTCGGTCACCGTCCACTTGATCTTATGTTTTCCATGGGGCAGTTGGGGCGGGATACCGGGCTGGCCGAAGGGGTTGCCGGGTACAGACATGAGCTGGTCTGCCGTTTTCCACTGCACGGATGCCGTGCGGGTATTCCCGGAAGTGGTTTGGTGCATGGCAAAATGATACACGAGGTTTGACGCCACGGGCCGGCCGTCGAACACCCGGGGTGTTCCGCCGGAGAAATTCGGGTTGGAGGCATTGTTGTAATTGACGGTACCGGCAGGGGGCAGATTGCTGCTGACAACTGCGGTTTCCGTGGTATCGTTACCGTCCAGATCGAGGTACAGAACAAAACTGATCATCACATTTTCGCCTGCACATGAATCTGTGGCGGTGATCGTCAACGGTGAATCGCCCTCGCACAGGTCGTGTGACCCGGTAACCTGGTCGTACCAGTATGACTGGTTCCACAGCAGCGGGTCGTTGACTGTGGTATCGCCATAAACAATTGGCCCGGCCGGGCAATCGACTTCAGGTTTCTGGGTATCGATGATCTTGATGATCTGCTTGTATTTGTAAGCATTGGCGCCGGGCGTCCAGAAAATGCTGAAATCCGTTGCAATAGGGTCGACGGGATTTATCTTGACTACCGTTGCCGTCCAGGGCAGGGGTGTGCCGGGAGGCGATACAATGGGGCCGGGAAGGTTTTGCGGACTGTTTGTAACAGCATTGGGGTTCGGATTTGGAACGGTCACAAACGAACCGGCAGAATCGTAGGCACAACTGTTGTAAACCAGCCAGGTACGTTCGATTTTCTGGCAGGCATCGGGTACGACAGTAAATATTTCGTCGGTATAAGTCGCCACCATTTGACCGCAACCGTTATTTTGAAACCCCGGCTCACCGTACAGGCCTGAGCCGCTGCAGGCCGTCACGATCACGTCGTCCGGGAATTTGATAAAATAATCCTGGGGGTAGGTGATGGTGATGTGTTGGGTGCAGGGCGAACCCTGACCGTTTTGGTCAAAAACCTGGAAGGTGCGCAGCAGGGTTTGAAATGAACAAGTCGGGTCGAAGGGAGAAATGTCCGAACTCACGGATACGGAGTCCACCCCACAGGATTGTGTTATAACGCCGTACGACGACAGCGTTGGGTCGAAGTCGACGCAGGAAACCGTTACATCCGGCGGGGCGATACATTGAGCGGGTATCGTATCCACTACGATCACTTTGAAGGAACAGTTGCTCGACTGGCTCAGCGCAAAATCACTCGAAACGGGGCCGTCGGGGATCGGGATGTCGTAGACGCGCAATATCACATCGACCGTATCTCCAATATCGGCGCAGCAAAAAACCACGGAATCGTCAAACTGGTCGCTGGACAGACAGGAAGGATTGGAGATCACCCTCCGCACTTTATAATACAGCTGCTGGTTGCAGGAGACGTCAGAATTGAAATCGAGCGTATCTGCGCCGAGCGCATAACTCCCGTCAGGTGTCAGTTGCGCAATGATCAAAGGAAAACAGCCCGCAAACGGCGCGGCCGAATCTGCCACCGTAAGCAGCAGATTGCAGATGCCGGTGTTGCCGCAACTGTCCATGGCCAGGTAAGTGACCGTGGTGGTATACACCGGAAAATCCGGGATCGTGCTGAAGGAGCCTGCCGTAGCAGCGCTGTCCAGCGTACCGACGAGGGTATCCGTTACTCCATCCGCCGTCCATAACGCAGCGAGGTAGGCAATAGGCGAGCAGTTGTCGCTCAGCGTTACGGGTGGCAGGTCTACCTCGCCGACGCAGTTGGCTCCGGGGACAAAAACGATCAGACTGGTGTCGCAGTTGATAACGGGACCTTTGTTGTCCTGTACATCAATAATTTGTAATTTATTGGTTTGGAATCCATTACAAAACTCAACGAATGTCCATGTCCGGAAAAGTTGCATGGAGCCCGGACAAACCTGTGCGATGGAATCGTTAAAACTGACATCAAGCGAGCACAGATCGGTGAATTTTTTACTGCCAAACATGAAAAATGGCAGCCCGGTATGATCTGTCGAAAGATCGGGGTTTTTGCAATCCAGGGAAATATCCGGCGGCAGCTGTATATCGGCGCCATGGATCTCTGTCAGGTGAATATTTTGGGTGCAATTCGTCACATTATTCAGCTCATCCTTGGCAATCCAGAGACGCTTTATGGTTTCAGTGTATCCGGTCAAACAGTCTTCTGTCAGGTAGGTATCGACAAAATTGAGCGTTACCTGCCCTCCGCAGGCATCGGGCGCCGGCGGTATTGCGGCGGCTATACCCAGGCTGTCTTTCAGAAAAGCGGGTATCGTGTTAATGACGACGCATGGTATGGTGATATCCGTGCATACGAGGGCGGGCGGTAAAGTGTCGGTTACTTCAATGCTGCCGAAACAATTATTTCCGTTGGTCGGATCGGTCACGCGAACCGTGTATGTTTTCCCGATATCGCCTTGCCCCAGGTTAGCAGGCACCCAGGGGCCGTTTCCGAAAGGCGGTGTTTTGTCTATCTGAACGTTGTATACCGAGGGGCATCCATACGGTTCGTTCAAAATTTGCGCCGCCCCGATCTGGGCCATGCAGTTCTGGTTCAACGGTACCTGTACCAGTACCTCACAGGTGAGGGCAGACTGAAAATGCTGCACCGTAACGGTAAAAGAACAGGTGGAGGTATTGCCCGCCTGGTCGGTCACCAGGTAGGTATTGGTGGTTGTTCCGATCTGGAAAAAGCCGCCCGAGGCGAGACCGCCGAGCTGAATCAGTATGGGATTGGGCTGGTCGTCGTCGTAACCGACGATATAGTTATACATGGCCTCACAATCGCCGGGCAAGGCCTGTACAGTATCGTTTACAGGGCAGAAAATCAGAGGAGGAACAGTGTCGATGGCCGGGTTGCAAATGCCGACAGTTGAGGAAATTGTAAAAGGCGGAAGCCCGGCTCCGTATGCATGGGCGCTCAGGAGCAAGCACAGGAGTAGTACTCGGTTCATAGGAAAACAAGTTGAAAAAGAACTAATGCGGAATTCGGCAAAAAGAAACGCGAAAACTACGCAGCCTTTTTCTATGAACCAATTTCGTTCATCTAAAAACCCTCAATCGGGATAATAAATCATGCGAAGTGTCGGCAAAGCGGCAACTGTCCGGTATCCGCTACTTCTTCATTTTCTTCGCCATTTTTTTCGGGAACAGACCGGCATCCCGCTTTTTACCCGATTTCAGTTGGCCGCCTTTCGTCATTTTAGGTTTCAGACTTTCGGTGGCTTCGCAGCCGCTTTTTGTTTTGCAGGCAGGCGTGAAGAAGGCTATAAACAACAGGATAAACAGGGATGCGATACGATAGTTTTTCATGTCAAATTCGTCTGGACAAGATAGAAATGGATGAGGAATTCGGAGATTTACTGGAACGAAGTTAGCATTATTTCATTGCGGACACCGGCATTGCATTAGCCATTATTGTTCAATTTTTGCCTGCCCGGCGGTTTTTCGGCGGGGCAATTTTCCAATACGGGTGGTTTCAGCGAGATGACTGTTCCGCTCAGTCCGTTTTTCTGTTCGATAAATATTCCCTGCCATTCACGGCCGCAGGCATTATGCAGGCGCGCGCCGTCGAGCAACAGTTTGCCGCCGGGCTGAACGGTGATGCGCCCGCCTGCCGGAATCGAGACACGGCATGTGAGCAGCAGCGTGCCGCCGGAAGCTACGGTGATGTTGCCTTCGAGGTCGCGCGCGCCAGTCCACGCGACGGAATCCCGGATGACAAGGTCTTTTGCAGGGTTTCGGCTGCACCAGACGGGCACAAGGCAGCGCCGGACAGGGCTTCGTTCATTGGCAAAAACCGCGTGAACACGGCCTATCTGGCATGGGGTAAGCGCTATCTGATAGGCATTGTAGTCCATCATGTTGTTGGTGGCCTGATCGCGGCAGGGCGGTTCGGGCGTCCAGTCCCAGCATTTGTTGGGATGATTGTCGGTGTCGGGGCAGCCGTCTTCCGTCCAGGCATGGCTGAGATTGAGGATGTGGCCGACCTCGTGGTTGAGCAGGCCGGAGAAGTTTTCGGGCGGTTCTTTTTTTTCGAACAAACCGGCCATTTTCAGTGAAGTTCCGAGCGCAATGCCTTGACTGTTAGCACGATAAGTCGGCGATTTGATGCTGTCGTCGGGATGCACCATCACAAAAATATTGATGATCGAGTCTTTGCCGACGGCGTATTTGTCGATGACGGTTCGGGTATAGTTGTTCTGGTTTTTCCCCTGCGAAATAAAATAATACAGCGAATCGTCGAAATGAAAGTAAAAGCCGTCGTCGCCGGGCTGGGGAGTAAGCACGTAGCGATAGCGGCGCGGCAATATCTCCGTGCCTTCGGGCGAGCGCCAGTTGCGCACGTTTGTATCCAGCCGGGCATTGGCAACTTCCAGCAGGCGCCTGAAGAAACTGCGCGCTTCGGCGGGGCGGAAGTTGTGGCTGCTGTCGCGGCTGTTGAGAATGTGGAAATTGACGCGCAGGAAGCGCATGGGCAGGTATTGGGGGTGAGCGGTGTCCGGCAGATAAGCCCTCCAGTCGGCACAACTGCGGTCGAGTTGCGGGCGTTTGTCGTTTTTAGGGACATCGGGAAAGTAACGCTCCGTTCGTACGCCCGAACAGGCGGCTAGCAGCAACAGGCAACAGGCAATCAGGAACGGACATTTTTGCATAAGCGGCTGTTTATCAGGGCCTGGTAGCGCCGAAGGCGCTTTGCCAGGCGATCAATCCACCGGTAAGATTGCGCACGTTGGTGAATCCCGAACCCTGCAAGATACTTTGGGCCATACCGCTGCGCGAACCGGAACGACAGTGAAGGACGATTTCGTCGTTTTTATGTTCTTCCAGTTCCCAGATGCGGTTCATCAGTTCGCCAAGGGGCAACAACTGGGCGCCGAGGTTGAATTCTTCGTATTCCCAGGGGTCACGCACGTCAATAAAGACGAATTTTTCACCCGATTCGAGTTTCTGGCGGAGTTCCTGTACCGTTATATCCATGGTTGAGTTGATGGTTAATTATTTGATTTTCAATGCATTTAAACAATGCGACAATTTCGGCAATACAACAACCGATCACTGCCCGTCCGTGCCGCATTCTCTTGGTTTGTCCTGCATAATGTACAAATCGATCTGCTCGCCTTTGCGCATCGTTCCATT
>JAKOXM010000043.1 GCA_029781095.1 Bacteroidota bacterium
TTGAGTGCCAATTTCCGGCCGGCGCGGCGGGCGTTTTCCGGGTGAAGCCGGATGAGCGCCGGGAAAACGCGTGTACCGAGAAAATGCAGGCCGTTCGAGGCGTTGTTGATGAATGTGGCGCCGGGTTTGAGGCGCAAATAAAGGTGTTCGGCGAACCAATCTTCCACGGCTGCCCGGAGCGCTTTCAAGGGCGTTTTTTCCGGCTGAAACAACACGAAGTCGTCCATGTAGCGGATGTAATACCGGATTTTGAGTTGTTCTTTTACCCAGTGATCGAAGCCGTCGAGGTACACGTTGGCAAAAAACTGGCTCGTCAGGTTTCCGATGGGCAGCCCCCGGCCTGCGATGCCGCCGTTGGCTAAGATGCGGGCAATCAAATCGAGCAGGCGGCGGTCTTTGATTTTTCGGGCTACCTGTTCGAGCAAAATCGCATGGTCGATGGAGTCGAAATACTGTTCTATGTCGGCTTTCAGGAACCAGCCATGTCGGCGCAGGTAGCGCTGCGCCTGAAAAACGGCGAGGTGTGTTCCTTTCCCTTTGAGCGTAGCGTACGAATCGCCGATAAAGCAGCGTTCAAAAATCGGTTCCAGCACACCCACCACGGCGTGGTGCACCACCCGGTCGCGGAAGTCGGCTACGGCGATGGTGCGGCGTTTTGGGTCGCGCACTTCAAAATAGCGATAGGGGCGCGGCTGATAGGTTCCATCGCGCAATACTTCCTGCAATTGAAATAGTTCCTTTTCCAGAAGGAAGGTGAAAGCGCACAATCGACCCGTTTTGCGGGTGCCGCTGCGGGCTTTTCGGTAGGATGCCAGCAAGTGCGGAAAAGAGGTCGCCGTATCGAACAGGTGGCCGGTTCTTTTCATGCTGCGGAGGTTTTGAGCCAGCCGCCGGTCATTTTGCCGCATTGGTTGATGGCGGCGGCGGCAAACTCATACTGGGTAAGGCTGATGTATCGCCGGTCTTTGGCCAGGCGAAAAAAGATACGCAACTGCTCGAGGAGCAGGTTGACCCGGCGCAGCAGTTCCGCCCGGTCTTTCCGGTAAATGGCCTCAGTGAGCAGCGCCGTCACGTCCAGCGCGAGGTTGGCGATGCGGCCGCTCAGCGTGAAGCGCGTGTGTTTGGGCATGCGGTCGCAGGTCTGCAAAATCCAGTCGCAGGCCTGGTACCATTGATCGAAGATGGGAAAGTCATGGATAGCGGGCATAGGCAATATGCTTTCGGCGTATGCTTCGTTTGTCAGTATGGCGGTTGTTCGATTGGCGGTTCTTGCGCCGATTTTTGCGTATCGTAAAATACCATCGCCACGGCAAGTAACTGGCGGCCGTATCGTTCCATTTTGCCCCGGCCTAGTCCTTTGATACCTTTCATACCCTCCAACGTTTTCACTTTGCGGCGTACGATCTCCACCAGTTGCTGGTTGGTGGCGATGAGGTATACGGGGATGCCATCCTTGTGTGCAGTCTCTTTGCGCCACTCGCGCAGGCGCTCGTACAGCAGTTTTTGGTTTTCGTCGAGGTCGCGGGTTTTGTCCTCTCCTTTGGCCAATATTTCATAATGCACCGATACTGCCCAATAAGTCTTCCCTTCCTGCTGAAAAAACTGCGCGTCTAATTTGTGCACCCGCTTGTTCAGACAAAATTCCGACACGATTTCGTCGGGAAAACCTTCCAGAACCGGATCGAACGGCAAAGTGAAAATGCGGAGATGCATACGCTTGTTGCTATAAAATTTTTTACTTTTCCTATATATACGACCGATATATACGAGACGGTTTTCCTGAAAACTTCAAAAAATCCAATATATCCTTCATGCGATCCTTTATATATATACGGGCTCATGCTGCGTATATATGTAATACACAAGGGGTCATGCTGTCGCATGCCCCCTTGTGCTATGAGTGTTTGCAGAAGGTAAAAAGGTAAAAAATCAAAATTTTACTGTCCTGGCAGGCCGGAAGCCAACATTGTTGCTCCGGTTGGCAGGCCCGTAATAGTTGCGGTAGGAGACGCGGCAGTGGCCCGCGTCGTCGCCCCACGAGCCGCCGCGTATGACGCGGACGGAGCCGATGTCAGGGCTTTTCGGGTTTATTTGATGCTCAGACGGATAGTCGTCATACCAGTCGGCGCACCATTCCCAGACATTGCCGCTCATATCATAAAGGCCTAATTCGTTTGGTATTTTCCTGCCTACAGGCTTTGCGCTACCATTACTGTTTCCACTGTACCACCCTACATCTTTTAACTTGTCGCTTCCGGCATATATATTAAATTAAAAAGAAAAAGAAGTAATCAGCACTCTGCTACATCTTTTAACTTGTCGCTTCCGGCATATATATAGCCTTGGCTTTGATTTCCACCGCGAGCTGCGAATTCCCACTCGGCCTCGGTTGGCAGGCGCCAGTTCTGGCCGGTTTTACCCACAAGCCAGTCGCAGTAGGCAACTGCGTCGTGCCAGGAGATGCCTACCACAGGATGACCGGAAAATTCCTCCCCGATGCCTTCCCTTTTATAATGGGAATCGGTCCCGGTTTTTATATGATATTTACTTCCTTCTTCTATCCATTCCGGGGCACGTTTGCCTGTTTCATGGCAAAACACGAGATATTCG